>JAFUKI010000167.1 GCA_017467815.1 Clostridia bacterium
CGTATCGCTGATGATCTTATCCACCAGATCCACTTATACGTAGAATTCGCCCACATCTTTGATGGTGACAAAAGCACGGCGTGTGGAGTACTGGTAGAACTTGAATACTACTTCTTCGCCGGTCAGGGTGGTGTAGGTAAAGGTCAGCCGCAGATTGTCTTCATCGCCCGTGATCTCCGCGATCCTATCCTCGGTCATCGGCTGTTCTTCTTCATGAAGCTGAATGGACAGCAGGGTTTTGTAGAACTGTCTGAAATTGTAGACATAATCATTGCTGATGTACCCGGTCTGCCCGTCAGCGGTGCGGCTGTTCACTTCCAGAGCCGGATTACCGTCACTGTCCTTGCTGTGGGTCAGCTTGAAGTTTACATCCGTTGCTTTATCCCCGGAGGTGATCTGCATGGAAGCCACATTCTGAATATTCGGCTGGAAGGGATAGTCGGAGATCCAGGAGAAGAGATCGTAGTCCACGAAACCGAGCATATCACTGCCGACTTTGGCGATCAGCTGGAAGTTGTACAGGTTGGAGGTTGCATAATACGTGCCGTCTTCCTGCTTCTCCGAAACAAATACGAAGAAAACATAATCGTTGAAGTTGTACGCGATGGTGTAAGCCGGTTCGTACAGACCGTATTCCCTCAGAATGGCTTCATCGGTACCGATCTTTACGGTTTCCGTACCGGTCATAGAAATGAAATTGTACAGAATACCGTAGTACATATCTGTTTTGGGTTCATAACCGGCGGGATAGGTCATCTTGGGTTCAATGATGGCATTGGGGTTGGACATTTCTTCCGGCTCTTTGTTGGTCAGCCGAACAAACAGTTCTTCTCCGTGGTAAACCATGAAGTTTTCCGCATAGAAATAGTCGTTCTGGCTCATGCCGGCAGTCAGCAGAGGAGTGATCAGCTTTTCCACAGGCTGCAGAATGGTGTCTGCGAGGGTGGTAGCGAGGATGTATACGGAATCCCTGCCTTCGTAGGAGCAATAGTAACCGCCTTCCGTTACCAGAATGTCACCGACGTTGACCTGATGTACTTCACCGGTGGTTGTGGTCAGGATCCAGTATGCCTGAGGATTGTCCAGACCGTATTCTTTCATCTGTTCGGGGGTGGCGTTGTCCGTTACCTTCATCATCGCCAGCGTGTTTCCGGCAGATACCACAAAGGAAGCGAACAGTTCCTGATTGTAGGACATACCCTCGAACCCTTTCAGCTGGAAGTTGTCGGATGCGTCTCTGTAGAAGGTGTAGGTACCGTATTCATTGTGTACTTCAACGGACTGAATTCCGGAACGCTCTGTCTGGGGGAACAGGAGATATCTGTTGTTGGTACCTACTGCTTCCCCTTCGAGGGTTTCCAGGGGAACGACAGTGTCATCTCCGTCGGACAGCAGGGGAGCGATCACCGCGAAGTAAATCACCAGCAGGGCAATGAACAGGATCCCCAGTACAATGGCTATAGCTTTTTGCTGTTTGATCTTCATGCGTGTTTTCTCCTGATGATCACCACGATACCGATGAGGGCAACGATGGCGGGAATAACGAGAGTCATGGCAACGGTCCAGTTGTTGGCAACCGCTGTGGTGACGGTGATGCTGTCGTCATCCAGAGGCTTGAAGTTCAGTACGGCAAGTACGGTTTCTCTGCCGGCAGCCTTCATGGAAGCACTGAGAACATCCTCGTTGGCATAAGCGTTGCTGTTCAGATAGGAACCGTTGGCAAAAGTGGGAGAACCTGCTGCGATGACGTAGGAATAATAGTGTTCGCTGTCAATAACACGGGTTTCGCAGGACAGGGTCATAACATTGTAAGCACCGGTTTCCTGAACCATACCGTTCACAACCAGCTCAGAGGTGTCGTAGGACTTCAGAATGGATACTACGTTGCGGGAGCCGGAAAGACCGCCGCCGGATTCCCACAGGATCTCAATGGGCATAGCCTTGCGGATGATGGTCTTCGGGGGAGTGGTCAGTGCGGACAGATCATCATAGATGCTTGCAAGAGCGGAGCCGGACTGATACTCGGTGATAACGGTATAACCGTCAACGGACAGGGCGTGTTCCTTGTCGCGGATGTAGGCGTTGCTGACGTAGGAAATACCCCATTCTTCCAGGAATTCATTCAGGTTGGTCAGGTTGTCCACATATTCGGGATCACAGTACACCAGGAGACAGCCGTATTCGTCAAGGAAGTCGTCGATCTTCTGGATTTCATTGTAGGAATCCCCTTCAGCCTCGCTGCCGATGAAGTCGTACTTGGGGTTGTAGATGACCAGAATACGGCAGTCATCGCTGAGTTCCGTGGTGGAAAGGTCAACCCCTTCAACCGCAAAACCGTTTTCCGCGAATACATTCATCAGATTCGCAGCGGACTCCAGATCTTCGCCGTGCTGCATGGTGAAGCTGACGATGGGGGTTTCGGTCTGGGTTACCTGCATGATACCGGACAGCAGCTTCTTTTCGCCGTTGTATGCCCAGTATTCCTGGGTTTCTTCATCATACATGAAGAAGGCTTCCAGCGCGTAAACACGTACTTCTTTGCCGCTGACCAGAACTACGGAGTCGGAGTCGATATCGGTAGCCGCAGTGGTGTAGAAGTCACGGAAGAAGGAGGGATTTTTGAATACATCCACACATTCCACATGGATATTGGGGAAGTTCTCATCCAGCTGCAGGGCAGTGGTATACACATAACGCATGAAGGAGGAGTTGGTACCGTTCATCAGTACGTCCGGTTCGGAAGCGAAGTAGATGTATACATCGTCCGTGATATCGGACAGAATATCCTTGGCTTCATCGGACAGGGAGAATACCTTGTCGGTGGTCATATCCACATACCACATATACTTGGAAGAAAGGGCACTGAATATAATATTGAAGATTACGACGATCGCAATGAACGCAATGGTAAAAGCGGTTGCTGCGGTGCCGTATTTGAATTTTCGGGTTTGGTAAAAACTGTTTCTCATAACCGCTGGCGGTTTCCGTGGCTTATGACCTGTGTACGGACAGCATAAGCACGGGATTCCGCATCCTTTCGTGCAATTTATTAAAGCTTTGTTCTGTAAGACTTACGCATACCGTCTTCTTTCGTAGATGCGGATGGCAAGGAAAAGGAAGATCGCCGTGATGGATATGTAGTAAACCGTCGCCGCAATATCGAACATACCGTAGGTAAAGTTTACATAGCGGCTGTAAACGGAGATCCAGCTCAGAATATAACGGATAACATAAGAATCGATCAGCCCGTTGAACAAAGCAGCACCGGCAAAACCGATCAGAATACCCATAGTGCCGATGGAAGCGGTTACAGGACTTTCGGTAAGGGTGGATACGAAAATACCAACGGCGATAAAGCACATACCGATCAGCAGCATGGCGATGAAGCAGCCGGCAGCCTTACCGTAATTGGGGTATTCCGTATAACCGGTCAGCGGGATGTAGTACAGGCAGCTGACAAGTACGGTGGCAAAAAACATGGTAAAAGCAGCGAGGAATTTTGCCATGACCATGCCTGTGATGGAAACCGGAGAGGTCATAAGGATCTGCTCGGTTTTGGTGCGGCGTTCTTCCGCAAAGGAGCGCATGGTCAGCAGGGGAAGGATAACAATATAGCCGAAGATCATCATCTGGAAATAGCCGGAAATATCGGAAGTCTGGAGCTGCATGGTGCTGACAGCAAACAGAAAACCGGATACAGCCAGGAACACGGCGATGAACACATATCCGAGAGGGGTGGTGAAATATGTGCGCATTTCTTTTTTATAAATCGCGAACATTACAAAAGACTCTCTTTCTTATGAAATTGCATGGGAAAAATCAGGCTTTTTTTCTGGCAAGATCGGCGTCCATGATCTTCACGAACACTTCTTCCAGATTCATACCGATGGGTTCCAGACCGATGATCGGCCAGTTTCTCTGACTCATGGCGTGGAAAAGAGGTTTACGGATGTCCAGCCCTTTTTCCGCTTCCACATGGAAGGTGTAGCTGTCCAGTTCTCTCTCTCCCGTGATCTCCGCGTAAACAACACCGGGGATTTCCCTGATGGCGGAAAGCACATCTCTCTGAGGACCGCAGATCTTCACGCTGTACCGACGGTTTTCTTCCACTACTTTTGTAATATTCTCCGTGCGTTCATCTGCAATAATCTTACCTTCATTGATAATAATGATACGATCGCATACAGCCTGTACTTCGGTGAGAATATGGGTGGAGAGGATTACGGTGTGGGTCTGACCGAGATTACGGATCAGGTTGCGGATCTCAATGATCTGTTTGGGGTCAAGACCTACGGTGGGTTCGTCGAAAATGATTATCGGCGGATTGCCCACCAGTGCCTGTGCGATGCCCACACGCTGACGGTAACCCTTGGACAGATTCTTGATCAGACGGGTTTTTACATCCTCTATTTTGGTAACCTGACGGATCTCTGCCAGATGCTTTTCTCTGTGAAGCTTGCAGCGCTTGATCTCGTATACGAAATTCAGATATTCATTGACGGTCATATCCGGGTATACGGGGGGCTGCTCGGGAAGAAAACCGATCAGTTTTTTGGCTTCGTAGGGGTTTTCTAAAATATCGATACCGCCGACTTTGGCAGTGCCGGAGGTGGAAGACAGGTAGCCTGTCAGGATGTTCATGGTCGTGGATTTACCGGCGCCGTTGGGACCGAGGAAGCCGACGATCTCACCCTTGCCCACTTTAAAGCTGATGTCATCAACGGCAAACTTAGAGCCGTAGTTTTTCACCAGATTGCTGATTTCGATCATATGGATGAACGTCTCCTATTTTGGATTTTTCGTGTTGCAAGAACCGGGAGAGGGACAAATGCGGTTTTACCCGGCTCCATAAAAGTATAGCATATATTTATAAATAAAATATGAACAACAGTGTCCGGTGCGCTGTTTTGTGTGATATTTGTGTGATTTTTTCCGAAAACATCGGTGAAATTTACCAAATACCCGGTTTGGGCAGGTATTACCGGAAAAGATTGGATTACATTTCCGGCATAATCACGATCCCGGCACCCATTGTACCACGCTTTCCGCCGGTGGCTCTGTGGGAATGGTACAGGTCGGGATGACACATGGTACATTCGCTGGAAATGTCGATCTGTTCCGGAGAAATACCGCAGTATTGCAGATGGAAGCAGTTCATGCCGGTCAGATCGGCGGTGAATTTTTCCTCGCCTGCCCCATTTTTGCCGCGGGGTGTGCAGAATTTTCCGGCGAAGTCAGCTCCGGCGGTTGCGGCAACCTGTTCCACCATATCCGCACCCACTTCATAGCAGCATACTTCAATATGCGCCCCGACAGCCACACGGATGGTGGACAGCTCAGCCCCCAGCTCCGTCATATACCCTACAGCCACAGCCGCAATACCGGCAGCACTGCCTTTCCACCCGGCATGAACTGCACCGATCACGGGTCTGCCGTCACCGGTACTGCCTGCCAGCAGGATCGGCGTGCAGTCAGCGGTACGTACAATGGGCATGACTCCCGGACAGTCCGTAACAAAACCGTCACAGGATTCTCCCACCGGCAGAACGGTACCTTCACCGCAGTTTGCGGCAGAGAGAAACCGTACTTTGGCGGAATGAATCTGGGATGTGATCACCACGGATTCTGCCCCGTATATACCGTCGGACAGGGTTTTGGCAAAAATATCCGCGTTCTGATACACGATTTCCTGACTGTCTCCCAGTCCGTGACCGAGATTCATGGAACGGGTATGGGGAAATACGCTGACACCGCCTTCTCTGGTGGAAAAACCATGACGGATACGGCTTCCCGTAAGCAAATCCGAACGAAACAAAATACCGTCTCGATAAAACATAATATCCTCCATCTGTCGTATTCATGCGACGAACCAATACAAGAAGTGTGAAACAGCTATACTTACGTTTTCGATTCCTGTATTTTCACACTACTCCCCATATCAAAGGAATACCGGCGGACTGAAAAATCGCCGGTATCCAATGATGGTATTCGATTTGATGGTTTTATGAAATTACTTCAGTTCGATCAGGCTGTCGTCCCACATTTCGGGCTTGTTGTAACCCAGCAGGTTTACAACAGTACCGGCAACGGAGGACAGACCGAAGTGACCGTCGTCTTCCTTAACAGTGTATGCATCCTTGGTTACATTGTCATAGATGATGCAGGGAACCTTGTTCAGGGTGTGGCTGGTCTTTGCCTTGGGAGAACCGTCCTTGTTGCGCTTGATTTCGCCGGTCTTCTTGTCGGTTTCCGCCATTTCATCCGCATTGCCGTGGTCAGCGGTGATCAGCGCTACAGCACCTGCCTTGTCCACAGCCGCAAGAATTCTGCCCAGCTGCAGGTCCAGCGCTTCCACACTGCA
>JAFUKI010000168.1 GCA_017467815.1 Clostridia bacterium
AGACTTCTTTAATGTAACCGCTTGGCGTGCAACCGCTGAATTCATTACCCGCTATTTCCGCAAGGCAAGCTCCATCTGTGTAGTCGGTTCTCTCCAGACAAGATCCTGGACCGATCAGCAGGGCATGAAGCGCTTTGTTACCGAGATCATTGCGGATGAAGCATTCTTCGTTGACGCAAAGAGCGAAAGTCCTCTGGCTGTTCAGCAGGCTGCATCCTATGCTCCCCAGGCTGGTCAGAGTCCGTATATGCCCGATACCTACGCGCCCTACAGTTCCGCATCTGCTCCTGCCGCTAATGGTGGTTTGGGCGCAGCTGCACCAAAATTTGAAGAGATCGCAGACGACGAAGAACTGCCGTTCTGACGCTCGTCCCAAGGGAATCCAACACAAAATTAACAGGAGGTTTTCATAAGCAATGGATATCGAAAAGAATGAAGTTGTAACCGAAGAAGCAGCTGCTCCCGCTGAGAGAACTGAATCTTCTTCCGCAAGACCCGCAATGCGCCCCAACAAGAGAAGAAAAAAGGTTTGTGCTTTCTGTGCTGACGGCGTAACCGAAATCGACTATAAGGATACCAACCGCCTGCGGAAGTTCGTTTCCGAAAGAGCGAAGATCCTGCCCCGCCGTATTTCCGGCACCTGCGCTAAGCATCAGAGACAGCTGACCACAGCTATCAAGCGTGCCCGCCACGTTGCTCTGCTGCCCTATATCAGCGACTAATCTGAACTCTTTATTTGTCCCGGTCGCCGACTGACCCGGACAGTTTTACCCCGGCATTTAAAAATACAAAAATCAACAACCAAGAAAGAGATACTTCATTTCGAAGTATCTCCTTTTTGTTGTTATTATACTTTTACAGCTGCTGGATGCGCTTGTACATATCCTGCATCCGTCTGTCGATCTCTGCGATCTCATCTGCGCAGATATGCATTTCCAGGTTAATTTCCTCGGGTGTATCCTTGCCGCTTTTATAACGCAGGTCATGCTCCAGGCTTGCCCAGAAGTCCATTGCCACCGTACGTAGCTGAACTTCGATATTTACGTATTCCGTTTTATCGGACAGAAATATGGGAAGCTGTATATCCAGATGCAGACTGCGGTAACCGTTGTAGTTCGGGGTTTCGATGTAATCCTGACGTTTGATCAGTTTCAGGTCGGACTGGCGCAGAAGCATATCCGCAACGCTGTATACGTCATCTATGTAGCAGCAGACCACCCGTATGCCGGCAATATCGTTCAGATTCTGCTTGGCGGATTCAATGGACACTTCCGATTTCCGCGCAACCAGTTTTTTAATTATGCTGGCTTTGCTTTTCAGTCTGCTTTCAATGTGGTGGATCGGGCTTCTTTCGTATTTTACTTTGAATTCATCATTCAGTGTTTCCAGCTTTACCTGCATTTCTCGGATAGCGGCATTGTATAAATGATCCATCTCCAGAAGCTTCCGATAATCCCCAAACAATGCAAGGGTCTGGTCGGGCAGTATTTCGTTGGTGTTCGGCTCTTTGCCGCCCATCATCAATTTATCCTTCAATTCGGATCCTCTCCTTGTTCAGTATAATTGGTACCTTGATTACGTTTACAGTATACCACAAACTCCGGGAAGAATCTGCATGGTTATTGTAAATATCCTTGGATTTTCGCCATGGTCTCTTTACAATTTGTATGCAATTCCCTCTCAGGTACCCCTACACATTCCCTCAGATAGCCCAGGTTCCGTTTTCGAAGATACGGATCGTCTTACCGTCGGTGGTGTATGCGTCGATTGTCAGGTCACGGGAACCGATCATAAAGTCCACATGAATCATGGAATCGTTTACGCCCTTTTCTTTGCACTGTTCATAGGTGAGGTTTTCAAATCCCTTCAGGCATTCATTGAAACCGGCACCGAATGCCAGATGACAGCAGGCATTTTCATCATACAGGGTATTGTAGAACAGAATGCCGGTCTGATTTACGGGACTGTCGTAGGAAACAAGGGCTACTTCACCCAGATATGCCGCACCTTCGTCCATGGAAATCATTTCTTCCAGCAGCTTCTGTCCTTTTTCCGCCTTGACTTCAACGGCTTTACCGCCTTCAAATCTTACGCTGAAGTTTTCGATAAGTTCGCCGTTATAGGACAGGGGTTTTGTGGAATATACGATACCTTCTGCCTGACCCTTCATGGGAGAGGTGAAGATCTCTTCGGAAGGAATATTGGGGTTGAAATACACGCCGCCCAGTGTGGTGTCTCCGCCGCCGTGGAATTCGCATTCGGGGTTCATACCTACGGTGAAATCGGTACCGTTTGCGGACTTATAGTGGAGTTTTTCTACCTTCAGGTCGTTCAGGTAGGTGTACTTTTTCTTCAGATCCGCATTGTGTGCGTCCCAGGCTGCCATGGGATCGTCGTCGACACGGGATGTGCTCAGGATGGCTTTCCACAGTTCTTTTTCGGCGGTGCTTGCGATCATTTTCGGGAACACCTTTTTCGCCCATGCCCTGCCGGGTACGCCTGCGATACACCATTGGTATTTATTGTCCATTTCTTCGCGGATAGGCTTGATGATCGGGTATTTTGCCTGTCTTGCTTTCATCAGCTTGGTATTGTTGATGCCCTTCAGTCCGTCGGGGTCTTCGGAGGTCAGGTAGATCATACAGGGCAATACCTTGGCGTTATGCTGCATTTTCTGGATTTCCCAGTCGCGCATACGGTTCATGGTCTTCTGGCTTCTGTATCTGGTATGATACTTGGTCAGGGGCTGATGGCTCCATTCCACTTCTACAGAAAGTGCGCCTGCCTTATAGCATTCCTGTACCAGAACTTCGACAAATTCAGGCTGGTCCAGTTCGGCGCGGATGATAACTTCCTGTCCCTTCTGGATGTTTACGCCCTTCTGTGCAATCAGTTTTGCGTAGCTTCTCAGTACTCTTTTTTCCATTTTTCTTTTCCTCTTTTGTTCGATTGAATGTAATACAGCATGGAACGGGTTAAGGCAGCATCGTTTTTACAAAATGGTACTGTCATTTTCTTCACCCGATGTTCGTGTTTTTCGTTCATTACATGAAGTGCTTATGCAGATATTCAGAAGAACGTGCAACAGAGTCGAAGGGATCGCCCGGCCACTGGTCCTGTTCTACAATGTAATATTTTACACCGACTTCTTTGGCAGTTTCCAGAATACGTTCCCAGTTCAGGTTGCCGTTACCGACTTCAGTGATATACGGCTCCTGTCTGCCTGCTGCCATATCCTTCAGATGCAGAATATCAATGCGGCCGGCGAGTTTTCTGATCCATTCGTAAATGTCTCCGCCGCCATACTGTACCCAGTATGTATCCAGTACAAAGGTTGTGTTTCTCGCATCCAATCCGTCGATCAACATATCCATCATTCTCTTTCCGTTTTCATAACGGATGAATTCCTGATCGTGATTATGATATGTAAATTTGAAACCCTGCTCTCTGATTTTTCCGGCAACAGTATTCGCGTTATTGATGAAATCCTCGATTTCTTTGATGCTGTCGGGCCAGAATCCGCCCACACCCATATTGGTTGTACCAAGGTAACGGTGGTTTTCCAGAGCTTTTTCGGTATCCTTCACCATCAGGTCAAAATCGTCGTGTGTACCGCAGATTTCAAGGCCTTCTTCCTTTGCGATCTGTCCGAATTCGGCATACGGAATGGCGCATCCTGCGGTCTGTACAACATCATAACCCAGTTCTTTCAGCTTGCGGAAGCTGGTTCTGATTTGTTCCGCACTGTTCATATAGTCGCGGATCGTATATAACTGAAGACCGATTTTTTCCAATTTCATTTTTTGAATCTCCTTATGTGGTTTGATTTAATCTTCTTCTTTGTATTGTATATGATTTTTCCGGATTTTTCAATAGTTTTTCCGTTTTTTTCAATTTTATTTACGGATTCACACGATACTGTCGCTGAACGGATACAGTTATAATAATAAATTTACCTTTCTTGTCTTGACTTCCCGGATATTATGCTGTATTATGTTAGAAACAATTACCAGATTGAGAGGTATAAACGTGAGAGCTTACGAAAGATTTTTACAATATGTCAAGGTTTACACCACCAGCGATCCGGAATCCGATACGGTTCCTTCCACGATGCGTCAGAAAAATCTGGGAAAGATTCTCGTGGAGGAAATGCGTCAGCTTGGAATTGCGGATGCGTTTATGGATGATAAGGGATATGTATACGGACATATTCCGGCGAAGGATTGCGCCAGTACGGTTCGACTGGGGTTCATTGCCCACATGGACACTTCCCCCGATTATCATGGAGAAAATGTCAATCCCGTTCTGCATCCGGATTATGACGGTGAAGCGCTGGAAATCGGCTGCGGAAAGGTGCTTTCTCCTGCTGTATTCCCCCACTTGAAATCTCTGAAGGGGCGTACCCTGATTACGGCAGACGGAACCACTCTGCTCGGCTGTGATGATAAGGCTGGTATTGCGGAAATTCTGACCATGTGCGAGGAAATTCTGGAAAATGATCTTCCCCATCCTGCGTTGTCCATCGGATTTACGCCGGATGAAGAAATCGGTTCTTCCGCCGATTCCTTTGATCTGGAAGCGTTTGCTGCTGATTTTGCCTATACGGTGGACGGCGGTGAGGAAAATGAGATCGTTTTTGAGAATTTCAATGCTGCCGGTGCGGAGTTTGTGGTAAACGGTGTCAATATTCATCCCGGCAGTGCGAAAAATGCTATGGTGAATGCCAGTCTCCTGGCAATGGAGATCAATTCCCTTCTGCCCGGATGTGATATTCCTGCAAAAACGGAAATGTACGAGGGATTCTATCATCTGGTAGGTATGTCGGGTACAGTGGAAACGGCGAAGCTTTCTTATATTATCCGTGATCATGATGCCGCCATGTTTGCTTCCCGTTTGAAGACCCTGAAGCATATTGCAAAAACCATGAATGAAAAATACGGTGAGGGTACAGTGGTTCTGACGATCACGGAACAGTACCGGAATATGGCTGAGATCATTGAGAAGAATTATCATCTGGTGGAAAATGCTGATGCTGTGATCCGCGGACTTGGTATGGAACCCTCTCATTCGCCCATTCGCGGCGGTACGGACGGCGCACGTTTGTCCTTTATGGGTCTGCCCTGTCCCAACCTCGGTACCGGCGGTTATGCATTCCACGGTCCCTATGAACATGTGACTGTGGAGGGGATGGACACTGCGGTAAAGGTTCTGCGCGGTATTGTGGAAAAATACACGAAGTAATCTGCGGTGTTATAAAAATTTAAAATATACAGCTGGAAATTTCTTTCCTGATCTGCTATACTGAAACAAAAATTTTAGGAGAAATATTATGTTGCGCGAACTGATTTATGAAAATCGCAGTTACCGGAGTTTTGATGAATCCATGCCGGTACCGAAAGAAAAAATTCTGAACTGGATCGACAATGCCCGTCTTGCCCCTTCTGCAAGCAACCGGCAGCCGCTGAAATACAAGGTGCTGGATCAGAAGGGTGCGGAAAAGGTGCTTCCTCTGACCCGTTGGGCTGCTGCACTTCCGGATTTTCAGCTTCCGCCGGAGGGTCACCATCCTACCGCTTTTGTAGTGATCTGTCATGACACCTCCGTTTTCCCCGACAGTTCTGCTTCCAAGGTGGATCTGGGTATTGCCGCTATGACTCTCCTGCTTTCTGCGGTGGAGGACGGTTATGTTGGCTGCTGCATCGGTTCTTTTGATGCGGAAAGAGTCGGTGAGGTTCTCCGGATTCCGGAAAGAATGGAGCCTGTCCTGATGATCGCTCTCGGTGCGCCTTCTCCCGATGAAACCATTATCCTTGCGGAAGCAAAGAAGGACGGGGATACCACCTATTACAGAGACAAGCACAATCTGCATTTTGTGCCCAAGCGTAAGTTAGAGGATATTATAATCGAATGATTTACACGATATTTGCTGTACTGTTTCTGGCGGTTCTGGTTTGGTTTACCTTCAGATCCGGCAAGATACCGCCGAAAACTGTATTTCTGGGGAATCTTGTTATGTTTCTGACCGGTGTGGTTCTGTATCCTGCTGTGTTCGGGTATCTGTATTTCCGGCTTTCGGCGGCTGGGATGGATTCTGACTATGTGGATTGGGCTTGGAATGCTCTGAAGGTTTTTCTGGAGCTTTCCGGTTATCCTCTGGTGATTTTTCTGTTTCTCACCTGCTTCAGCGCTCTGTCCGCCAGATGGGATAAGAAATTCCGTTCCAGAAATGCCCGTATCACCCGCTATTGCTGTTCCCTCTGCTGTTCAGCCGCGATGCTTCTGATTGCACCGTTCTGTAGTTTGATGGCAGCCAACGAGCAGGTGGCACTGAACATTTGTATTCTGATACTGGGTTTTGCCAATGCGCTGATTCTGCGGTGTATGTTCCTTCTGGAAAAACGCGATACAGAGCAGGCAACAAAAGCGAAATAAGCTGTATCTGTCTTGCATTTTCCGGTACACTGTGGTACAATATACGTAATCCTGAATTTCAAAGGAAAGGCCTTTACTTTTTATGAAACGAAATCCTTTTTTGAAACGAATTTTGATGCTCTGTCTTGCACTGTCCGCCCTTTTTGTCTGCTCCGTTCCTGCACTGGCTTTCAACAGTCAGGTGGTTGACAGCACGCTGGACATTGCGCAGGCAAAGAAAAATATGGTTGGTCCCGGTTACAACTGGCAGAATCGTGATGACACACTGACGCTGAACGGTCTCCATCTGGTGACGACGGATGACTACGGTCTGCGTCTGCCCAAGGCATGTACGGTTATTCTCTCCGGAGAAAACTACATCAGAGCTGACAAGTATGCCCTTTCCTGTGCCGGTACTGTTACCTTCAAGGGAAACGGAAAACTGATTCTTGAAGCCGGTGAGATCGGGATGTATCTGTATTCCGAAGACGGCACACAGAAAATCCGCCTTCTGGACGGTACTTATGAAATTCACGCCGGTGATTACGGTGTCTTCTCCACGGCTTCCGACTTTTCCTTTGTGGACGGTTCCATGACGATTTCTGTGGATAACGCAGATGGTGCTGCTGTCAGCGGACGGATCGTTCATCTGCTGGGCGGAAAGTTCACTGCTGACAATGCTGTGGACGCTACCCACATTCTGGAAGTCAGAGGTGTGGATCTGGATCTTACCTGTACAAGACCTGCTTTCTCTGCCCCCAAGCTGAGTGTTTCTTCCATTGCTCTGAAAGCGGACGGCGCGGATATTGCGGAGTATGACGGACAGTATGTGATCAGCGGTAAGTCCACCTACAAGCCTGCACGTCCCAGTGCAATTTTCGGTGAGGATGTGAACGGTGCATGGGACTATGTTTGTCTGGCTGTCCTGGTGCTTGCCATTGCTGCGGCGATTGTTATACCGGTTCTTCACCGGAAGAAAAAGAAAGAACAGCTTCTTGCCCGTCTGGAAACGGAAAATCCCGATGCGGCTGCCGTTCTGAAAAAGTAATATTTTGGCAAACAAAAAAGAGAGAAATCAAATGTCGGTCTGATTTCTCTCTTTCTTTTTCTGTTTTTATGCCGCCCGGCTTTCTGTTTCGGCGGCATATGTGGTGATCTGTTTGAAATAATGGGTTCCGTCTTCCCGCTTGATGATCAGTGCAAAGTATTCTTTGGTCATATTCTCACCGGCAGTAATGGTAAAATAGACACGGTAGGTATTTTCGGTTTCTTCTATGGTGTTCAGGATGATCCCGCATTCACTGCCGCTTGGAGCAACGGGAGAGATATAGGCATCCACTTTTCGCAGATAACGGAATACCTGTCCGTCTTTATGGCTGATCTTGACGCTTCCGCCGAAGTACTGATACATGGTGGCTTCAAAATCGGCTGCCGGGATGATCTGGGTGATCTGATATTCCGGGTATTCCTTGGAGGCTTTTTCGATCAAGGTCTGATTGCCGGAGTATCTGGCGTATTCTGTCTCCAGCATATGTGTCAGGACTGCGTCACGGTACAGGGATATTGCATCCTTCATTTTGGTAAATTCCTGCAGTCCTGTGGAAGAAGATACCAGTATGTCCAGCATATCCGTGAGCATGGCTGCTGTTTCCCCGTCCGTTTCGCAGATTCCGGTAACGCTTTCTCCAGAATAATCGTGGGTATCAAAACCCAGTTTATCGAGCCAGTCGTTAAATGCACTGCAGGCGGTCATCGGGAAAACCAGAAGTATTATGGTTAAATACCGGAATATGGGCAAACGGCCAGTCATTTTATCTTCCTCCTACTATACCTCATCAGTGGAGAAGACGACCCAGTGCCTCCTTCACTTCACTATAAATATACAATGATCCTAATATTACAAGCGGTTTATTATTCTTTTCTGCCAGTCTGTATGCTTTTTCCACTCCATCTGCCAATGTGTCCGCGCCTTCCGCTGTTACGCCGTGGGATTGGAAAGCTGCGGCGGTTTCCAGGGCAGGCAATGCTCTGGGATTGGGAGGCGTTATGGTTACCACAGAGTCACAAAGGGGAGCGAGAGCTGCGATCATGGATGGGTAATCCTTGTCCCGCAGTACACCCATAACAAGCGTTACTTTTTCGCAGATTCCCGGATTGATCAGGTATCTGCGGATATTTTCGGCGGCGGCGTTTATACCCTGTGGATTGTGGGCACCGTCGAACAGGACAAGGGGATCTTCCGAAAGCTTTTCAAATCTGGCTTTCCAGTGAGCTGCGGCAATCCCTTCGTATACGCTTGCATCGGGCAGGTCTATACCGGTCTCCCGCAGAATCTCTACGGCTGTGAGTACGTTGGCGCAATTTTTCAGCTGATACAGACCCAGCATATGCATTTTTACATGGTTCCATGGGCTGAAGTTAAATACTGTGCCGTCCAGTGTGGTGCTTACATCGGCAATACGGCTGTAGTCTGTGCGGTGCCATGCGTTTTCGCCTACAACACGGCAGCAGGTTTCGCGGATAACCGCTTCCGCTTCATCATTTCCTTCGCCGAACAATACTTGTGTGCCGGGTTTCAAAATGCCTGCCTTTTCA
The DNA here is from genome assembly GCA_017467815.1 of Clostridia bacterium. Classification (GTDB taxonomy): domain Bacteria; phylum Bacillota; class Clostridia; order Oscillospirales; family CAG-272; genus UMGS1696. Next base: position 9,007 of record JAFUKI010000168.1, read on the forward strand.
CGGGCGATTTCGGCTGTTGTTTCGCCCAGAATTGCTGTGTGGTCGAAGTCAATGCCTGTGATGACGGACAGGACTGCCTGTTTTATAATATTTGTGGAATCCAGTCGTCCGCCGAGTCCGGCTTCCAGTACCACATAATCACACGCACGGCGGCTGAAATATTCAAAAGCTACCGCTGTGATCAGTTCAAATTCTGTGGGCGGATCCGCCATTGTGTCGGCAAACTGTTTCACGTATTCCGTAATTTCCGCCAGTTCATCGTTTTCGATATTGCTGCCATCGATCTGCATCCGTTCATTGAATGTCTCGATATACGGTGAGGTGAACAGACCGGTTTTATAGCCGGCGGCAGTCAGGATATGGGACAGCATACAGCAGAACGAACCTTTTCCGTTGGTTCCTGCTACATGGATAAATTTCAGTTTGTCTTCGGGGTGGTGCATTTTTTCGCAAAGTTCCCCGATCCGCTCCAGTCCCGGACGGCTGCCCGACCAGCTTATGGAGTGAATATATTGCATGGCTTCTTCGTAGTTCATGTCAATTCCTCCGATCAATGTCCGGTCTTGCCTGTTTTCTTACCGTCTATCAGTCTGGTTTTCCGCAGCATATCCGTCAGGCGCAGGAGTATTGGCAGCAGTACCAGAATGACCGGTATCAGGATGGCATACTCCGGCAGACGGTAGACAAACCATCCCCAATAAGTCTTTTTGCCGTACAGCATACTGACCCAATACGTATTTACGACCAACCCGAGAAACAGTGTGTTGACAAGGGTGGGGACAAGCATATTGGGGAAAAAGCGGATGTTTGTGAAGGAAAAGGGTTTGCCGGTATTCTCTTCACTGCGGTGGAGAAACAAGCCGTAGATGACGCCCATCAGTACGGCGCACAGGGTAAATCCCGGATGGTAGGGTCCGATCGGAAACAGGATTGCTCCGATGAAATCCCCCATACCGTACACGATTCCGCTGACGACAGGACCGTACAGCATTGCGGCAGCTACCGGCGGAACAAAGGAAAAGCCGATTTTCAGTCCCATCGTATTAATGGAACAGAACCTGTTCAATACGACTTCCATGGCGATGAGCATTGCACATACGCACAAAGTGCCCGGATTCAGATACCGTTTTTTCAAATGCATAAAACCTCCCAAAAAATGTGATACGGATAGCTTCCGTTATGCGACCGCTAAACATTTATGAGAGGATTGTCTCTTTAGAATGAAACAGCGGGATGCGAAATTCGGACCGCAGCAGTTTTGTCTGCTTTCGTCCGACGAACAACTCCCCGTCTCGCCGGCACTTGACGCCCGAAAATCTACTCTGTATGGAATATTTCCGTATAATTATGGCATATGGCAGCGCATGGCTGTTTTCGGCACAATACGATTGCCTTCTGTCACAAAAACATTATAGCACAGCTCCCATAAAAATTCAATAACCCGTCCATAGTGTTCACATTAATCTATCCTTTACACATAAATTCTCCATACAATCCCTCTCCTATCTGCAAAAAGATACAAAACCGCCCCATTTTTTCCGAAACGTCCTTTTCTTCCCTTCGGGTTTGCACCTTATGGTACAGAATTTGTTAAATGCTCTTGAAAACCCATGGAATGTATGGTATAATTTTCATAATGGATATTTGTCCCGGTTTTGTCTTTCCGGGGCAGTGAATTTGTTAGATAAGGTTTGCATCTCCGGTGCAGAATGGTATAAGTATGGACGATTTTACTTCCCGTGTGGATCTTCAGAAAATCATCAATGAAACCGAGCTGACGGTGGTATATACACCCGATGATCCCGCAAGAATCATGATCAGCTGTTCCGACGTTAACAGACCGGGACTTGCTTTATCCGGTTTCTTTGATCATTTTGACCCCAAGCGGATTCAGATCATCGGCAACGCTGAATCCATGTTCCTCAAAAAAATGCCGGAAGATGTGCGGCGCGAACGGATCTCCGCTTTCCTGCAGAAAAATCCTATTGCGATTGTTTTTGCCCACAAAATCCAGCCGGATGAAATCATGGTGGAGCTGGCTTCCTACTTTGAAGTACCGCTTCTGGTTTCCAAGGATAACACAAGTGACTTTATGGCGGCTCTGATTGCGTATCTTCATGTTCAGCTGGCACCTCAGATCACCCGTCACGGCGTTCTGGTGGAGGTTTACGGTGAAGGTATTCTTATTACCGGTGACAGCGGTGTCGGCAAGAGTGAAACCGCTATTGAGCTGATCAAGCGCGGTCACCGTCTGATTGCGGATGATGCGGTGGAACTGCGCCGTGTGTCTGCCAAAACCATCGTCGGCAGTTCGCCTGAGCTGATCAAATACTATATTGAACTTCGCGGTATCGGTATTGTGGACGTACGCCGCCTTTTCGGTATGGGTTCTGTCAAGGCTACGGAAAAAGTGGATATGATCATCAATCTGGAACCATGGGTACAGGGAAAAATGTACGACCGGCTCGGTCTGGAAACCGAATATACGGATATTATGGGAATCAAGATTCCGACAACCACCATTCCCGTAAAGCCCGGTCGTAACCTGGCGATTATTTTTGAAATTGCCGCTATGAACAACCGTCAGAAGAAGATGGGTTACAACACTGCCGAGGAATTCAATGCCAGGCTGATGGAAAGCATGGGCATGGGTGACGATGACGTTCTGCAGTAATCCGGCGGATATTTACGGAATTCCGTATGCTTGTTCACAACTGATTCACTTCGATAATTTATAATAAAATATGATTTGACCGGACAGCATTCTTCCTCTCAGGCAGCATACTGTCCGATCCTTTTGAGAAGTCCTTTTTGGGAGATTGGAGTATTGAAATGATACATTTTCGCAAAGGCTTTGCCTGTATTCTTGCTTTTTGTATGCTGGCTCTTGCAGGGTGCGGTTCTGCTGTACTGAAAAGTACCGAGGAAGAACTGACACCGGTTGCTACCATCGGTGAATTTGATGTTCCCTATGAACTGTATCGGTATATTGCACTCAACTACCGGGATCAGTACGAGGAAGGTGCTTCCGCTGACATCTGGCTGGGAGAATCCGGTGAGACGCTGCTTGCGGAACTGCAGGAAAATGTGGAGTATTCGCTGATCAAAATGTATACCACCATGTCTCTCTGCAAGGAATACGGTCTTACCGCTGACAATCCTTTGATTACAAGTGCGGTGGATGTGGAGCTGGATGAGCTCTATGCCCAGTCCGACTTCATCAGCCTCCACACCCCCGCCATTGACGGCACGCATTTGATCAATGCCGAAAGCATCGCCAAGATGAAGGACGGCGTGATCTTTGTCAATAC
>JAFUKI010000169.1 GCA_017467815.1 Clostridia bacterium
CGTACCCTCTGAATAAACCATCTGTTCCGGGAAACTGCATACAGCGGTTTCCCGGAACTTGCGTATTATGAGTCCGATTATCTAATAAACTACGACAAAAATTTTGATGCATTGCATCATAGAGGAGAGTTTGTTCATGCTTGGAGATATGAAACCGTTTAATCTTGCCGGAAACATCTATTTTGTCGGAACCTACAAAGCGTCTTCCCATTTGATCGATACAGGCGACGGATTGATTCTGATCGACACCGGCTATGCGGAAACTGCGGATGTCATCGCAGAGTCTGTTGCCGAGCTGGGGTTTGACATTCGGGACGTCAAATATATCCTGCACTCTCACGGACACTATGATCACACAGGCGGTACGCCCAAAATCCTGGAGTTGACCGGTGCAAAAACCTTCATCAGTGAGGACGATGTAAAATACATCTCCGGATGGAAACCGGACCACTTTTACCGGGACGGTCAGGTGATCAGCCTTGGAAATACACAGATTCTGTGCGTGGCGACACCGGGACATACAGAGGGAACCTTTTCCTTCTTTTTTGATGTGGATATTGATGGGAAGACCTACCGTGCCGGTATGTTCGGCGGCGCCGGTACCAATCAACTGAAGAAGGCTTATCTGCACAAAAAGAAGTGCTCATGGCTGAATCGAGGCTTGTACTTTGAGTCGGTGGAACGGCTGAAGCAGGAGCATGTTGATATTTTTCTGGGCAACCACACCTGGAACAATCAGACAAAAGAAAACTATGAGCGCATGTTGGTATCCGATACGAATCCGTTTATTGATGAAACCAAATGGCTGCCCTTCCTGCAAAAGTGTGAGAAGGATGCCGAGGCGGTAATGCTCAAAGAGAGTCGGGATTCCTTTGTGAACTACGCCCATAGAGGAGCCAGTGAATATACCCCTGAAAACACGTTCCTGGCATTTTATACCGGCATGTATATGGGTGCGAACGGCATCGAGACAGATGTGCAGATGACGAAGGATGGGGTCCTTGTGTTGTTCCACGACGACACGATCACCCGGCTGACTGGTGCAGAAGGCCGTGTTTCTGACTACACATTGGACGAGCTGAGACAGTACACCTTTGAAACGAATGGTCAGACAGACAAGATCGTTGTGCTTGAGGATTTCTTGCGGCAGTTTGCATTTCGTGATATCACCTTTGCCATTGAGATCAAACAGGCAGGCATTGAGCCGCAAATCGCAGATATGATCCGCAAGTATCATGTGGAAGACAAAGCGATTGTTACTTCTTTTATGCCGGAGTGTATCCGCGCGATCAAGGAATATGCGCCCGAGCTGCATATCGGATTGCTGACGAAAAACGTGACAGACGACACGGTCGCGTATCTTAAGCAAATAGGCGCCGAAGAAATTTGTCCTCGTGCCGTAGACGTAACGCCTGAAAAGACGGCCATATGGCATCGAGAGGGATTGAATGTCCGTCCCTGGGGCGTGAAGAACGAGGAATTGATGCGTCAAGTGTACGATTCCATGGCAGACGGCATGACCGTCAATTTCCCGGACAAGCTGGCAAAGTATATCAGAGAGCAAGCAGAGATACAGGAGCTTTTCGGATAAAAAAGTGTTTCTAACAGATTTTCTAACAAATATCCCGGAGGCCGCAGGTTCAAGTCCTGTCTCCGCAGACAGACTAAGACGATGGAGAATTCGTTCTCCATCGTCTTAGTCTGTCAAAAAAGTTTTCCTGATTTTTTGGCAGACTGAAAGACTGCCTGCATTTCTGCAGCTTCGATGTACAAAATTGTGCTGTCTGCCGCACAAGGGGCGGTGTTTGGTTGGGACAAGGGAATTGAAAAAGGGGGAAAGCGTAGTATAATGTAGAAAAGGAGGCGAAATTATGATCAATGTTGCATCAAATCTTGCGCTGGGGATATTAACCAACACGGTGTATGATGTTGTGAAATACACAGGGGAGAAGTTTGCGAACCGCAAGAAGGATAGAGAGCTGCAGGAAATTGTGGAGCAGGTGATCTCAGAAAGCATTCCGGAGGAGCTGAGCCGCCTGCTGGAATCCTCGACCTTTGTGTCATACTTTGATTCGCCTCAGTTTCTGGATGTTTTGAATACATATATTGAGCAAAAAATTATTTGTGAATATAGCTGCCAAAATGCCAATATTCCGAAGCCGCTGAAAAAAGGCGGTACGATTTCTATGACGGATGTCATAGAGTATATCAGTCAGAATATTCATGCCGCATATATGCAGGACGGCGTGGCTGTGATCCCGCCGCTGGGCGATATTCGGGCTGGTGTGAAATATGTTCTGCATGTGACGGAAGAGGCTGCTGCAAGGAGCATTTCGCCCGAGACCTCAAAAGCGGTCTTTTTTTTGAATTCCCGCATGGATACCTATTACGAGGATATCAAATCTGTTTTGCTCAGGCTGCAAAAGAAAACCGACCAGCTTTGCGCGAGGCAGCTTGCGCACAGAGACGGGGATTATCAGGAGATCAAGGCAAAGTACCACTCCGTTCTGCAAGAAAAAAACTC
>JAFUKI010000170.1 GCA_017467815.1 Clostridia bacterium
ATCGAACAGATATTTCAGTCCTTCATAAAGAGAATCCTCGTTATTTTCGACGATCCACCCTGTCTCACCGTGGATGAGCTGTTCGCGTATGCCAGATACGTCAGTTGCAAGTACAGGACAACCAAGGATTTTTGCTTCTACTGTTACTGTTGGAAAACCTTCCCAGCCGGATGGCAGTACGAACAGATCGCAGTTTTTCATATATTTGTACGGGTTATCCGTTACACCATCGAGAAAAACGCAATCGGTCAGACAGAGTGTTTCGACTTTTTTCATGATAGCATCATATTCTGCGCCGGTACCGAGAATGTGCCAGGCGAAAGAGTAACCATCATTTTTTAAGCGAGCAAGGACATCAAGGAAACGAAGATACTTTTTCTGTTCAGTCATTCGTCCAACGGAGAGCATAGTAAACCTATTATCGTCGTATGAATATGGTTCATTCCCCTTCTCAACAATCGCAGAAGTGTCAAAAAAATTATAAATCACATGCGTTTTTGTTGCCAGCTGCGGATAACGTGACACAAAATTATTACGAGCAGACTCCGCGACACAAATAATTGCGTCCATTTTTTCGTATTCCGTAATCAATCGGTCGGTTTCCTCGGGATGAGCCATGTTAGCTACATCAATGTGATACCATTGGATATATTTATCCGCGCTAATTGCTGACCTGAGAAACTCCGGCGATTCAATTTCCAGATAATTTATCGCAACATCGTAGTGTGCGTAGCGGTAATGCTTTTTGGCAAGGTATTTTGCAAAGCGTTCATAACCGACAATATGGCTGAATCCCTTTTTTACACAAAGAATACCCTTTCTCAGCAGATTCCGTTCTTCCCTAATGTCGGCTAAAGAAGCGTAGTATTTTTTCGTATATGTCTTAGAACAAATTGCATTGAACATCACGCGGGCATCGAACTGAGCTTTAATAAGACCTTTTTCATAGGTTTCCAAAATCTCTACGTCATGTCCGCGGGATACAAGATCGTTGGCAAAAGACACAAGTACTTTTTCAGCTCCGCCAAAGATTAGTTGGGGGATTTGGATGAGGAATTTCATAAACCAATTCGCCCCCGTACCTCTTGGCTGATTTCATAAGACTTTACATCGTGTTTTGTAATTCGTTTTTCTTCTGGGTATGGATCACGCCATTTGGGGCCATATTGCCAATCCAGATAATCTTCAATATTCGAATATGTCATCAACTGTGTATCTTCGAATGAAACATAAATTGGTTTTTCATGCCATATTCTTTTTGTTACATCTGTATCATACCCTGAAACCCCTGTATAAGGATTACGGGTCAAGGTATTACACATAATGCCGACACATTCAGTCTTCTTGGAATCGTATCGTGTGAGAACCTTATCCAAAAGATTACCAAGCTTCTGTTTCCCCAATTTTGCCAATAGAGCAATCGTAAATTTTGTTTTCCATGATGACGGAAGAACTGTTCCAGATAGCACCCCGAGCGATAGATTGAACAATTCGATCTGCTTTCTTTGAATATGACGCAGGAGTTTAGAATCCGGTAGAGAATGCAAGATACTAATGTCAACAAAAATTGGAGATTTTTCTCCGCTTGTATACATTACTTCAGTCCCTTTAATCTGAATTTTTGTCATCTTGCTATACCATTCCGGCGTGTTCTCAAATGTCATAACAGCATATATATCTGCATATTCTCGTTCAATCACACTGCATAACTTTGCAAAATCCTCGCCAAACATTACCAAATCCACATCATCATCCCATGGTATGAATCCTTTATGATTTATTGCTCCAAGTAACGTACCAGCATAGAGATAATATTTCAGCCCATGTTCGCGGCAGATTTTATCAATATCCTTCATCGCAGAGAGCAGGACTTTATGCAGTTCCAGATTTCCGTAGTCGTTTGTCATTTGTTACCTCAATAATCTGTATCGATTCTGGTCAGGTACAGCGGTTCAGGCCAGCCTTTTTCACTTACGGCTTTTAATACCAGTCGTGTTCCGCCATCGGCTTCCTTCATTCCGGCCCTTTTCAGTCTTGTTTTTATTCTGTCGGAGTATCTTCCCCATATGGAAACGAAGTTTCCGTTTTTCAACAGTAACCGTACAGCAGTTCGGAATATCATGTCACTATCGTCCCAATATGCCCAATCATATACGTTTATCGCCGTACGGAACCGACCTTTCGTTGTAGCAAATACAAAATATCCAATCAGCTGACCATTTTTTTGCATCGTCAGCCATGTAAATATTTCGGTAGGATTTTCATCATATTTCCAGCGCAATAGTTCGGGAGAGCGTACCATTCGCCCTTCCTCTGCGGGAGGTGTTTCAGTGAACGGACAAGTTTTTGTAAACAGGTATTCTACTCCGTCAACTGTATAAGCATCTTTCTTACGTTTGGTACAAAATATCTTTTTAGATGTTCTCCACGATGGAATTTTCGGCAATTCCGTAAAACCGTATTTCATGAAGATCGGATAGGAATTATCATTTGGATATTCAATGATAAAATCGTATTGTTTGTCTTTAAAATATTCATAAATAAAGTTGTAAAATTCACGGATCAAGCCTTTTCCCCGGTGTTCGGGATGAACTACCCAATCGCCATATTGAAAACACCGATAAATACCGGATCCGGTATGATATTCTGCTGGCAATACACTGGATACACCAATGATTCTTCCGTTTTCATCTTCTGCAATCACAGCAAATGCTTTTTCAGGCATACTGTTATCTGAAAACAGCCGCCACATCCAATGTTCTTCCGTTGTTTCACCTAAACCGGTTCGAAACAGGTCAATCAGTTCGGGAATACGCGCAGGATCTTGGAACCGCGAAATTTTATAACTCATTTAAAACTCCAAATAATTTTTCGACACGCCAGTACAGCGCTCGATATACACGTTTAAAGAACCAAAAACGTTCTATCTTATAATTTTTAATATCAATTACTTCATACTTATCCGTAAAATTATAGGTGTGGATTCCTTCTGCAGGCAGCGCATGGTTACTTGCAATATCTTTCGCATTTATTTTCCGGATGATATGTTCTTGGAATTCTGTTGTACTGACTTTGTCTACCTCGTAGAAATTTAAAGCTGAACCATATCCTTCAGAACAGTCCTGTGCCGGACGGATATGCTTCCCTCTCCATTCAAACAGTTTTCCTGCGGGACGATTTTGTTCTGCAGAAGTTTGAGCCACTACGGCATTCCCTGCAATTTTACAATCCGCATCCATGGGATACAGAATCAACGTACCTTCCGGCTGTTTCTGTGTCAGCATCCAGAACTTATTTTCACGCATGAACATTGTACTGTCAACCGTACAGAAATTCTGGAGAATCGTATCAACTTTTTCCCATGTATCGGGGAATTTTTTTGCTTTATACAGTCCGATTTCATTTGCAACGTACGACTCAGGAATCATATAGATATCGTCATTCCATGCAAAAATATAGGGGTATGACAGATGATATTTCTCGCGGATAATAACCTTCCATTCCGTAGGACCACCATCAGTTAACTCACAATAGCCGATAACGCCCCTATGGGGTTTATTATCATACATTTCTGCAAACAGGAAAGTCCTATCCTGATAAGTAAAAACAAAAGGATCGGCACACCAGTATCTCTTTGGATTTGGTATGATTGAAAATGTGCTATTAATATCATCCAGAATGGTTTTACCGGCTTCACGTTTACGGTAAGCAACCGTCCAATATTCAGATTTAACCATGTCGTAATCTTCTCCAAGTTTTCAAAAGCAGACTGTACATGCCAAATGGCAGATATTTCTGCAGTGTCATATGTGTCCGCGTGTTATTTGACAGGGACGATAATTTCTTGAAATTGGGGTACTCTGCTTTCAGTTCTTTCAGCAATTCTTTGGAGGATTGGCGCAATTCGCTGTTTGCCTGAGAAAGTTCTGAGAGTAGCCAGACAAGACATCCACAGTATCGGCTTCGTGCGTAAGGCAACAGTTCGGGGTAATGTTCGCTAATCCAGGCAAGATTGTCTCGGCAATGTTTTGCCCAAATCAGTTTTTTGGGATTGAATGCTGTTGTGGTGATGCTTTCTGGACGTCGGATATAGTGGTAAAACGGTTCATTAGTATAGACAACCCGTTCGCACTTTTCCAAGAGATAGAGAGCAATTGCTTCGTCTTCGTTAATCTCTCCTACAGGATAACGGACACCTTCAAAAATCTCTCGGCGATAGATTTTATCCCAAGCAGACCATGCATTAGAGAGGAAATGTTCGATGGCATTTACCTTATTACGAATTTCAATAGAATTTCCCTTATCAGCTGTTGTTTTAATAACAACGATGCCATCTATGGTCATTGCTTCATCAAATACGCCACCAATTGAGATTTGCGCACTATGCTTGTTCGCATTATGTATGAGTTTTTCATACATCGTAGGTTCAATCCAGTCATCACTATCGATAAAGGAAAGCCACTCCCCCGTTGCAATCTCTATCCCTGCATTACGAGCATCGGATAAACCACCATTTTTCTTATGTATTACCTTAATTCTATCATCTTTTTCTGCAATTTCATCACAAATCATTCCACACATATCCGGAGAACCGTCATCCACAAGAATGATCTCGAGATTTGTATAGGTTTGTTTTATTATCGAGTCAACGCATCTGCGAAGATACGGTTCAACCTTGTAGACGGGGACGATGACGGAAATTAAAGGATTCATTGTTTACTCCAAAATAGTTTCAAAATCAGCGATTGCCTTTTCAAATGAAAGTTTTCTTTGTTTATTGGGTATTCTGTTTCTGTATTCAACCAAGCATTCCGGGTTTAAAAGAACATGTTTTATCCCCTGATATATACCTTCTTCGGAATTTTGCATAAGCAACCCATACATACCATCCTCAAGCCACTCTGAAACACCAGAACACTCTGTTGCAACAGGAGGAGTACCCACAATAAGACTTTCCCCAACAACAAGTGGGTAAGCTTCGTCACGTGATGTAAGCAAAAAAGCATCTGTACGTTTTATCAGAGAATATGGATTATCCAAAAATCCAAGTAAAACAATATGCTCTTCTAAAGAATATTGTCTAATAAGTGTCTCTAAACGCCCTCGTTCAGGTCCTTCTCCTGCAACATATACTTTAAAATCGCAGAAACCTTCACCGATTAGCCTACGACAAACTTCCAAAAGTCTATCGAAACCTTTCTGCTCAACAAGTCTACCTACACAGCTGAATGTGATTACATTCCCCGTGTTTTCAAGGTTTATTGAATGAATCGACTTTTCAATAATTTCTTTGACAGGAAGTGGGTTTTTTCGGACATCTATTCTATATTGATGACCAAATTTGGATTTAAACTTTTCCATGCATGCATTGGACACACAAATAATTTGATTGAATTTTTCATATATTGGTTTTGCTGTTTTCGCATTTTTGAACTCTTTTAATTGTGAGCCACGTTCAACCACATCCATATGAACCCAACAAATCTTTTTTGCTTTTTTATTACAGCTACCGGAAATAACCTTAGCTGCTCCACCATCCGAAGCGGCGATTTCCACATCATAATCACCATGTACAAACAGCCTATACAACATTTTAGGAGGTAGATAAGCGATCAGTCTAATGATTCCCCTTACATATCTTTTGAAAAAGAAAGGGATAACTTTCACGTTACCATGGACAAGAGACTGACAATGTCCACCATACCAAAAGGTTTGTACGGTAATGTCATACTTATCTGGATCTAAATGATTTACTATGTCCAAAGTAACTTTTTCTATTCCACCTTTATCGAAACCTTCGAGAAGAAAAAGGATTTTTTTCTTTACAGGTTTCGCGTCAACTGTTCCCATACCTCAACAATCCTCTCTTCTTCAAACTTATCCATATCGAGTGCAGTATTTTCCGAAAACTTCAGCCGGAGAGCCTCGTCTTCAATCAACTGACATATTCTTTCCGCCATAGCATCTGTATCACCTGATTCCACCAGGTAACCATTTACACTGTCACGCACAATATCGCTTGGACCAGTTTCAATGTCAAAACTGACGATTGGTAAACCATGCGACTTTGCTTCGAGCAAAACCATCGGCAATCCTTCCATTTCCGATGTAAGAACATACATTGCAGCGGCGGCGTACTGTGCATCCATGTCACTGACAGAGCCACAGAACTGGATATGATTCTGTAATCCAGCTTCCTTGACAGCGACTTCAAGATTCTCACGTTCAGGACCATCTCCGCATATGAGCCACTTCCAATCGGAATATTTAGAAAAGACAGCTTTTCCGATTGGGACAATCATGTCAAAGCGTTTAATCTTACCAAGAAGACCTGCTGAAAGGATGATCTTAGATGCGGTGTCGTAATTATACGACATCTTTTTAGCAGGATTAGGAATTACCGTTACAGGCGTACAGTTTTTTATATGTTCCTCATAATTACGCTTGTCTCGCTCGGTGAGCACGACCATTGCATCGCTTTTACGTGCCGCAAATTGGCGCAGATAGGGGAAAATACGTGAATTCCAGTTATTGAAGAAGTTCGCGTGTTCCCAGGTTATAACCTTTGCAGAGGTCCCTGATGCAGCGAGGATACCGATATATCCCATGCCTGTATCCACGTTGATAACCAGATCAACCGAATTTTTAATTATGTATCGGCGTATCTCCAGTATCTGAGCCAGAGCCTTAGAAGACTTCAGAACAATATGGTCAACGGCATCAGAGGGTTTGAAGAACACTGCGCTGTCCTTAAAATACAAGCTGATTATTGATACCGTATGTTTCTCTGACAGTTTAGAAGATAGCCACGCTGTCATACGTTCAGTGCCGCCTCTGCGTGACATATCTCCTTCAAGGAAAAGGATTTTCATAAATTATCCAACATTTCTTCCACCGCACGAACTGTTTTTTCTTTACTGAAATAATAGCCGCGTTCGATGGCTTTATTCTTATAATACAAGAGTGTCTCAGAATCAGAAAGCATCTTCTTCATACCTTCGTAGATGCCTTCTTCACTGTTTTCTACCACAATGCCATACTCGTTGTTTTCGCCGAGCAGTTCTTTTGCACCGGAACAATCTGTGCTGACTACGGGAGTTCCTACAACCAATGCTTCGGTTACAGCAGTTGAGAAACCTTCCCGGCGAGAAGAACATACGTAGAGATAGCAACGTGCGACATATTGATAGGGATTGTCTTTGAAACCGAGCAGGTGAAAAGTATCTTGTACACCATATGCATGGATCTTCTGGCGGAGTGTTTTTTCTTCTTCCCCAATGCCAAGAATATATACGTTGTGACGATGTCCTTCGTCAAGCAGACGTTTATGAACATTCAGGAGGCGGTCGAAGCCTTTGGTAGCCATTAGTTTTGCTACGGAACATACTGCAGGGATCTCACCGGTAACAAATACCGGATCGTCCGGAAGCTGATGCGACTTTTCGCGGATCTGTTCTGTTTCGTTTGTATTATACAGCACAGAGACCGGTGTTTTTATATTAAGATTCTGACAAAAACATTTTTTTACCTGTTCCGACACCACAATAATACGGTCAAAAGAATTGTAAGCCTTTTCCGCTTCCTTTGTACTCCGAAAGCCAACAGCGGCTTTTTGGGGTGTACCCAATTCGATATGTATCCAGGCAACTCGTTTGGTATTACTATCTGTACAGCCGCTCAGTATACGACTTGTAGGACCTTCCAGGTAAGAAACAACGATATCATAATGCTCTTTTACAATATGCTTCCAAAGAAATTCCGGTGAAAACAGCTTCATAAAAGTGTTATTCCTGCGGAATTGTTTTTTCAAACCTCCGACATAACGTATATCGGAGGCAAGGTACTTTCGGTTAACACCTGTATCAAACAAAGTTTGAACAGTGATATCGTATTTGGATCTATCAAGATTATTTACCAGATTCACAAGAACCCTCTCGGCACCGCCATGAGCCAGGTTTGGAATTAAGAACAGTATCTTTTTTTTCATGATATTTCCTTAAATAATCGAATCAATATAGTCAAAGAAATTCATTTGCGAATAACCGTAATCGAAAGGACGGATTATGGCGTTTTCGTATATAAAATATCCCAGATAACCAACAATACAGGCTATGACAAGAATTCGCCGTACTTCAGGTCTCCATCGTCTTAAAAGAAACGGAATCGCAATGATCTGCCCGGGCAGGAAATAGTTCGCCAGACGCGCAAAGTAGTTCGCTGTTCCAAACAGTCCAACAAACATGAGCAGTGCATTGAGCATTGCCAGATTGAACATAAGATTATCCGTTTTCGTGGAATACTCAAAAGTTTTGCTTCCGCCGACAGTTGCCAACAGCAGAGGAACAAATGCAACAAATACACGAAAAATGTTGACACCTTCTCCGACGAAAGAGGATTCATCATAGTCAGCACCCATCATATCCGTAATGTCGAGAACCACGCCGAGCAGTTCTTCCAGCAGGAAACCTATTGCTACAAATATGGCCATGTAGATAAATGTTCTTTTCGTCCATGGCTTGAACATCATAACTGGGGCAAGCAGATAAACAATGGAGTACGGATGGAATAACAACGCCATTACAAGGAACAGCAGATAGCGGATCCGTTTTTTATGCAGTAAAGCATCGACAGCCAACAGACAGAGAGCTGTTGCCATACACTGTTTTATTGCCGCGAGGGTGAACGTGTAAAATCCGGTGGTAAACATGAGAAACACACCGAAAACCATGGATACGGAATAACGCCGTACAAAATATACATATGGAAAAATCGTAGCAAATGCGTATACGATCAAAGTATCCTGGAACGTCAACTGGAAAGTTTTCAGCAAGCTGTTGACAAAAGATAAGCCGATCCCATCAGCAAAATCCGGCATTTCACCTGCAAAAAATCCTGAAAGATCAGGGGTAAGATAAACATAGATGTCTCGGTAGGTTCCGGTGTCGTTTCCCCATGTCCGAAGACCGCAGAAAAATGACAGAATTACACAAAGAAGGAACGTAAAAAATACGTCCTTTTTCTTGGAACCCGCCGATGCAAAATTCTTGTCTCTGAAATCAATGATTACGGCAATAGCGAGGGATACTGCCAAAATAATCCATAATCGTGTCACGTTGTTCCGCCTCCGGGAAAGTGAATGTCATACGTTTCCAAGCTTCTTACGATGCAGATGGGTATATAAAAACCGCGGCATCAGTCCCACCAGAATGGGACGAAGCATATAAAGATACTTCCATTTCGGAAGCTTGAGTGTTTTTACCGCCAGTCCTGCCATATATGCCTCATTCAGGCGGTATCGGAATTTCCGCCTGCCGGTTGCATTCCGATCATCGCGCATTTTATAAAGCGGCTGCGCAATATTTTTGCCCTGAAATCCAAGGGCGTAGATCTTTAACCACAGATGCCAGTCTTCTACTCTAAGCAGCTTTTTATCGACCGTATATCCGCCAGCCTGCCGCATTACTTCGGTACGCACCATGCAGGGGGCGTGACAGTGTACCGGTCCGTGTACAAGAGCTTCTTTACAAGGATATTCGGTGCAGCTGACAGGAGCGGCAAAATCGCCGTTTTCGTCAAAGTAGATCATAGTAGAACTGACTACAGCAATTTCAGGTTCAGACTCCAACACCCTGCGCTCAGTTTCAAACCGTTCCGGCAAAGATATATCGTCTCCGTCCATGCGGGCAATATACTTCCCTGATACATATTTCAGACAGTGGTTCAGAGTATAATTCAAACCCATGTTTTTTTCGTTACGGATCAGAATGATTTTCTCAGGGAACCGATTACAGTAGTGCTCAGCAACTCTATAGGTATCGTCAGAGGAACCATCGTCGCATAAAATCAGTTCCCAATCCGTATAAGTTTGTGCAAGGATGGAATCTATTGCTTCCGGTAAAGTGGAAGCGCAGTTATAGATTCCCATAATTACAGATATTTCAGCACGCATTTTCGTTACCTGTTTGTATGATTCTGGGGGCTGCACACACAACCGTCGCTCCGTCCGGAATGTCCGTTGCAACCACACATCCGGCACCGATCTTTACATTATTCCCTATATTTATACCGCCTATGACTCTGGCACCTGCGCCGATCATTACGTTATCACCGATCACCGGAGCGCCGTCCTTCCCTTCTCCTATTGTCACCTGATGAAATATCGTACAGTTCTTACCGATCTTGGCATTATGAGAGACAATAATTCCGTTCAATCCGTGTGGGAGATGCGGAGGCTCGACAAATACAGCACCAAAATTTCTATGGGTACCCATAGATGCATTGTTAAATGCATCTGCGCGTTTGATGTAGAACAACCGAAATAAATCCCCGATTCTGCTGCCCCGCGCAGGGTCAACGACAAGTTGACGGTATTTCCAATATTTATTGTGGTTGTAACGCTGAATTACAGAACGCATGAATATTTCCACACGTGATAATCCGACATCATGATATTCACTCATTACACAATCTCTCCATTGTCTCCGCGACAACTTGTTTTTTATCAAACATAAATTCCATTCGCTTACGTCCCGCGTGACCGAGACGTTCTTTCTCAATAAGCGGCAATTCAATAATCTGTTTCATCGCATTATACAGCGAATCCGCATCCTTTGTCTTGCACAAGTATCCGTTTACGCCGTCTTCTACCGCTTCCATACACCCATGAATATCGCATGTAATCAACGCCCGTCCGCAGGATGCCGCTTCCAGCAATACATTGGACATCCCTTCATGATAACTCGGCAGTACCACACAATGCGCCTTCTCGTAAAACGGCTTGACGTCCTGCTGATATCCGTGAAATACAATCGTGCCGTTGTTATGCAGTAATTCCGTCTGCTTCTGATAGGCTTCCTCAAACATGCCCACCACATCCAGAATTACATCATCACCGTACTCAGCCTTCAGTCGTGTCATAGCCTCAAATAACTCATCCACACCCTTTTCCTTCATGATACGTCCGACAAAAAGAAAACGTACAGGCTTTTCGGGTGGGTATGGAAGAAGGGGATATTCTTCAGTATCAATACCGGCACCATGCAGAACGTAGGTCTTTTCCTTCTTTACCACACCGGCATTTACCAGAATATCTCGGTTTCCTTCGTTCTCAAAGA
This sequence comes from Clostridia bacterium, assembly GCA_017467815.1. GTDB lineage: Bacteria > Bacillota > Clostridia > Oscillospirales > CAG-272 > UMGS1696. The sequence goes on from JAFUKI010000170.1 coordinate 11,115, forward strand.
ACACTACTTTCGCTTTGGCAAGACCAATTTTGTACATCGTCAAAACCAGCTTCCGCAGCATACCGCCGCCTTCAATCGCGGAACCCAATCCGGTAATATTGGCGGCAAATGGGATTCTTGACCTACGACAGGCAAGTCCGCCGTAGATGTTCGGCTTGATCGTGTAGGCAATCACAAGATCCGGCTTGATTTTTTTTATCATTCCGGAATACTGACGGTACAGATGGATGTCCCGTACAGGATTCATTCCGCGGCGTTCCAGTGTTGTGTCAATGAACTTACATCCCAGCTTTTCCAAGTCGGGAACAAGGTCACCGTAGGGGAGTGAAATATAAACTTCATTTCCCAGACGAATCAGTTCTTCCAGCAAGGCTTTTCGGAATTTGTATAAACCGATATCGTAATTTGTCAAAACAAGAATCTTTTTATTTTTTATGAGCCGGGACTCCGACATAGGTTCCACTCTCCATTATATCCTTAACCACAACAGCACCTGCGCCGATCACACAGCTACCGCAGATCACTATATTATTTCGCACAACCGCCCCGATTCCGATATGTGTCTCATTACCAACACAAACCGTACCGCCAAGCGCAGCCGCCGGGGAAATATGTACATAATCACCGATCCTATTGTCATGTTCAATTATCGCTCCGGTGTTTACAATACAATGCTTTCCAACCGATGCGCCGGCGTTGATCACTGCATTAGCCAGTACAACACTGCCGGGACCAATCTGTGCATATTGGGAAATCACTGCACGGGGATGAATTGCGGTGTACCATGTAACACACATGGATTCTGCGAATTTTTGGCGAACAGCATTGCTGCCGATTCCTATAATAAATTTTTTGTCCGGATATTTCACGTAGTCAGCTGTTCTGCCGAGAATGGGAATGCCCAGAACTGTACTGCACATATCCAAACTGTCATCCAGAATACCGATAACCGTATCGCCGGCTGACTGTATGCAGTCGATCACAACCTTGGCATGACCGCCGCCTCCGATGACAATAACCTGTTCAGACATGAAGCTGCTCCTTCGTTCCTGTAAACTCTTCCATGGTAGCTGATGTTTCAGAGGAAATCCCCTCTCTGACAAATACACATCTGACCGTCAGGAACAATACCTTCATATCGGTCAGAAAACTGACATTATTTACATACCATACATCATGCTCGAACCGTTCTTCCCAGTTCAGCAGATTCCGACCGTGTGCCTGTGCCCATCCTGTAAGACCGGGACGTACATCATGACGGTGCTTCTGCTCCTCGTTGTATAACGGCAGATACTTCACCAATAACGGTCTGGGTCCCACTATGGACATATCTCCTTTGAAGATATTCCAAAGCTCCGGCAGTTCGTCCAGTGACAGTGCACGCAGCTTCTTTCCGAAGTGGGTCAGTCTCTCCGCATCCGGAAGCTGATTTCCGGTCTTCGGGTCAACCGCATCGCGCATCGTCCGGAATTTGTACAGCTTAAAGATCTTTTCGTCTTTTCCGGGACGTTCCTGACAGAAGATCACCGGACTGCCGAGTTTGTATTTCACCAGAACTGCTACGATAAGCAGTACAGGGGAGAGCAGAATCAGGGCAAGACCTGACAAAACGATGTCAAGGAGACGCTTGATGTATTTTTCGTAAAATGTTGGTTTATGTTTCATTGTCATCCTCAGAACATGGTGCGGATGATTCTGCACACGCGTTCAACATCTTCCAGAGACATTTTCGTGTCGCTTGGCAGACATATACCACGATTAAACAGATCGTCCGCCACGGCAGTATCTTCCGCTGTGACATAAGCGGCGTCTCTGAATACCGGCTGGCTGTGCATCGGCTTCCAGATCGGTCTGCTTTCTATATTTTCCTTCGTAAGCATATCGGTTATCTCAAGGGGATCAACACCGCAACCCTTATCCAGCAAAACGGAGGTCAGCCAGCAGTTGGCTTCGGCGTTTTGTGTAACCGGCTGGAAGGTCAGCGGAAGACCGGCAAGATACTCCTTGTATGCCCGATTAATGGCTTGTTTCTGCTTTATACGGTTGTCAATGACTTTCATCTGTCCCCGACCGATTCCGGCACATATATTGCTCATACGGTAGTTATAGCCGATCTCTTCATGCTGGTACCACAGAAAAGGTTCTCTCGCCTGTGTTGCCAGTTTTAAGGCGTGTCTGGCGTCCGATCCGTCTTTGCACAACATCATCCCGCCGCCAGAGGTTGTGATGATCTTGTTCCCGTTGAAGGATAAGATACCGTATTTCCCGAAAGTTCCGCATTTTCTGCCGTGATATGCACTGCCAAGTGCTTCGGCAGCGTCTTCGATCAGCGGGATGTTGTATGTATCGCAGATCTCACAGATCTCATCCAGTTTTGCGGGATTGCCGTACAGATGAACGACAACCACGGCTTTCGGAATGCCGTGAATCGCAATGGCTTTTTTCAGCGCCGCAGGATCCATATTCCAGGTTTCCCGTTCACTGTCGATGAAAACAGGTTCGGCACCGACATAGGTGATCGGATTGGCAGAAGCGGAGAAGGTCAGATCCTGACAGAATACCTTATCCCCTCTCCCCACACCGGCGCAGATCATCGAAAGATGAAGCGCAGCGGTTCCGGCGGACAGCGCAACGGCATTTTTGGCACCGATATACGCCTTCATGGTATTTTCAAATTCATTTACATTTTCACCCAGCGGTGCGATCCAGTTTTTCTGAAATGCATCGTGGACATACTCCAGTTCATATCCCTCATCAGACATATGGGGACTGGATAAATAGATATGGTCAGACATTGTTGTCACTTCCATTCATTGGTTTACGGGATGTGTTTAACACCCCAGAATCGAAAATCATTTACTCATATATTCCGCAAGCATACACACAAAAAATCACATGAATCATCACTGCTTAACGGATGTTGACAGGAGATGATTCATGTGATCTGTACACAGCGGTGCATAAGGTGTACCTTTTGTGCCAGAAGTGGAAACCTGTATGGTGACATGAATCCTTCTCCAAAAATCAACGTATTTATACAGAATATATTATATCACTTAATGTTTTCTTTGTCAACGAATTACGGACACAAAAGGTACACGATTCGTTACAATTTAATCTATTATTGTGTATTATGAGCATATTATACATATTTTGCCAGCAACAACCGGTAAACCTGGTCTCTCTTACGTTTGCAGGTCCTTTTTCGTCCATCTTTGAAAAGTTGTATGAGAAACACCGAGAAGCTTTGCAGCCCGCCGACAGGATAACTCCCCGCGCAGCCAGCTGTCATATACATTCCCGTAGTTCTCAGGCCGCTTCATGGCAGTCCGTCCGCAGTGAATCCCTCTGGCACGGGCTGCATCGATTCCCTCTCTCTGACGCTGACGGATGAATTCACGTTCCGTCTGCGCCACATAGGAAAGAAGCTGCAGTACAATGTCCGCGATCAGCGTTCCCGTCAGATCCCGTCCTTTACGGGTGTCGAGCAGCGGCATATCCAGTACGACAATATCCACTTTTTTCTCCTTGGTCAGAATCCGCCACTGTTCCAGAATCTCCTCATAATTTCTCCCCAGCCGGTCGATGCTCTTGAGTACGAGAATGTCGCCCGGTTTCAGTTTTTTCAGCAGCCGCCGATACAGCGGACGCTCAAAATTTTTCCCCGACTGTTTTTCAATGACCATATGGGCACGCGCTACCCCAAATTCCGTCATGGCAATAACTTGACGTTCCTCATTCTGTTCTCGTGTGCTGACTCTGATATATCCGTAGATCTCCATTTTGGTTTCCTCCGCAGTATAATTTCTTTATATTTTATAACTGTAATGGAAACCTGTGATGACATGATGGTTATATTTTATCCCATAATACGGGAGAAACAGCAAAATAAACGGAATTTATGTAAAAAGTCTGCCTGTCCGTTTGATTCATATATTATCCCACTGAAGCAATACCCAAATCATGCAAACGGAGGAAATACTTATGTTCAGCTTATTCAAATCCTGATCGTGCAGCACGGCGGATTGCCGTATCCCCACTGCTGATCTCTGCAGAACTGTTATTCATACAGAAACAAACAGTGGGGATTACTGACAATATTTTGGTTCATTGCCGAAAAAACAAATTATGAAACCTTCATAACATTTTGGTCTGTTTTATACGGCATATTAGAAGCAGTTAAGAATCGCTTGCTACTTTTATTCACCCAAAAAATCTTCCACAATATCGCTTATGTGTATCGGTGCCAGACATAGTTTCGTGCAGAGTTCGGCAAGGCGGATCACTCTATCTTTGTCCGTGGACAAATCCGGGATCGCTTTCAGTATCACTGCACATCCGTCGGATACATCTGTTTGGGCGATACCGTAGGTGGTGTATCGGGTGCCGTTTACGGTATAGATGCTTTCGATCAGTATGTATTGGTGGGTTTTCATGCATACCTCCTTTGGTGTTGGAATTTCGTTTTTCAGATGCTAATTGCGTAACAGGAATTCAGTTCACCCAGGTCCATGGAGAGAGCGTATGCTATCTTCATTACTGTCGATAAGTGCGGATCTGTTTTGCCGAGTTCAATATCTTCCAGTGCTCGGGAGCATAGGTTGGACTTTTCGGCTGTGTATTCCAGTGACCAGCCGAGGTGTTCACGACGGTCTCGGATTTTTCGACCAATGTGCTGTGTTTCCGACATAATATCACCTCCTTTCCGCGAAATCTAAGTATAGGAGGTAATAACGGGAAAGAACAGGAACCGGGATTCCATGTTATGAACTAATGGTGAATGATGTCGAAAAACAAAAAACTGCCGTGTGAAAACGGCAGAAAAGCTTATTTGGGCATAAAAAAAGTACCTCACCCGGGGTTAACCGAGTGGGGTACTTTGCGAGGATTTGGTATGAGTATTATTCTTCGGGACAGCAGGCGATAAGTGTCTGTGAAATGAGTGTTTCTTCAATGTGATCACACTTGGTACAGGTTTCAACGGAATATGATCTCCTCATGCATCTGGGGGAAAGATCCGATACCTTATGTTCAATAGCAAGAACGGTTTCATATACATAATCGTGTCCTGTGAGCCAACACCATGCATATGTAGACGCACCATCGTCGCCGTAAACCATATAATCAGCAATCTGTTGTTGCTTCTCAGCCGATAAAGCTGAATCAGAAGCAAATTCAATAGTAATATTTGTATTATCGTTAGTGTAATCGTATTTTGAATTAACAACGGAGAGGGCAGAACAATTAATTGCAAGAACTGCACAAAGTAAAATTGTAAGTAATTTTTTCATCATGTATCTCCTTCTCAAGAAATGCTGTTGATTAACATCTCAATAGTATCGAGACTATCTGAAACGATATTATGAATATCATTTTCAATAATTGTGTAAGAATAATATGTACAGATATCAGCGGTTTTAAGAATTACAACATTAGTCGTATAACCATTGAAATGATATTCAGTAGCATTAGCGACATAAGGTGAAATATCAGTATTGCCTAACCAAATTTCATAACTAATAGTTACATCATCAAACCGAAGATAAACTATATCTATTTCATCCGAATAAATGATCCTTTCTAAACGCGGAGTGGATGTTTGAATATTCGGCGGCAGGAAATCCAATTCTTCGTTCTCTAACACATCGTTAAGTGCATTATAATGTTTTTCTACACCTGCACGTACATATGTGATACCATTAACATCCACCGAATCTCCAGCATTCAGATTCAACGCTGTTAAAATAGCCTGACGCCAGGTCGGTACAGCCATTACCGTAACAGCCATACACAGTACCACCGCTGCAGCTACTGCAATCTTCCACAGTTTCCTATACTTGATTTTCTTTCGAACCGCAGAACCGGATTCCGGCAGAATCTTTGCCAGCCTTTCTGCAATTTCCTTTTCCGACAGCGCAGCGGACTTACCCATCAGCTCGTCCAGAAGACAGCCGCATTCTTCCACTAAGTCGTAATCTATTTCGTCGAATGGTTTTGCTGTTTCAGTACGGATCGTGTCTCCAAGCCATCGGATCAATTCCGCGCGTGTCATTCTATTGCTAGTCAAAACCGCTTGCCTCCTTATTCAATTTAATTGTACGCACAGTATCACCTCCTGATTATAGATGAGGTGACACAGCCTTTTGTTACACTATTTCAGCTATTTAATATTTTGTTTACAATTACGCGCAGCTTCTTTCGCAGGCGGGATACCATCACTCTCGTATGCCCCGGCGTGATGCCGAATTTTTTCGACAAGGTATCATAATCAATCTTCCGGTCAAAAATCAGCCTGAACAATTCCCTGTCCTTCTCATCGGATAGTTCTTCATGTATCTGCTTTACGTATCCGTTGAAATCTTCGTCGGCTATGAATTCTTCGAGTTTATCCGTCTCTGTAATGTAGTTTTCGATATTCTCTATCTCGCCGAAAGGAACGGAAGTGATTCGCGCGTTGTTTTCCTTGATTATGTAACCGACAGCAGAATACAGCCATGTCCTCTGCTGTTTGGGGTCCAGCGGCAGGAATTTCTCCGGATTTGCCAAAGCGCGGGTAAATGCTTCCGATGCAATATCTTCCGCACTTTCTGCCCGGACTCCCTGTGAAATACAGAAATTTATCAGGGATCCGTGATATGTTTCAAATAATTCAGTAAAAATTGAATTCAGATCAGGCATACGTATACCCCCTATGTTGATAGACAAATCGTAACATAATTCCATCAGGATTTACAAGATGACAGCATTTCGTTACGATTTGTGCGTACACTCCACACAGTTTTTTGTCGGATTGTGTGATTTCGTACACTTCTCTATTCTACCATAAAGACGGATCGTTTGCAACGATTTATCGGAGATTTTGTCGAATTATTTTGGTTTTTTATCAGCGATGAACAAATATATGTTGACCGAATGCATATTCGACAAAAATTCCCGCTTGTTATTGTTAGGCAGATGGTCCATAAAGATGCAGCGAATTGGGCTGCACTGTTTATATCGCAGATAAAAGTGTACATTATAATATGTCTCTTGGAACAAGATCTTTATTGATCCCTTTAAGCAAAGTTTCTTTTTCAGCAAAACATTTCCATTCATATTCTCTTTACATAGCGTTCATAATAAGAGCGGAGAACAGAAGTGGTTCTCTAAGATTAATTTTTGAAAATGAAATGGAGAAAATGTATTATGGCACAGAGAAACAACAGAATCGTAGTTCCCGAAGCAAAGGCTGCTATGGAGCAGTTCAAGATGCAGGCTGCAAATGAAGTCGGTATTCAGCTGAACCAGGGTTACAACGGTCAGCTCACCAGCCGTGAAGCAGGTTCTATCGGCGGTCAGATGGTCAAGAAGATGATCGAATCCTACGAAAACAACCTGAGCGCAAAGTAAAAACAGAATCATTCATTTCCTGCCGGATTCCTTTTGGGGTTTCCGGCTTTACATATTTATGGATAGACAAATTCCTGTGTCCTATTCTGGTCATGTAAAATTTCTGCGGAATATTGACAAGTCTGAATGGGTGTGCTACAATGGTTACAGCTATATAACAAAAGCGGAGGTTGTTTATGGAACTCGAAGGAAAAAAAGCCGTTTTTCTCGGTGACAGCATTACGCAAGGTGTTGGGGTTTCCGATCCCCAAAATTATTATTTCAACAGACTGAAGGTTCTCGGTGACCTTGCAGAAGTCAAAGGTTACGGCATCAGCGGTACCCGTATCGCACGTCAGCAAACTCCATCCGATGCCGATTGCGATCGGGATTTCTGTATGCGTGTGGATGAACTGGATGAGGATGCGGATATTGTTGTTGTTTTCGGCTGCACCAATGACTTCGGTCATGGTGATGCTCCCATCGGCACCCCCGAAGACCGTACGCCCGATACTTTCTGGGGCGCCTGCCATTATTTAATGAACCGTCTGCAGGAACGCTTCTGCTGCAAGACCATTGTATTCATGACCCCTCTCCATCGCTGTAATGAAGATGAGCCCAAGCAGATTCCCACCGGACTGGACGTGCCCGTTACGCTGGAGACCTATAATCAGATCCTCAAGACAGTAGCCGCATGGTACGCATTGCCCGTACTGGATCTGCGTGCGGTTTCCGGTATTCAGCCCCGTGTACGTATCGTTGCCGAAACATTATGCCCCGACGGACTGCATCCCAATGATGCCGGTCATGCCCTGATTGCTGACAGACTGTTTGGCTTCCTAAAAAGTCTTTAATATGCATTATAAAAATCTCATCAATACGATTTTGATGAGATTTTTCTCTTGTTTTAGGGTTCTTTTGTGCATATTTTTCATCGGTCGTTTTTAAGGTTTGTCTCTGTCTGCCTTTTTTGAATTTTCAACACCGATTATTTCTTTTTTTCACGGTTTTGTGTTGACAAATTCACATCAAATGTGTTAGAATAATACGGAAGCTGTGTTACTTTAGATTCCTGTTGCTTTTTTACAGCAGGGGTCGGAAAGGCTGTAACATGTATAACGATAGACGAGACAAAATTCGAACGCTTTTACTTTCGAAACCCTTTGTTTCCCTTGCAGAACTGGAAGCTATGTTCCCCAATGTGTCCAGTATGACGCTGCGGCGTGATATTGAATACTTTGAAAAGGAACACGAGGCTATCAAGGTACGCGGCGGTGCCAGATCCACCCGTTTCATTTCCGGTGAAGGCGATGCCACCATCAGTGCCAGACTGAAAGCCAATGTGCATTCCAAAGATTGCATTGCCTCACGTGCGGCAGAGTTTCTGGAAACGGGCAGATCCATTTTTCTGGATTCCGGTTCTACTCTTCAGCGGATCTCCCAGTATATTCCCAATGATCGCTACATCTTCACGACCACTGACCCTGTTCTGGCGCTGGATCTCTGTAAGATCGGTCTGCCCCTTGTAAACATTGTGGGCGGCAAGCTGGATAAGGACAACCAGACCATTACCGGACTGCAGGCAAGCCGTTTTCTGGATGATGTCAATATTGACATTGCTTTCCTGTCCCCCTCGGGTCTTTCCCTTCGCGGCGGATTTTCGGTAGGCAATTACAGTGAATGTGAACTGAAGCGCATCGTCGTTGCCAAAGCCAGAATGGTGATCATCATGATGGACTCTTCCAAGATCGACAAGTCCATGCCCTACACCTTCTGCGATCTGACCAGAGCCGATATACTAATTACCGATGCTCAACTGCCGGATGAGCTTGCCGCTTATGCCAGGGAAGAAAATGTCCGGGTTATCAATGTTCTGGACAAGTAATTTCTGCGTTTTCCCGTTTTATTCCATTTTTCATAAAACAGTTTATAAAGAAATTTATATATCAAGAAAGGACAATACATATGGCTAATGTTGTTATCATGCCGCGTCAGGGACAAAGTGTGGAAAGCTGTATCATTACCACATGGCAGAAACAAGTAGGTGACAAGGTGGCTATCGGAGACATTCTGTTCTCCTATGAAACCGACAAGTCTGCTTTTGATGAAGCTGCTCAGGTAGAAGGTACTTTGCTTGCACTCTTTGCTGCAGAAGGCGATGTTGTTCCCTGTCTCGATCCTGTTTGTGTGATCGGCGAAGAAGGCGAAGACATTTCTTCTCTTGTTCCCACCGGTGCAAATTCCGAAGAGGCAGCTCCTGCTCCCGAAGCTGCTGCAGCAGAAGAAGCGGCTCCCATCGCTGAAGCTGTTGTTACCGCTGCTGTTTCCTGCGACCGCGTATTCATTTCTCCCAGAGCTAAGCTCCTCGCTCTGAAGACCGGATGCGATCTCTCCAAGGTTGCTCCTACCGGTCCTCACGGCAGAATCATTGAACGTGATGTAAACAAGGCACTGGATGCCGGATTTACCACCACCACCGACAAGATCGAAGCCTTCCTCAGAGGCGAAGCTGTTGTTGTGGAAGAAGCTGCTGTGGTTGAAGAAGTTGCCGCTTCTCCTGTTGCTCCCGCTGCTGACGATCTCCGTGCGTACACCGAAGAACCTTTCTCCAATGTCCGCAAGGTTATCGCAAAGTCCATGCACGCTTCTCTGTCCGAAATGGCTCAGCTTACCCTCAACTCCTCCTTCGACGCTACTGCTCTTCTGGAATACAGAAACAAGATCAAGGCAAACGGCGAAGCTATGGGTATGGGCAAGATCACCATCAACGATATGGTACTGTATGCTGTTTCCAGAGTTCTGCCCAACTATCCTGAGATCAATGCCAATGTTGTGGATAACACCTTCCGTAAGTTCAAGCACGCCAATGTTGGTATGGCTGTTGATACCGACCGCGGACTTTTGGTTCCCGTTATCTTCGGTGCGGAAAAGCTGACTCTGTCCGAACTCTCCGCAAAGACCAAGGAAGCTGCCGGTAAGGCAAGAGAAGGCAAGCTGTCTCCCGATGAAATGTCCGGCGGTTCCTTCACTGTTTCCAACCTGGGTTCCATGGGCGTAGAAAGCTTTACTCCCGTTATCAATCCTCCGCAGACCGCTATCCTGGGCGTTTGCTGCACCACCAACCGTGTTAAGGCTGACGGCAGTGTATATCCGGCTATGGGATTGTCCCTTACCTTCGATCACAGAGCTGTTGACGGTGCGCCTGCTGCCAAGTTCCTGAAGGAACTCTGTGTGGCTCTCGAAAACTTTGAACTGCTGTTGGCTAAATAAGGGGTGTTTGCATTATGTTTGATCTGATTATTTTAGGCGGCGGTCCTGCAGGCTACAATGCTGCTGAACGTGCTGCTCATCAGGGTATGAAGACTCTGGTTTGCGAAGAACGTGCGCTGGGCGGTGTTTGCCTGAACGAAGGATGCATCCCCACCAAAACTCTGCTCTATTCCGCCAAGATCCTGGACTACGCCAACCATGGTGAAAAGTATGGTGTTACCGTAGAAGGTGCAAAGATTGACCATGCCAAGGTTGTAGACCGTAAGGATAAAGTTGTTAAGACCCTTGTTTCCGGTGTTGCTGCCAAGATGAAGGGTGCCGGTGTTACCGTTGTGAACGGTACTGCCAAGATTGCAGGCAAGACTGCCGGCGGTTTCTCTGTTGTATGCAACGGTGAAACTTACGAAGCTGCCAAGCTGCTGATCTGTACCGGTTCCGAAGCGGTTGTTCCTCCGAGTCCCGGTCTGCGTGAATCCTATGAAGCCGGTCTGGCTGTTACCAACCGCGAAATTCTGGATCTCCGTACCCTGTCCAAGCGCGTTGTTGTTGTCGGCGGCGGTGTTATCGGTCTGGAAATGGCTTCTTACTTCAATTCTGTCGGCAGCGAAGTTACCGTTGTGGAAATGCTGAACAAGATCGCCGGCCCTACCGAAGCGGAAATTTCCTCCATTCTGGAAAAGAACTACCAGAAGAAGGGTGTAAAGTTCATTCTCGGTGCCAAGGTTGCTTCCGTTAACGGTAAGCCCAATGCCGGTGTCGTTGCATATGAAAAGGACGGCAAGACCGAAAAGATCGAATGTGATCTCGTTCTGGTATCCACCGGACGTCGTGCACGTACCAAGGATATCGGTCTGGAAGAACTGGGTGTTCAGATGAACCGCGGTGCTGTGGTTACCGATGAACGCTGCCGTACTTCCGTTCCCGGCGTATGGGCTGCAGGTGACGTAAACGGCAAGGTTATGCTGGCACACACTGCATACAGAGAAGGCGAAGTTGCTGTATCCGATATGATGGGTATTGCGGATCGTGTGGATTATCGTTCCATTCCTTCCGTTATCTACACCAATCCCGAAGTAGGTACAGTGGGCGAAACCCTGGAATCTGCCAAGAATGCCGGTATTGATGCTGCGGAAGTTACCCTTTCCCTCCGTTACAGCGGACGTTACATCGCTGAAAACGAAGGCGGTGACGGTATTGTCAAGGTGGTTTACGGCAAGGAACACAAGCAGATCCTCGGTGTTCACATGATCGGCAGTTATGCTTCCGAAATCATTTATGGTGCG
>JAFUKI010000171.1 GCA_017467815.1 Clostridia bacterium
AAGAACGTGACGGTGCACTCTGGCTGGAGGTCGGTGAAGGCATGAGTGAGGACGGTTGGGTGAATCTCTCCGAGGATGAAGGGTCTCTTACCTTTATGACCACCCGATATGTGAAAGCAGAATAAGTAGGAGGAATTGAAGATGAGCTTTTTGGAATCATTGAAAACTATAGCACTCTCCGCGCTGAAGAAAGCGTCGAAAAAAGCGGTAGACAATGCCCTTCAGAACATTGGAAAAGGCAGAAATTATACCGAGAAATTCACATTTATTGATTTGCCGCAAAATTTGGAGGAATTGAAAGCCCTCCCGGAAGCAAAACTGGACACTGCATTCAAGACAACCCCACTGGTTATTCTTGCGCTGAACCGCTATGAAGCAGACCCGGAAGCAGCAATTGCCATGCTGAACTTTCTGAAAGGTCCGGAAGATTTTGGCGGCGCAGAGCAAAGTTTCCTCAAAGACCGCCTTTCCGGCAAGGGGTATAAAGCAAGATCCTTTCTTGGCGGTGCAACAGCAGACAATAACTACACACCGACTACACCGTATACGGTCGCTGTCAGTGAGAACCCATATTCCTTTGATGAAGAAAACTGGGCGACGATGTATGTGACCAGCGGTGGTGCAGATAATCCGCGTCCTATCAAGCTGCGCAAAAAGCCATCCACCGGTGAGTGGTTTTTAAACGATATCCAGTGTCTCGGAGATATCAGACTGCCAAAGTCTGAGGATAAATGGGCGTAAACGACATGAAAAGTGATCTGTTCGACGGAGGGTACTTTCGGATTGTCGTGCCGGATGGCTGGATGGCGTTCTTCGGCATTGACAGCGAGTGTAGAACGACGCAGAAAAAAGTACATATCTTTAAGGAAGCGAAGCTCGAAACGGATATTTTTACCCATGCCGGTATTACGATATGCTTTTTCGGAAAGCAGGATATTTATGTTTCAACAAGATTTTTTTATGATAATGTGGAGGACCTGGAGCCGTTTTCTCTTGGAGCGTACACATGGCACGGATACACCTGCACCAGTTTTGGCTATCCCTATACGATATTGGAAGCAAAGCAGGACGGATGTGTTTTTCAGGTGATGATTCTCATGAAAAACGGTGAATATGAGATATCACTTGCAGATGCGGATGTACAAGCCATATTAGCAAGTCTTACACAAACAAATTAAAAAGTATTGCAAGAGGAGAAGATTATGAAAAAGAAGATATTTTTGCTAATCCTGCTGACTGCATTTTTTGCTTTGTGCCTGATTGCAGGCTGTTCCGAAAAGACCGGTCAGGCGGATTATGGCGGTGAAGAGCAGATTCCGACACCGGAAATACCGGGTGCCCGGGTTACAGAGGCACCTGTTGCTACGGAACAGCCGGAAGAACCAACACCGGTTGAGACGCCGGAAGTAACAGCTCCGGTTGAAACGCAAATGCCGGAAGCACCGGTAAAAGAAGTGGCACAGCCACTTACCCTTTCTAAATTTTTTGCCCAGCAGTGGGAATGGGATGATGAAATCCTGCTGGCATTGAGTGAATATAACGCGGTTACCCTTTTGGGTGACGATACGCAGAAGTTTCCGGCCCTGGCAGAAGCACTGGAGCAGAGAAAGAACATGGTGGTACGCTCCATGGGAGACGAGTTTGACAACCTTCTTGCCTTTGCAAAAGAGGAACTGGATCTTCTTGATGCGGACAGCTTTGTAACCAAAGAATCCACCCTTGACGTACAGATACGCCGTGCCGACAGCGTTGCGGTAAGCTATCTGTCGGATTCCTTCCTGGTGTACGGCAATATCAATGACCGCAGTCTTGGCGGAACAACATATGATACAGCAACGGGTGAGCCGCTGATGCTCACCGATGTTATCAAGGACATGAGCAAAATACCCGAAATTGTGAAGAAGGAACTGACCTCCCACACATGGACGGGCGATTTTATCTCCGCAACCGCAGTGGAAGACTATTTCCGAGACACGCTTGAGGATGACATTGCATGGACTCTCGATTATAATGGCGTGACCTTTTATTTCGGAAACTGGGACCTTGCAGATATTGGCCGAAACGGACGTCTGGCTGCTACGGTATCCTTTGCGGAATATCCGGAACTGTTTAACGAAAAGTATATGGTAGTTCCTGATGCTTACATAGTTGAACTTCCGCTTAAGCATCCGTTCTACACCGATCTTGACGGCGACGGTAACCTGGAAGAACTTGACGTGACTCCTGTACTTCACGAAAGCGGTCTGTTCTACGAAGCCTTTGACATTTATACAGATACGGACGCACAGTATTACCACGCGGAATTCTCTGCGGACAATGCACACCGCACCGGCGGATATCATCCGTATTACATAAAAACCGCCGATGGCAACCATTATCTGTATGTCTTTGCGGAGGGAAGCGAACTGGCGTCGAATGATATGGAACTTCGCGTGATTGATATAACCGGCGGCGGATTCAAAGAAGTCGGGGATATGCATATCGCTCCGGGATATATTCCGGTTGACAGCTCCTATACACTCACCAATCCGGACAACATGATGCTGGAGAATTTTGAACTCATGGAAGAACCTGCATCGTACCGCGTAGGTGGTGACGGGATGCCTGTACGCAAATAAGAGGTAGTCTATGTATCATTCTAAACACAAAAACGGCTTGGTTTTTATCGACCGCGGTATGGGAGAACTCGAATTTCGTGGCGAGGGAAGCATCAGCTGTGAGGACACAGAAATATGGGGTTCTCATGAAAAATGGAAAGAAAACTTCACTAAATTGACGGTATATGACGGCATCACAGAGATTAACGAAGGTGTGTTAGAACAGTTTCCGAACGTGAAAACGATGAATCTTCCGAAATCTCTGACCAATATTGAGAGGACTGATACGCTGAAAACGCTCCTGCACACGAACGATGTGCTCATACATGCGGCATACGGCTCATATGGCGACAATTTCGCGCAGGAGAGCGGACTGCGGTTTCTGCCGGAGAACATCGAGCTCGGCTGGCATCGCGACGAGGAGCATGATGAGAGCACAAAACTGGTCTTGCGCTTCCATAAAGACGGCACGATGGATATTCTCATCGACATTTTTACTGCCGGCATCTCAGCAGGATCGAGCGGCGGCGCATCGCTGGACCGGCCGATGCCGGAAGAATATTATCAGGGATGCACTCTTGAGGAGTTTGCAGGTATGTTTCCGGCACGCTATTATGAGCAGATTATGAATAATTCTGAAGTGTAGGTGTTTTTGCAGCGTGAAGCTGAACGTAAAAACAAAGCGGAGAAATGAAAGGGGGGATGCCGGATGGCAGATAACAAGAAAAGACTGACGATACTTCATTCCAACGACCTCCACGGAGATTTTCTGGCAGAAATGGTAGATGACCGCCTGATTGGCGGAGTCTCCCGGCTGTCGGGGTATGTTAATCAGATACGCGAAGAGGAGCCCAACACGCTCTATTGCATTGCCGGAGATATGTTCCGCGGTTCCGTAATTGATTCCGAATTCCGTGGCGTTTCCACCATCGAAATCATGAATATGCTGGCACCGGATGTGGTTACTGTCGGCAATCATGAAACGGATTACGGCATTGCACATCTGTTGTTTTTGGAAAAGTGTGCGAAGTTTCCGATCATCAATGCCAATCTGCATATCAAAACTAATAATGCGCGGATGTTCAAGCCTTATCACATCGCTGAAATAGACGGAATGCGGATTTTGTTTATCGGTATATTGACCGAAGAGATTATTAATCAGACAAGAAACGAGGGATTGATTGGTTCCTTCGTAGATATTCGTGAAGCAAGCCAGGAGGTAGGCCGAATATGCAATACCTATCGTTCTGTGGATATTGATCTTACCGTGCTGCTTACACACATCGGATATGAGGAAGACAAGGCATTGGCAGAACTGCTTGACCCGGCATGGGGTGTGGATATTATCATCGGCGGACATTCACACACTCTCCTCGAAGAACCTACAATTGTTAATGATATATTGATTGTACAAGTCGGAACGGGAACCGATCAAATCGGAAGATTTGATTTACTCATTGATACAGACAACAACTGTGTGAGTGATTGCCGGTGGCAGAGTATTCCGATTAATGCCACCAATTGTCCGCGGGATGCTGCGCTGGAAGATATTATTTCTTATTATAAAAACCAGACCGACGCAAAATATCAGCGTATGATTACCCACTTTAAAAGGCAGCTCACACATCCGTCCAGATATAAGGAAACGGAGTTAGGAAACCTGTTTGCCGATATTCTGCGTGACAGCCTTCGTTTGGATATTGCGCTTCTTGGATCCGGTAGTATTCGGACTGCCGAGCTTGGACCTATCGTTCTGCTTTCCGATCTTGCCAAATGCTTCCCGTATAACGATCCGATATATCTGTGCCACATTACCGGTGCCCAGTTCCGTCGGATGATTCTGTATATGCTGCGGGATGAAGCGTTGGAGGGCAAACATACGGAATTCTATCAACTATCTGACGGACTTGAGGTGGAGTACGACCAAAAAACACACAGCTTTAGCAAGTTTGATTTCTGTCAGATGCCGATAGAGGACAATCATATTTATACCGTCGGAATCCAGTCATACCATTACAAAAATTTTGAAGCGATGTTTTCTGTATCGATGGAGGAA
>JAFUKI010000172.1 GCA_017467815.1 Clostridia bacterium
TCCTCCCTCCCCTGCACCCCTCCCTCTTTTCAAAAAACTTTGAAAATGGATTTGATGGGGTGAGTCTGGGGTTATTTGTATATGATTATAATACCATATTTTTTATATTCCGTCAATGGTTTTGGCGGAATCCTGCGGGTGACAGTATGTTGTATTGTTTCTTCAACATTCCGCGGGAATATATTGTATACTGCAGGTACATATCGTGAGTGTGCCGTATTTATGGCAGTCCGGGTGTTTTTATTTTCCGGCTGCCTTTCTTACGCTTTCCATTTGCCGATCAGACCGAGCAGGGTCTCTGCCAGTGCGCCGCCGAGGAACAGAAGCCAGGTCCAGCTCCAGCCGCCGTGGAGAAAGCCGATCAGGAAATATACTTCCGTTATGCCCAGCCACATCAGTCCTTTCCATTTGCCCATCTGCGCAGACAGGGGGTTCCCCTTCAGGTACGATGCCGCAATGTTCAGCAGAATACTGCCCATGGATGCCGCCAGAAAGATCAGCCAGGTCATATGCCAGTACCCGGTCAGAAAACTCAGGAGAAAATACAGAATAACCGTTCCCACCCACATCACACTTTCCAGCGATTTGTGAATGGCATTTACTTTCCGGTTCCAGGCATCCGCTTTCTTTTCCTTCTCTTCCGCCTGCTGCTCTTCCTCCGTTTTCGGCAGATCCGCCAGGACAGAACGCATTTTTTCCACATCCTTCAGCACCTGCCGATACGCCTCCAGCTGGGACTTTCCGGAATCCACCAGCGTATCATACGCCGCTTCCAGCTCCGCAGCCGCATCTTTCATCGCCGCCTGAGCCGCCCCATGGGAAAATTCCCCCGCCAGCTTCTCAATCTCTTTCTTCAACTGCCTCTTCATACCAAACCCTACCAGTCACACAATAAACTCTATCAAATTACATACCAATAAACCATCAAAAAACAGTATAAGTTTTTTGAAAAGAGGGAGGGGCGCCGGGGAGCGAAGATTTATGAAATAATTCTTCGCTCCCCGGCAAAAAAACAAACTCACTCCACCTCATCCAGCGCCTTCAGGTATTTTGCGGAGTAGGCGGTGTAGATGGAGGCGTATTCCGGGCTGTCCTGTTTCAGACCTTTGGAGTAGTCGTGGAGGTCCAGTTTGTCCTGAGCCATTTCTACGATGCAGCCGGCGATGTTGGAGCAGTGGTCGGCTACACGGCCAATGTTGGTCAGCAGGTCGGACCATACGAAGCCGAGCTCAATGGTACAGTCGCCCTTCTGCATACGGCGGATATGGTGGGAGCGCAGCTGGTTCTTCAGTGTGTCGATGATCTGCTTCAGAGGCTCTGCCTTCATAGCGGCTTCCATATCGTTTTCCATGTACGCGGTATGGGACAGGTCGATCATTTCGTGCAGCGCCGTAAAAGCCAGCGCCAGTTCACGCTTGGCAGGTTCGGAGAATT
This sequence comes from Clostridia bacterium, assembly GCA_017467815.1. GTDB lineage: Bacteria > Bacillota > Clostridia > Oscillospirales > CAG-272 > UMGS1696. The sequence continues at coordinate 1,435 of JAFUKI010000172.1, forward strand.
CCAGACCCTTGTCCCGCAGTTCTTCCACGGATGCGAGAATATTTACCGAATGGTCGGAAATACGTTCCAGATCCCCGATCATGTGCAGCAGCTTGGTGGATTCATGGCTGTCCGTATCGCTGAGAGAATAGGTGTTCAGCTTTACCAGATAACTGCCCAGCACGTCCTCGTATTTGTCCGCCAGACCTTCCTTTTTGCGGATCGCCTGGGCGGTGTCGGCGTCGTATTTGCCGAACAGTCCGATGGAATCCCGGATGGCATCAATGGAGATCTGCGCCATATCACCGGTGGCTACGCGGCACTGTTCCAGAGCGATGGACGGGGTTGCCATAAGACGTTCATCCAGCTCGATCTTGTCTTCCACAACTTCCTTGACAGCCGGTTCGGGAATGAACTTATAGGACAGCTTTTCCAGAAGTCCGGACATGGGCAGCAGGATGGCGGTGCAGAGAATGTTGAACGCGGAATGGGCAACAGCAATGGATAATTCTGATGCCGTACTGCCGGTGAATGCAGCCAGGTCGAAGATCGCCTTTGCCGCACAGAACAGGGACAGCAGAATGATCGTACCGATAATGTTGAAGGAAAGATGCACCACGGATGCACGGCGCGCGTTGCGGTTGGTACCGATGGAGGACAGCATAGCCGTTACGCAGGTACCGATGTTCTGACCCATGATGATGGGAATCGCGGTACCCATGTTGATCTGCCCGGTGGAGGACAGCGCCTGCAGAATACCGACGGATGCGGAAGAAGACTGAATGATGGCAGTCAGGATCGCGCCGGCCAGTACGCCCAGGATGGGATTTTCAAACATGGTCAGGATATTCCGGAAGGCTTCCACTTCTTTCAGCCCGGCAACAGCGGCGGACATACTGTCCATACCGAACATAAGGGTTGCAAAACCTAAGAAGATGGTACCGGTATCCTTTCTCTTGCCGGTGCCGCTCATGTACATGATGATACCGATCAGAGCAAGTATGGGCGTGAAGGACGAAGGTTTTAAGAGGCTGACAAACAGGTTTCCGCTGTCAATACCGGACAAACTGAGGATCCACGCGGTCACGGTGGTACCGACATTGGCACCCATAATGACGTTGATTGCCTGACGAAGCGTCATTATACCAGAGTTGACAAAACCCACGACCATAACGGTGGTGGCAGAGGAGGACTGAATAACCGCGGTAACGCACAAACCGGTCAAAAATCCTGCCATTTTGCTGGCAGTCAGTTTACCAAGCAGAGCCGTCAGACCGTGGCCGGCGCGTTTTTCCAGCGCAGCACCCATCAGGTTCATACCGAACAGGAACAGGCACAGACCGCCGATCAGTTCCAATACATCAAATAGATTCATAGTCTCTTCGTCCTTTGTTTTTTAGATTATGGGAAACGGTCAAAGCCAATCTTCCCACATATATACTATACCACAAAAACTGGCATTTGGGTAGTGTTTTCGGTAAAATTCTGTGGAAAATTTTGTCCGAAAAAAACCGTAGTTCTTTGGCAAGGTTGCAGTATGTTTTCGTTATATTTTCAGAAACGGCGGATATACAGAAATGTGCACAAACCTTATTTCCGGGAAATTTCCGAAAATCGACGCAGGATCACGAAAAAACGGATTGCAATTCTGCGGAAAACAAGGTATAATATAACGGAGTATACACGGAGGAAACAGAATTATGCATGACGAGCTGACAAAAGTGGACATACAGAAGATGCAGGATGAGATCGACGAGCGCATGGCGCTGAATCCAAAGCTGCGCGACGAGGTACGCCGGACGCGGGAGCTGGGGGACTTGAGTGAAAATGACGAATACCGTTCCGCCAAGCGTGAATGGAGCCGCAACAATGGGCGTATCCGGTATCTGAAAGCGATGATTGAGACGGCGATTGTGATTGACGTGGAACACGAGGAAGACACGGTGGGTCTGTTCGACAAAATCACGTTATACTATGAAGAAGATGAGGAAGAAAACGATATCGTACTGGTAACGACTTTGCGGAACGATGTGCTTAACGGTTACGTCAGCAAGGAATCCCCTCTGGGCAAGGCGATCATGGGCAAGCGTGCCGGCGACCGGGTGATGGTCAAGGTGAACGACAACTACAGTTTTCCGGTAGTCATCCGCAAAATCGAAAAGGGGCATGATGATCCTACTTTGAAAATCAGTCAGTATTGATCCGGAAATTGAAAAAAACTCTTGACAAACGCGCTCTTATATGATATTATATCACCATACGGGGGTATAGCTCAGTTGGGAGAGCGCTTGAATGGCATTCAAGAGGTCAGGGGTTCGACTCCCCTTATCTCCACCAAAAACAAAAGGTCCTTGAAGGACCTTTTGTTTTTGGCGGAGATAAGAAGAACGAGAATTCCTATGAAAGTTCCTGTGAGAGTATCTCTCCTGTACCACCATAGTAATAATACTACGCTAAACAATATCGTCAAACCTAACAATCGAGGAACTTTCGGAGCTATTTCCAAAGGAAATTGCTCCCGGGTTCGACTCACCATATCCATCAAATAAAATAAGTCCTTTATGGGACTTTTTATTTTCCCCCAAAAACAACCTGCGGTTGACTTTGTAATGAGAAAAATCATATTCTGATAGGTTGGATTCCGGTAGTTCTTATGGTACAATATAACTGTGGCCACCAACAAATCAGAATCCAAAGGAGATACATACATGAGTATCGGAACCAATATATACACCTTACGCAAATCCCGCAAAATCACCCAGGGTCAGCTGGCGGAAAAATTAGGCGTATCGGAACAGGCGGTTTCCAAGTGGGAGAACGACCAGTGCGCACCGGATGTCAGTCTTTTTCCCGTGATTGCCGAATATTTCGGGGTATCCATTGACCGTTTGTTTGGGTATCACATGAACAGTTACGCCGATGAAGTGAAGAAAATTCTCAAAGAAGCCGACGAAAGTATGGATACCTATAAGGAAATTGCAGTATTCACCAAAGGTCTTGAAAAATTCCCCAACAGTCCGGAGCTGAAAATCGCCCTCGCGTTTTCTCTTTCTATGGTAAATCGTATATCCGAGGATGAAAAGGAACGCAGGGAAGCGGTGGATAAGGCAGTCCGGCTTTGTCAGGAAGTTACAGACTCTTGCGGAGACACCAAGCAGGTGGACAGTGCGCTGAATATGCTGGTGCGGATTTACGGGGAGACGGGAGAATACAAAAAGGCCTATGCTGCCATAGAAAAAATGAGCGGGGAAAACTATTTCTTCCGTGTCATCGGCATTGCCCGCACTCTTGGATATGAACACGATGATACGGAATTACAGAAATATACAGAGAGCAACCTGTTCTGGTGCTGGCTGGCAATGGATCTCAATCTGGAAGTTCTTACCTCCCGGCTGGCGGAAATCGGGAAATATGAAGAAGCCGCCGCATTCAACCGTGCCCATCTGAAGCTGTTGTCTGTATTTGACGACGGATGTGGTAACTTCTATACGACCCACAAATTTTTCGCCTGTTTTCAGCTTGCGCACAATTATCGGAAACTGGGCAGAAGAGAAGATTGTCTGGAAGCGCTTGGAATGCTGTTTCCTTTGATCGGGCAATTTGAAACGGTTGCCGCAAGTCCGGATTACCACATTTCCGCCCGGAATCCCCTGTATTTTTCCCATACCGGAGATGAGGATGCGTGTGAAGAGTATATGTCCGGTTTTTCCTGCGGTACAATGTTTTCGGCTTTTGATACGTTTTTCGGGAAAGACCCGGACTATCTGCGGCTGAAGGAAGAATATCTTGGGTAAAAAACACCCGTAAAACCAAAGAGAACGGATCCACAGTACAATTTTGTGTATTCGTTCTCTCTTTTTATCCATCCTTGTATTTTCCATAAATATATGTTATAATATTTCCCGGTTATATCACCTACAGGGAGCGTATTTACATAAACCATCCTCCCAGCTCAGCAGATTTGCCGCATCATTTCATCATTGCGGAACGAAGTGAAGCAACATCATATTTGCATAGCAAATACATCATATCGCCGCACGGCGATGCATCATTCGATACACAAATTATATTCATAAAAAATACTCCACTCAGTCCGGGGGGTTCTATGTTCAGATCTGTTTTTGATTATCCACTCAATATAAAATATTATCCCGAATTCGATTTTTCGGGAGATCTTTCCGGTGTTCGCGCCATCACATTTGACGGAATGCCGTTCATTGTCAACGGACAGCCCATGAAAACCAAGGTCTTTGCTTATATCGGTTTTCCCGAAAAATTCACACCAACGGAGTCCGGGAAAATGCCCGGTATTGTGCTTGTACACGGCGGCGGCGGACATGCTTTCGGCGGTTGGGTGAAGATGTGGAATGATCGGGGTTATGCGGCTGTTGCCATGGATGTTACCGGTGATTTCCCCGAAAAACCCGGATACGGTACTGTTGAAGGTGCGCCGGGATCTTTCGTTCACGGTCCCCACGCGGTTTTTGCCGAAGACGGTTATACAGCGGCTCCTGCCAATTCCGGCATGACGGATTGCGGCACAAAGCCCATGAGTCAGCACTGGATGTACCACGCCATTGCCGACTGCATCCTTGCGCGCCGTCTGCTCGCCGCTGATGAACGTGTCGATCCCGATTGTATCGGTATCACAGGCATATCCTGGGGCGGAATCATTACTTCGCTTGTTATCGGTCATGACAGCGCTCTGAAATTTGCGATTCCTGTCTATGGTTCAGGATATCTTGGGGAAGACTGTTCGTTGGGTTTATGCGCTCTGCCTTTCCAGGATAAAGATGCACGGCGGTTCTATCTTGCCGAAGATCGTTTTGCACAGGTAAACACGCCGGTGCTCTGGCTCTGTTCCAATACAGATACGTTTTTCTCCATAATGCCCAACTCTTTGTCTTACAGAGACACAAAAGACGGGAATGCCCTGACAAGATTATCCATATTGAGTCAGTTCGGTCACAGCCACGCTTTCGCCTGGAATCGGGCATGCATCATGGATTATGCTGATGCGGTTGTTTATGGGAATATGGATATCCCGCGTATTGGGGATATAACAACCGATGGGGAAAACAACATCGTTTGCGATTACGAATGCGATGGGGAATCTACAGCTGTGCTTCGTTACATCAAAGCCGCAATGACCTATTCAACAGACAGCCCCTATTCCTGGAATGGCAGCATATGTATTGATCAGGAATGGCACGACGCACCGTGTACGCTCGAAAACGGTAAAATCAAATGTTCCGTACCTGCGGATGCTGTCGGTATGTATGTTGAGCTGTGCGGTATTGTAAACGGCGGGGATTTCGCAGTTTGTTCACAGTATGTGGAAAACCGAGGAGAGAAATAACACAAAATGCAGAGAATCTTGCAGGCATACGTTATGCCCGTTCATTCTCTGCATTTTATTCTTGTTTTATCTATAAATATATGCTATAATATTTCCCAGTTATATTACCCACAAGGAGCGTATTTATGAAACCATCCTCTCTGTTCAGCGGATTTGCCGCGGTGTTTCAGCGTGAGAAACTGATCTGCCGCATTATTGCTTCCTGGAGTTCTTTTGCTGCCGTTGTCGCTTTCGGCAAGGGCAGTTTTGCCGATCTGGCTTTTGCCCAGGATACTTCCTTCGGATATATGCTCGCCATGATGGGCGTTTTCTTCCTTCTGTACACCCTTTGCGCCCTGCTTCTCCCCGATTCCCTCTGGTCCGACAGCTGGTTTCTGCTGCTGTCCGCCACCGTTTGTGTTTGCCGGTGGCTTCATTCCTATGACGGGAACAAAGTTGCTTTTCTGATCCAGGGAGCGATGGTTCTGGCGTACTGTCTGTTCCTATTCTATTTCCTGAAGCGCAATGCCGGGTTGATCGCCGCGTGGAAACCGGGGAACAGGACTGTATCGGTGTTTGTGATCCTCAGCGGTATTTTCGCCTGCGGTGTGATCGCTGTGACCACCTGTCTGCGGTATCTGACCTTCACTGCGCCCAATTTTGACTTCGGTCTGTTCTGCAATATGTTCCACTACATGAAGGAGACCGGGCTTCCGCTGGTGACTTCGGAGCGTGATCAGCTGCTGTCCCATTTTGCGGTACATATTTCCCCGATTTATTATGTACTGCTCCCCTTTTACTGGCTGTTCCCCTCGCCCATGATCCTTCAGATCGGGCAGGCGGTGATCGTGGCAAGCGGTGTGATCCCCGTTTGGCTTCTGGCGCGTCATTTCAAGCTGTCGGGCAAGGTACAGATGGTGGTTGTTCTCCTGTACGCCCTGAATCCTGCCATCACCAACGGCTGTTTCTATGACATTCACGAAAACTGTTTTCTGCTCCCTCTGCTGCTATGGATGTTCTATTTCTTTGAACGAGAGAAATACCTGCCCATGTACATTTTCGCCATCGGTGTGCTGATGGTCAAGGAAGATGCGGCAATGTATATTATTCTGTTCGCTCTATACGTTCTTCTGTCCCGGAAGAAGTATCTCCACGGTATGATTCTGGCGGTGGGTGCGGTGGCGTATTTCGGTCTTGCCACATGGCTGCTGGACACCTACGGCACCGGGGTTATGACGAACCGGTTTGAAAATCTGATATTCAATGAGGAAGACGGTCTGCTCGGTGCGGTCAAGACGGCGCTCTTCAATCCCGGCTATCTGCTGACCCAGTTATTCACCACCGGCAGCAACAGCGGATGGGACAAGTTTGTGTATTTCCTGCAGATGCTTCTGCCCCTGGGAATGCTTCCGTTCTGCACCGGCAAGGCTTCCCGCTGGCTGCTGATGACCCCGATTCTCATGAATCTGCTGACCAATTATGTGTACCAGTACAACATCAATTTCCAGTACAATTTCGGTATCTGCGCCTTTTTGTTCTACGCCATGCTGGTCAACCTCCCCGACCTGCCGAAACCCACACGAAAGACCCTTCTGACCATTGCGTCTGTCTTCTGCTGCTGTCTGTACATCACCGTAATCCTCCCCCGCTGCAGTGGATATATTGACAAATACGAAGCAGGCAGGGAAACCTATCAGAAGATGGAAGAAATCTTGGACACCATCCCGGAAGACGCTTCCCTGAACGTCACCAGCGAACTCCTCGCCCATGTAGCCGACCGCAAAGAAGTCTACGCCACCAACTACCACAACAACAAACCCGACGTAGACTACGTAGTCCTGGACAAACGCTATGAAGACCGTTGGTCCCCCTACTACCTCGCCTACACCAACCACGGCTACACCATCTACCAAAACCACGACAACCTGATCCTTATACTTAAAAAGCCTTGAGTTCTTGGGGGAGGGAGAAAAACTTTTTGCGAAAAAGTCTTTCTCCCTCCCCCAAACCCCTACCCTCTTTTCAAAAAACTTTGGAAAATGGGTTTGGGGGTTTTGATATGGGATGGTTGTTTCTGGTTGAGGGGGGATCACATATGGTTTTTTGTGCCGGTATGCAGTCAGCGGAATGCTGGCTTTTATTTTTTGAAAAGTATTCCTGTTTATGGGGCGATGATATTTACAAGGATGCAAATTTATGGTATAATCATGAAAAAAGAAACGGAGGAAAACATTATGTATGTTTATGATAGAGCGAAGCTGCCGGAACCGGTGCTGAAGGGACGCGAGGAGTATATTGAGCTGTACTATACGGCTTGGGAAACGGCGTTCCGGAATGTTGAGTATGTGGATAAAGAGGGATGGAAGCCGCAGCTTACCTGTATGCCGGGTGCCGGGATCATCTGGCAGTGGGACAGCTGCTTTATGACCTTCATCACCAACTATTCCAACGGTACGCTGGATGCATTCAACAACCTGGACAATCTCTACCGTCTCCGCCGAGAAAGCGACGGGTTTATGGCAATGGCGTATGAAATGGAAACGGAAAACCAGGCCTATCCTCCGGACAGAATCAATCCCCCTCTGATGGCGTGGGCGGAATGGACCCATTACTGCATTACCGGCGACAAATCCCGGTTTGAGAAGGTTCTGCCGGCGCTTGAGGGGTGTTATCGCTTTATTGAAAACAACCGCCGTCGGGTTTGCGGACTTTATTGGTTTGAGGATTCCGGTTCTTCCGGTATGGACAATTCTCCCAGAGGCGGATACGATTCCACCCACAACGATGGCTGTGATATCTGCCACATCGACCTGGCGTGTCAGCAGGCTTTGAGTGCGCGGTGTCTGGCGGAAATCTGCGGTACTTTAGGGGACACCGACAAGCAGAAGTTTTACGAAAGCGAACACAAGCGTATCTGTGACCTGATCAATGAACGTCACTGGAGTGAACGGACGGGTTGGTATTTCGATTTCTTTGCACGGGAACAGGCACACAAAAAAGTGAAGTTCATCAACTCCAAGACTGCCGCCGCTTTCTGGGCAATCATCAGCGGCTGTGCTGCAGGGGAACGCAAGCAGAGAATGATTTCCCATATGTTCAATGAAGAAGAATTCTACACCCTGATCCCCTTTGCCACTCTGTCGCGGGACGACCCCAACTATGATGCGGAGGGCGGTTACTGGCTGGGCGGTATCTGGCCGCCGACAAACTATGCGGCGATCCGCGGTCTGCGGGAGACCGGCACGCCTGAGCTTGCCCGTGAAGCTGCCATGAAGTATCTGGACGGTATGTGCAAAGTAGCGAACAACCCCATTTACGGCAGTATCTGGGAAGCCTATGCACCGGAAGCGTTCCGTCCTGCTTCTGCGGAAGCCGGTGAGATTGTCCGTGCGAATTTCGTAGGCTGGGGCGGACTTGCACCGATTACCATGCTGATCGAAAACATCATCGGTCTGAACTTCGACGCACCGGCAAATACGGTTCATTTCAGACTGTTCCCGGAAACCATCGGCGGTCTGAAGAATATGCAGTTCTGCGGCGGCAAGGTTTCTGTGGTCTGCACGGAATACTATCCGGCAATGGGCAGAAGCATCGTGGAAGTGGAAGCGGAAAAGCCGTTCACGCTGATCGTCAAGGCAAATTATGCATGGGATCCCGTAGTGATCGAAGTTACACCGGGCAAGCATACGTATAACATTTAAGCGGAATTTTGACAGTCCGGCTTAGTCATATGATCATAAAGATACTGCCGCACTCTGGAATGCATTTTCCGGAATGCGGCAGTTGTTTTTATCCGAAGATGGGGGTGAAAGTATTTTCGCGCAGGGTTTTGAGCAGGGTTTCATTATCCGTGATCGGGTAATCTGTCATGATACCGCCTTTGGGGGTATGGTCGGGGTTGTGGAAGTCGGTACCGGTAATGCCGATGAGGTTGTTCCGCTTCGCCCATGCCTGGGCAATATCGTTGTAGGAGTCGTGCCAGGGGTTGAGGTTGGCGATCTCGATACCGTCCAGGCGAGAAGGCGAGGAAATCGTCATGCCCACACGGAAGGGATGTGCCTGGAAGATCATCATGTTGTTTTCCCGGATGAGGGGGGAGAGTTCATTGATATTCGCCAGCTGACGGGGATCGTCGATGCTGCGGAGAAATTCTTCCGTGATTCCGTAAACGAGAAAATCATTGGGTGCTGTTTTGTTCATAGCGATCTCTGCGCCGAAGAGAATATGGATCCGTCCCTTTGCCGCTTCCACCAGCTTGTTGTACCCGGTCATATAATGGGTTACTTTGTCCTGCCAGGGGAGATCCTTTTTCCCGCCGAAGGTAGCGCTGTTGATATGTTCAGTGGAAACGATGGTGGTATACCCCGCTTCCAGATATTTTTCAATGATCAGTTCTGCATCCGCCTGGGCACAGGCACTGACGTGTTTGCTGTGACAATGCATTTCGGTTTTGTACATCTTGATATTCCTCCGTTTTTTGTGAGTTGGGGTATGGGGACATTATAACATCATCCCCAAAGCGTGGTGAAAGTGCCATCCCGCAGGGTCTTCAATAAAGTTTCATTATCCGTGATGGGGTAATCTGTTGCGATACCGCCGATGGGGGGCTGGTTGGGAATGTGGAAGTCGGTGCCGGTGATGCCGATGAGGTCATAGCGTTCCGCCCACATTTTCGCCATGTCGTTGTTGGATTCTTTCCAGAAGCACAGGTTGCCGATCTCCATGCCGTCCAGGAGTGCGGGGTCGGGGAGCAGCATATTCGGGCGGAAGGGATGTGCCTGGAAGATCATCATGCCGTGTTCGTGCACCAGAGCCGCCAGTTCGCCGGTATTTTTCAGGTATCGCGGGTCGTCCACAGTACGGAAAAATTCTTCGGTCATGCCGTAGACCAGATAATCGCTTTCCGGGTCATTCAGCAGGCGGATCTCCGCGCCGAAAAGGATGTTGAGCCGACCGTCTGCGGCTTCCAGCAGTCTGTTGTAACTACCGACAAAATAATCTGCCCGTTTCTCCCAGGATGCGGCTTCCAGTTCTTTGGAGAAGGTCTGGTCGTTCAGGTGGTCGGTGATTACCACAGAGGTATAACCGGCTTCGATGTATTTTTCGACAAAAGGTCTCGCCGATACCTGGCTGCAGGCGCTTACCGGGCAACAGTGACAATGCATTTCTGTTTTGTACATTGTGATGTTTCTCCGTTTTTTTGGGGGATGGATTGGTTATGGGGATATTATAGCACTGTTTTGGGGGAAAATCAAGAAGAAGAAGGGGAATGGACTCAAGGTTTTCCCTTAAATCCGCGATATGTCCTGCGGGATGCGATATATTCCTCCGGAATGTGGGGGGAACGGGGGATTGCCGGGGGACAGTTTTCACCAGTGGAGTCAGGTAGACTTTGATTTATGCAAAAATTAAAAAAATCCCCCTATTTCAAAGTTTTTTGAAAAGAGGGAGGGGTACCGAAGAATTGCTGCGCAAATCTTCAGGAGGGAGAAAGACTTTTTCGCAAAAAGTTTTTCTCCCTCCCCTGCAAAAAAACAAAATACAACTCATCCCATGATCGGGCTGAAGTTTCTTTCGCGGAGGGTTTTGAGTAGGGTTTCGTTGTTGGTGATGGGGTGGTCTGTTATGATACCGCCCAGGGGGGTGTGTTCCGGGTTATGGAAATCCGTACCGGTGATGCCGATCAGGTTGTTGCGTTTTGCCCAGATCTGGGCTACATCGTTGAAAGATTCGTGCCAGGGGGAGAGGTTGGCGATTTCGATGCCGTCCAGAAGTGCGGGTTCCGTTACCATCATATTTGCCCGGAAGGGATGCGCCTGGAAGATCATCAGACCGTGTTCATGGATCAGATCCGCCATATCGTAGATCTTGGGCAGGTAGCGGGGATCGTCGATCTCTCTCAGGAATTCTTCCGTTAAGCCATACACAAGATAATCGCTGTAATTGTTATGCAGCAGACGGAATTCGCCGCCGAACAGGATATTGATCCTTCCTTTTGCGGCTTCCAGCAGGCTGTGGTATCCTTTGAGAAAATGTGTTACTCTGTCCTGCCAGCATCCGGCTTCCTGTTCGGGCGAAAAGGTATCGTCGTTCAGATGTTCGGTGGAAACGATGGTGGTGTAGCCGGCTTCCAGATATTTTTCTATGATCACTTCTGCTGTGGCACGGGCACATCTGCTTACGTGGGAACTGTGACAGTGCATTTCGGTTTTGTACATTCTGATGTTCCTCCGTTTCTCGGGTATAGGGATATTATAGCACTGTTTTTGGGGAAAATCAAGACGGGCGGGGGGGATTTTGGGACTTAAGGTTTTACCTTAAGTCCGCGAGATATCCCTGCGGGATGCGATATTTGCTTCGCAAGCGATATGCACCTTCGGTGTGCGATATATTCCTTCGGAATGTGAGGGGAACGGGGGGGATTGCCGGGGGACAGTTCTCACCAGTGGAGTCAGGTAGACTTTGATTCATGCAAAAATTAAAAAATCCCCCTTTTTCAAAGTTTTTGAAGTGAGAGGGGGGTGCCGAAGAATTGCTTCGCAAATCTTCAGGGGAGAGAGAAGCTTTTTCTCAAAAAGTTTCTCTCTCCCCCCTGCAAAAAACATTTATTAAGACACAGTATATCTCTTGATCTTTCTGGATGAGGTTTTTTCGAATTCGGTGTCGCGGAGTTCGATGTCGCGGATTTGTTTGAAGACGGGGAGTTTGCGGTTCAGGTCGTTGATGTCTTCTTTGATCACTTTATAGATTTCGTCTTTTTCCTTGCCTTCGAAGCGGGTCATGTCCGGGTATATCAGGGCGGTGATCACGATTTCGCCGCCGGCGTTCTTTCTGCCCAGTACGACGGATTCCATAATGTTGGGGCAGTATGCCAGGTATTCTTCGATTTCTTCGGGGTATACGTTCTTACCGTTGGAGAGAATGATCAGGTTCTTCTTTCTGCCGGTGATGAAGATATAGCCGTCTTTATCCATGTAGCCGAGGTCACCGGTACGGAACCAGCCGTCATCGGTGAATACGGCACGGGTGGCTTCTTCGTTCTTATAGTAACCCAGCATAACATTTTCGCCTTTGACCAGAATCTCTCCGGTCACATAGCCGTATTCCGCAATATCTTCGTCCTTGCGGGTATTGCCGTCGGTGTCGATCTTTACCTGACATCCTTCAACGGGCGTACCTACGGAATGAAGTTTTTCCTTGCCGGGACGGTTTACCGCAACCAGGGGAGAACATTCCGTAATGCCGTAGCCTTCCAGAATGGTAATGCCGAATGCGTCAAAATCCTTGATCAGCTGGGGGGCAAGAGGTGCGCCGCCGCATACGATACTCCGGAGATCGCCGCCGAATGCACCGGTGATCTGGGCAAAGAATTTGTCTCTCAGGTCAATGCCGATCTTACGCAGAGCGCCGGAGATCTTGATAGCGGTCTCCACCTTCTTCCGCATCCCCTTCTTGTCGATCTCGTTCCAGATACGCTTGTACATGGTTTCCACAAACAGGGGTACCAGCATTTCGTCCGTGGGCTTGAAGTGGTTGAAGTTCCGCATGACATTCTTCAGACTGTCATTGATAAAGATCTCCGCACCCAGGTCGCAGATGGCGAAATGTCCGCAGGTAACTTCATAGGAATGGTGCATGGGCAGTGCGTCCACAAACCGGCAGGTATAGTCGTATTCCATGGACAATACCGCCGCATTGGTAGCAGCCGCCAGATTCCGCTGACACAGCATAACGCCCTTGGATGTACCGGTGGTGCCGGAAGTGAACAGAAGGGTACACATTTTCTCTCTGTCGATCTCTACATCCAGGAAATCCCGGCATCCTTCGTCCAGAGCCTTCTGACCCATTTCCAGCAGCGCCTGCATGGACTGTACCTTGGGGAAATTCAGTTCCGCTTCGTCCGGTGCGATGGGAATAAACAACTGACAGTCGGGCATCTGATCTGCCAGATGTACCAGGCGGTCGTTGAAATTCCTGGTATATACAACGGCGCTGATCTCAGCCAGCTTTGCAAAATTCACGAACTGCTCATCGGACAGGTCGTGGTCCATGGGAACGATGACACCGTTGCCGTTTACGGTGGCGTAGTAAGCAGTCATATACAAGGGGTGGGATTCACCGATTACGGCAATGTGCTTTCCCATCAGTCCCAGCTTGAAAAATGCGGTACCGAGGGCGTTCATATTGGCATTGGTTTCGTTGAAGGTAACGGTCTTTTCTACATCGATTTCCTTGAAACGATACTGTACCTTATCTCCGAAATGTTCCGCATTGCCGCGTACCAGATCGCGCAGATCCACAACCGTCTTGGGTCTTACACAGGCCTTTAATTTTTTCATGGTCTTACCCTTTCTTTAACAGAAATTAACTGTAATCAAATGTATACTATTTTTATTATAGCACATTTTATGGGAGAATTTATTACATACCTATGAATAATAAAACAAAATCGGGAAAAATTCCCGATTTCATGTTTTTATAGGAAAAATCAACAAATCACCGCGCCGCCGACAACCATATCATCCTCATACAAAACCGCAAACTGTCCGGGGGAGGGCGCTCTCTGGGGCGTGTCGAATTCTATGAGGATCCCCTTGTCCGTGTGCCAGATCCGTGCAGGAGATTCCCTGTGGGCGTAGCGGAGTTTTACTTTGCAGGAATACCCGTCCGGCAGGGTGTCCATTGCCTGCAGATTCAGATCGGTGCAGAGGACCCTTGTGTGCATCAGCCTGTCCGCATCCCCCAGAGTTACCCGGTTGGAAGCGGCATCCTTGGACAGCACGAAAATATGCCTGCCCATGGAGATCCCCAGTCCTTTGCGCTGACCGATGGTGTAGCACTGATGCCCTTTGTGCATACCAAGGATCTTGCCATCCTCATCCGCATATTCCCCGGGCGTGGGGGAAATGCCCGTGAATCGGGTCAGAAATCCTACGTAATCCCCATCGGGCACAAAGCAGATATCCTGACTGTCGCTTTTCCGCGCGGTGACAAATCCCCGTTCCGCCGCCAGCTCACGTACCTGTGGCTTGGTGTATTCCCCCAGGGGGAACACACAGTATTTCAGCTGTTCGGGGGTAAGCATGGCGAGAACATAGCTCTGATCCTTGCCCGCATCCGCCGCTTTCTGTACCAATGCTCTGTCTCCCTGCCGGCAGATCCGGGCATAGTGACCGGTGGCGATACCGTCATACCCACGCTTTACCGCTTCGTCCAAAAGAAAGCCGAACTTGATCTCCCGGTTGCAGACAACGCAGGGATTGGGGGTCAGACCTCTGGCGTAGGCATCGGCAAAATAGTCCATGACGGCTCGGCGGAAAGCGTCCTGACAATCCACGGCGGCATGGGGAATACTCAGCTTTCCGCAGACCTGTGCGGCATCGGCGGCGTTGCGGATGTCTCCGTCACTGCCCAGCATGGTCAGGGTAATTCCCCCGCAGGCAGGGAAATTTTCCCGCACCAGGGAAGCCGCCGCACTGCTGTCCACGCCTCCGCTCATGGCAATACAAACATTTTTCATACCGAATCGTAATCCTCCAGGAAGGAATGCAGTACACCGTTTTTCTTATATCCCACAAGGGTGTCGATATTGGCACGGTGTATGCTGTTGAATATATTTTTCTCAATACAGGGATTGGTCTTTTTCAGTTCCCGAATCAGGCTTTTGATCTCCCGGCGCTTGGATTTTTCTTCATCCACCGCGGCGGCTTCCGTCAGCTTGCAGGCACAGGCGAGGAAGTGGAGATCGTTGTGGTTTGCCCAGTTGATGATGGCATCCTCGTGTACTTTGTACAAAGGGCGGATCAGTTCCATGCCTGCAAAATTGGTACTGTGGAGCTTGGGCAGCATCCCCTGGATCTGGGAACCCCACAGCATACCCATCAGTGTGGTTTCGATGACATCGGAAAAATGATGCCCCAGGGCGATCTTGTTGCATCCCAGGCTTTGGGCATAGCTGTACAGATGCCCTCTCCGCATTCTGGCGCACAGGTAACAGGGGGACTTTTCCATTTTCTCC
Source organism: Clostridia bacterium (assembly GCA_017467815.1). GTDB lineage: Bacteria > Bacillota > Clostridia > Oscillospirales > CAG-272 > UMGS1696. The sequence goes on from JAFUKI010000172.1 coordinate 16,770, forward strand.
GTAACACCGAAAATATTGGTTTCAAATATCCGTACCGGCAGTTCCAGAAGCGCCGCATTTTCCTCCAGCCGGCGTCTGTTTTCAGGACTGTAGCCGGGGTCCATGACGATGTATTCCACCTCGAAGGGAATATCGGAATGTGCCTGCAGCTGCTTCATGAGTACGCCGAGGACTGCGGAATCCTTGCCGCCGGACATACAGATACCCACTTTATCCCCGGGGGAGAGCATCTGATACTCCTTGATGGCGGAAATAAACGGCGCCCAGATGGGATGGCGGTAGGTTTTGAGGATGCTGCGTATGGCACGTTCTGCCGGGGAAAAATCTGTTTTTTTGCTCATTCTGCCGTCTCCTGTTCCATCCTGGGTCCTCTCGGAATGCCTGCGATCAGATCACGCACAACCTCTCCCGCCGCCAGAAGTCCGCATACCGGCGGTACAAAGGATATGGAAGCCGGCGGAACTTTACCGTGGGCAGGCTGGGGGTTCAGGGGCTTCACCGGCGGCAGGGGGGAATACACCACTTTCAGATGCTTGATCCCGCGTTTTTTCAGCTCCCTGCGCATCACAGCCGCCAGAGGACAGGTGTTGGTTTTGTAAATATCCGTCACCACAAACTGCCCGGCATCCAGCTTGTTCCCGGTACCCATGGCAGAGATCACCGGTGTTCCGGCGCGGCAGGCTTCCTCCACGATGGACAGCTTCGCCGTAACCGTATCAATGGCATCAATGATATAGTCGTACCCGGAAAAGTCAAACTCCCCGGCATTCTCCGGCATATAGAAGCACCGCCGTTCATGGATCACACAGTCGGGACGGATGGCGGAAAACCGCTTCGCCGCCGCTTCCGTCTTATACATCCCAACTGTATCCATGGCGGCAATGATCTGCCGATTGATATTGGACAGGGCAACCGTATCGGGATCCACCAGCGTGATCTCACCCACACCTGCTCTGACCAGCGCTTCCGCCGCATAACCGCCCACACCGCCTACGCCGAATACACAAACATGAGCATTGTGCAGTCGGTCCACCGCTTCGGTTCCGATCAACTGTTCTGTACGGGAACCTGCTTCCTGTATACGTGAATCGTCCATGTACGTCTCCTTTGGGTTATCTTTTTTCTCTGTTCTACGGAATATTATACGTGTTTTTCAGTACTTTGTCAATACAGATGAAATGGCTGCGTTTACGGAGAACAAAAAACAGAGGATGCACCCTCTGATACGATGGGAATTCTCCTCTGTTGGGGGGAATATATGTTGTTGTCCTTACCCGATCAGAACTGTGCGGCGATTCTGCGAAGGGCATCGCACTGTTCGGCGGCAACACCTTCGGGGATAACGGATTCTTCGGGCAGCTCGCCGAAAATGGCTTTGCAGAACAGGCAGGCTGCCAGATATGTACCGCAGGGACTGGGATGTTTGCTGTCCGGGTGATACACGTTGATATCGGCACAGTTTTCCCCGGTCAGGGCGAATGCTTCACCGACGGGAACACGGATACCGCTGTGTATTTCCGCAGCTTTCCGGTAGGCAGATGTAAGGGCGGTGAGCATTTCGGTATAGGTCATGCCGGTGGAGCACAGGAGTTCCGTATTGTTTTCATACGCCCATGTGCTGTAGAACAGGAATTTCGCACCGCAGTCCATATATGCGCACAGTTTTTCCACGGAGGCGAAGAAATCCTCCGGTTTGTTTGCCGGGTTGAAGCTCTGATCCTGGAGAACGATGTAGTCCCATTTCTTTGTGGGATAGGTTTCCAGAAGCATTTTGCCTCTTTCGTGGTCGGGGTCCGCATACTGATTCAGGTACGCACCGCCCACAAGCACCCGGGAAGCGGACATTTCGATTCCGGCAGCGGCAGCCATTTCCGTCAGCATACCGGGCAGATCGTTATAAAAAGTAAAGCTGTTTCCAACAAAAAGAATATTGATCATAGATATTCTCCGTCCATTGTTAGAATATAGATCCAAAGTTTATTCTTCGAAGTCAAAGACTTTTTTCATCAGCGGCTGAGCACCTGTAACGGGATCTTTTTCCATGATAAGGATATCACTCATATATATATCCCATTTCTTCACCGCCGGGCTTTCGTTCTGTACCTTTGCGGCGTGCTCTGCCCCATATTTGCATTCATAATACCCGAACAGCTCATGACCCACGTTCCATATGGTATAATTGCAGATTCCGGCTTCCCGGAACATTTCCTTCATATCATCGGGCAGGTTATCGTGACGGCGTATGTATTCCTCCATACACCCTTCCTTGACCCGTGCTCTCCATGCGTATTTTTCCATAATTATCTCCTTATCACTGTGTTTTGTCCGGTTTTATTTTAACACACATTTCCCAAGTTGTAAAGGGGGAAACGGGGGATCCGGTACTGTGAGCGAAACGTACCTGCAAACCCAAATCGGCTCAATCTTCAAAATCTTCCTGCTTCTTACCCAGAGATCCCGCATTGGCAAGACATACGATCAATAAAATAAATACCGGCAGAAATACCAGATACCACGCACCCACAAACGGGAACGGTACCACGATCAAACACGCCATCAGAAGGGTGAGGATACGCATCAGCACCTTGCCTTTGTATTTCGACATCAGCATCAGTCCCAGAAATCCCAGTCCCGCACTGATAAACATCATCACGGCGCCTGCGATCATCCATGCTTTTGCCGCCCCCATCGCTACGCCCAGCGCCACGCAAGCCACACCGGGCATGGTGTACAAAAGCAGTCCCACACAGGCATATATGTATCTGGTCTGCTGTTTTGCCGCTTTGGCAAGAGCCTCCTGTCCCAGCTTTCCGTTGTTGTTCTGTTTTTCCATCCTGTTTCACCTCGGTTTTCGGTTTTTCTTCAGTATACCACATTTTTTCCCATAAGTACAGTGCTTCCCGTAAACAAGGGATGAATTTTTTATCGGGCAGAATACATATCCCGACCCCTGCCGCCGCCCTTCTCCCTCTCCGGCGTAAATTCCCCAAAATCATCCCCTTTTCCCACATATCCACACCCTTGTGGAAAACTATTTTTCCCACAGCTTTGGATTTCGCCTGCCTGTGGGAAACCCCAACCATAAACACCGTAAATTCCGCAAATTCTCCCATTTCCCGTCCTGCCCCACAATATATCGGGGTGCTTTTTCGGTTAGTTCTCCACAACCTGTGGAAAACTTTGTGGGAAAAGTGGGGGTTTCCATAGGTTTACCCCGGGTTTTCCACATGAGTTTTCAACAGGTTGTGGGAAATTTGTAGTACAAACGTGCCGGAAAGCAGAAAAACACCACCTGTACGGATTTTTATACAATCCCCCGCCGGAGAATAGAGGGGGGGTGAAAGTATAATTTTTTTGGGGGGAAGAAAAACTTTTTGAAAAAAGTTTTTCTTCCCCCCAAACCCCCTAACTTTTTAAAAACTTTGAAAAAGGGTACAAAATCATTATTTGTATACCGGTATCCTTATGCAATTAAATATTTTTGCTGCTGAATCTTTTTTGGTGAGAGGGAGGGGGGAAGGATTGCTGTGTAGATCTTTGTCTCCCCTTCTGCCTTCCCCCTAAGGCATATTTGCACAGAAATATACTATAAATCGCAAGATTTCCTATGGAAAAAATGTGCAGCACAGGTATTGCATTTTTCGGAGAAATGTGGTATACTATATACAGTAGAGTTTAGGTATCAGGAGAGTGGGCTTGCAGCAAAGTCCACTCTCTTATTTATGAAATCAACAATGGTGTTTTCCCGGGAAGAAACTTTTTGAAAAAGTGACCCCGGAAACTCCCCCCAAAAAGAGGTACTACATGAAAATCAAGAAACCCATAGCGCAGGTTGTGTGGGAATTGGCAGAGCCGGTGGCGCAGTCCCTGTCCTACCGTTTGTGGGATGTGGAATATGTGAAGGAAGGCGCGGACTGGGTACTGCGGATCACGATTGACACGGACAGAGAGGACGGTATCGGCATCGACGACTGTGAGAAGATGCATTATGCCATTGATCCTTTGCTGGACGAGGCGGATCCCATTGAAGGCGCGTACAATCTGGAGGTATCCTCCCCCGGTATTGAGCGCACGCTGACACGGCCTGAGCATTTTGAGATGATGATGGGCAAAAAGGTATGTGCAAGATGCTTTACCGCCATCAACGGAAGCCGCATTTTCACCGGTACACTGATCGCTGCCGATGCGGAAAAGATCACCATCGAAACGGAAGCCGGCACAGTGGAACTCCCCAAAAAAGCCGTATCCAAAACCGAAACCGTCTACGAATGGTAAATCCCCCGGATCTGAAAAGTATTACGCATATACGAATTCCGTATAGTATTTAAAAGACATTTTTTTTGAAAGTTTTTGAGGATGGGTTCGGGAAGGTACTTTGTGCAAAAGCGCCTGCCCCGGAATTCCCCCAACAAAGAAAGGACACAAACCATGAATGCAGAGCTTTTTGATGCTTTGGAGATGCTCGAAAAACAGAAGGGCATTCCTGTAAGTTATATGTTGGAGAAGGTGGAGGCTGCGCTGCAGTCCGCTTTCAAGAAGGAATACGGAACTGCTTCCGTACGTATTGCCATCAACCGCGAAAAGAAGGATATGCGCGTGTATCGTCAGAGAACCGTTGTGGAGGAAGTAAACGACCCCAGATGCGAGATCTCCTACGAAGATGCGAAGAACATCAGCAGACGCTACGAAATCGGCACGGTTGTGGAAGAGGAGATCAAGCCCAAGACCTTCGGCAGAATCAGCGCACAGACCGCCAAGCAGGTCATCGTACAGGGCATCCGTGAAGCCGAAAAGTCCAACATCATCAGAGAATACGAAAAGAAGCGCGAAGAAGTGATCTCCGCTGTGGTTACCAAGCGGGATGACACCAACGGCAACGTGGAAGTGGACACCGGCACAAGCACCGCATGGCTCCAGAAAAACGACCAGATTCCCGGCGAAAACCTGCAGGTAGGCGACCGCATCCGCGTGTTTGTTACCGAAGTACGCAGAGAGCTGGAAGGCAGCGGTCCCCTGGTTACCCTGTCCCGTACCCACCCCAATATGCTCAAGCGTATGTTTGAAGCGGACATTCCCGAAATTGCCGACGGTACCGTACTGATCAAGGGTGTGGCAAGAGAAGCCGGCAGCCGTTCCAAGATCGCCGTACTGTCCAGAGATCCCGAAGTGGATGCTGTGGGCGCCTGCATCGGTAACCGCGGTATGCGTATCGGCGGTATCGTGGAAGAACTCCGGGGCGAAAAGATCGACGTGATCGCCTTCTCTGAAAAGCCCGAAGAATTCATCGCCGCCGCCCTGTCCCCCGCCTCCGTACTGGAAGTGGAATTCGACGGGGAACGGAACGCCAAAGTGGTTGTTGCCGGCGATCAGCTTTCTCTGGCAATCGGCAAGGAAGGACAGAATGTTCGTCTGGCGGCAAAACTCACCGGCTGCAAAATTGATATTAAGGGCGTGAAACAGAACTGATGGCAAAAACAGGACCGAAACCGAATAAAACCAAGGAACGCAAAATTCCCGAAAGACGCTGTACCGGCTGCGGCGGCACCTTCCCTAAGAAAGATCTGATCCGCGTGGTACGTGCGCCGGAAGTGAAAGCCGAGGACCCAGAGACGCCCGTAACCCCTGCGGAAACCACCGTGAGCCGCGTATCCGTGGACTTCACCGGCAAGAAAGCAGGCAGAGGCGCGTACCTGTGCAAAAAGGAAGCCTGCCTCTCCAAAGCACGGAAAGCCGGCAGACTCCACAGCTCCCTCCAATGTGAGATCACCGATGAGGTGTACGAGGAGCTGGCGAAGGAAATCCGTCTGGCGGAAGCGGAAAACGACAGCGAGGCGTAAAGCCCGATACCGGTATATCTGTCAGATCATGCTGAAATGCGTGATTTGACAGAATCAACCTTACATCAGCATTCACTTAAAGGAGTAAGAATGACGAGAGATGAGCAGAACTTCGCCCGTTATCTGGGTCTGTGCAGGCGTGCAGGCGGTGTGATACGGGGCGGAGAAACCATTCTGCGGGCCGTCCGGTCTGACAGCACGGCAAAGAAACCCATGCTTGTGCTTATAGCCTCGGATGCGTCGGACAGAACGGCAAAACAGCTGGCGGATAAATGCCGGTTTTACCAAGTACCCTGTTACAGATGCACTGCCGACAGTTTCCGTCTGGCAGAAATCACCGGATACACTTCCCCCTGTGCAGCATTGGGCCTTCTTCGGGGACGGGGCCCAGGGGATGCGCTGCGTACAGTCTGCGCCGCAATGTGGGCGGACACCTCCCCGGCAGAAACTGAGAACATACCAACGAATGACAGAGAAGCGATAACTGAACCAAGTAGGCTGCTCGATAGAAAGGATGATGGAGAATGGCAATGAAGTCGGCACCGGGACGCAAGATCAACCAGCTTGCAAAGGATCTGGATGTAAAAACAAAGGATCTGCTGACAACCCTTGACCAAGTGGGAATATCCGGCAAGAATACCTCCGCTGCACTGGAGGGAGAGGAATTCAATCTGCTTTTCGAGCATTTGACCAAGACAAATCAGATTCGTGATATAGACGGTTATCTGAACGGCAAGACGAGTATTACCCTGCCGGAAGCTCAGGAAAAGAAAGAAGCGGAAGCCAAAGCAAAGGCTGAGGCAGAAGCCAAGGCAAAGGCAGAAGCAGAAGCTAAGGCGACAGCAGAAGCAGAAGCTAAGGCAAAGGCAGAAGCAGAAGCAGAAGCCAAGGCGAAAGCAGAAGCGGAAGCCAAGGCAAAAGCAGAAGCGGAAGCCAAGGCAAAGGCAGAAGCAGAAGCTAAGGCAAAAGCAGAAGCAGAAGCCAAGGCAAAAGCAGAAGCGGAAGCCAAAGCAAAAGCAGAAGCGGAAGCCAAGGCAAAAGCGGAAGCGGAAGCCAAAGCAAAGGCTGAAGCAGAAGCTAAGGCAAAAGCAGAAGCGGAAGCCAAAGCAAAGGCAGAAAAAACAGTAAATAATCAACCGGAGAAGACGGCATATCCGTCAGGACAGCGTATGGCAAATAATAATCACAACTCCCAAGAAGGCGGTGCATCCCAGACTGCCGGAAACAACAATTTCAGAAGAGACAACAGAACCGACACCCGTCCCGGCGGCTTCGACAGATCCGGTCAGGACAGAGGCAGGGATATGAATCGCCAGGGCAGTCGCCCCCAGAACGGTGCAGGCACACAGAGACCGGGCGGTACACAGGGCAATTCCCAGCAGGGTGGATACGGTCAGCGTCCGGCAAACAACGGCGGTCAGGGCGGCTATCAGCAGAACGGATTCCAGCAGGGCGGCAAGCCGGGCAATAAACCGGCATTCGGCGGCAAGGACCGTTTTGACAAGAGAGGCGGAAACGATAAGGATTCCGGCGGAAACGATCGTATGCCCATCCCGCCGCAGCCGAAACCGAAGATCGAAACCGGCGTGGAAAAGAAGCGTACCGGCAACACCCGCGTGGTAGACACCAGAACCACCAACGTGGACCTGTCCAAGTACGATGAACGTCTGGAAAGCTTCGGCAGCGGAATTGAAAACGAACAGCAGTCCAACAAGCAGAAGCTGAAGAAGCAGAACCAGCGCGGCGACAATCGCGGCACCGGCAGAAAGTCCGACAAGGAACGCATTGCCATGGAAAAGATGCACAAAGCCAATCTGGAAAAGGCAAAGAAGCAGCCTCTGAAGATCACCGTACCCGACGAGATCACAGTAGGAGAACTGGCATCCCGTCTGAAGGTTACCGTTGCGGAAGTGGTAAAGCGCCTGATGATGATGGGCATGATGGTTACCGTAAACCAGGTAATCGACTTTGATACTGCTTATCTGGTAGCGGACGAACTGGGTGCGAAGGTAACCAGAGAAGTGACGGTTACCATTGAAGAAAAGCTGTTCAACGAAGAAGAATCCAACACCGAAGCAATGGTGGAAAGAGCGCCTGTTGTCTGCGTAATGGGTCACGTTGACCATGGTAAGACATCCATTCTGGACGCGATCCGTCATGCCAATGTAACGGCAGGGGAAGCCGGCGGTATTACCCAGCACATCGGTGCATACCGTGTACGTCTGAACGACAAGGATATCACCTTCCTGGACACCCCCGGTCACGAAGCCTTCACCGCAATGCGTGCAAGAGGTGCGCAGGCAACGGATATTGCCATTCTGGTAGTTGCGGCGGATGACGGTATCATGCCCCAGACCATTGAAGCCATCAACCATGCCAAGGCGGCAGGTATTGATATTATTGTAGCCATCAACAAGATGGATAAGCCCACAGCGAACCCGGATCAGATCAAGAACGAACTGACCAAGTACGATCTTGTACCGGAAGAATGGGGCGGGGATGTAATGTGCGTACCCGTATCCGCGCTGACCAAGATGGGTATTGACGATCTGCTGGAATCCGTTCTGCTGGTAGCGGAAATGAAGGAACTCAAGGCAGACCCTTCCCGTCGTGCAAAGGGTATTGTTATTGAAGCGAAGCTGGATAAGGGCAGAGGTCCTGTGGCAACGGTACTGGTACAGAACGGTACGCTGCGTGCAGGGGACATTGTGATCGCCGGTACCGCGGTAGGACACGTACGTGCCATGACCAACGACAAGGGCAAGCAGCTTGCGGAAGCAGGTCCCTCCGTACCGGTTGAGATCATCGGTCTGGCAGAAGTACCCCAGGCAGGCGACGAATTCAACGCGGTTGAAGATGAACGCATGGCAAGAGAACTGGCAGAACAGCGCCGCGACAAGGCAAAGAACGAATTCTTCAAAGCCAACGCAAAGGTTAGTCTGGACGATCTGTTTGCCCAGATTGCGGAAGGTATCAAGGAACTGAACGTCATCGTAAAGGCAGACGTAGGCGGTTCTGCGGAAGCTGTAAAGCAGTCCTTGGAAAAGCTGTCCAATGAAGAAGTAAAGGTAAGAGTCATCCACAGTGCTGTCGGCGGTATTACCGAATCCGACGTACAGTTTGCTGCGGCATCCAACGCGATCATCGTAGGCTTCAACGTACGTCCCGACAAGGGCGCGATTGATTCCGGCGAACGCCAGGGCGTAGACATCCGCACCTACCGTATCATCTACGAATGTATCGAAGAAATCAAGGCGGCTATGAAGGGTATGCTGGCGCCCACCTATAAGGAAGTGCTCCAGGGTCACATCGAAGTCCGCCAGACCATCCGCGTACCCAACGTGGGCATTATCGCCGGTTCCTACGTACAGGACGGTAAAGTTACCAGAAACTCCCAGATCCGCGTAGTCCGTGACGGTATCGTGATCATGGAAGACCACATCACTTCCCTCCGCCGCTTCAAAGACGACGTGCGCGAAGTCGCCGCCGGCTACGAATGCGGTATCGGCCTCGAAAAATCCACCGACATCCAGATCGGCGACATCCTCGAAGCCTTTATCATGGAAGAAGTTGAGAGATAATTGGGTTTAGGTTATTTTTTGCAGGGGAGGGAGAAAAACTTTTTGCGAAAAAGTCTTTCTCCCTCCTGAAGATTTGCGAAGCAATTCTTCGGTACCCCTCCCTCTTTTCAAAAAACTTTGAAATTGGGGGGATTTTTTGTTGGGTGTTTGATTTTTTGTGGTGTTGTTCATATGATTTTTGGCGATATACGCTTGCAGCGTGCGATATATTTGCTTCGCAAATGCGATATGCCTTCGGCGCGAGATATTTTGCTTCGCAAAATGCAGAGGGAAACGGGACGGCGGCACAGTTTTTTCGATCTGATCCCCTGTGTCCCGCAGGACATATCGCGCCGCAGGCATATCGCGTGCGCAGCACATATCGCGCACCGTCAGGTGCATATCGCGGACTTAAGATTTATCTTAAGTCCCTTCCAATATCCAAACATTTTCCCCTAAACCCCTTGACTTTTCTCTCCGACTATGGTATCATAATCATAATTACAGTATAGTAGAAATTGTGCGGAGATCCGGGGTGGTTCCCGAATGCCGATCACGCCCGGTTGACTGTACATGAGATGAACAAGGAGATTGTTATGGACGACAGTGACGATGCGGATTGTAAAACCAATAATATCCGTATTATCCTCTCCCAATATATAAATACAAAGGGCATATCTGTGCGTGCGCATTCGTACAGGTATGCCTTTTTGCGCCGAAATCTATGATCTGATCCCCCTTTTTCCGGCAGCAATCGAAACACTTTGTTACGTATATATTGAATCAGGAGGAAACCATGAATACCTTAGGCGGACAGCTGATACTGCAGCTTGTCCTGATACTGCTCAATGCCATCTTTGCCTGCGCAGAGATCGCGGTACTTTCCGTCAGTGAAGCAAAACTGAATAAACTTGAGGAAAGCGGCAATAAGAAAGCGAAAAAGCTGCGGAAGCTCATCGAACAGCCTTCCCGGTTTTTATCTACCATCCAGGTAGCGATCACTCTGGCAGGATTCCTGGGAAGTGCATTTGCTGCCGACAACTTTGCGACCCGTCTGACAGCATGGTGTATGTCCAGGGAAATTCCTGTAGCGGAAGAAACTGTACATACCATCGCCGTTATTCTGATCACCCTGCTGCTGTCCTACGTGACGCTGATTCTGGGTGAACTGGTGCCCAAGCGTCTCGCCATGCGTAAGTCCGAATCCATTTCTCTGGCTTTGGCGGATCTGCTGGTGGGCGTCGCCAATCTGTTCCGCCCCATCGTATGGCTTCTTACCGTCTCCACAAACGGCGTTCTCCGTCTCTTCGGCGTAGACCCCAATGCGGAAGATGAGGATGTCAGCGAAGAAAATATCCGCCTGATGGTGGACGAAGGGGAAAGCAAGGGCGTGATCGCGGAAACGGAAAAGGAAATGATCCAGAACGTATTTGAGTTCGACGACCTGACCGTTGACGTATTCGCTACCCACCGTACCGACACCATCTTCCTGCGTACCACGGACGACAAGGACAAATGGGAAAGCACCATCCACGAGTTCCGTCATTCCGTATATCCCGTATGCGGCGAAACCAACGATGACGTGATCGGCGTACTGAACGTAAAGGATTTCTTCCGTCTGCGCGAAGAATCCATGGAAGTAATTCTCCGTGACGCGGTAAAGCCGGCTCTGTTTGTGACCGACGGTATCCATGCGGACGTACTGTTCCGTCAGATGAAGTCCACCCACAACCATTTTGCTGTGGTACTGGACGAATACGGCGGTGTGTTCGGTGTGGTTACCATGAACGACCTGCTTGAACAGCTGGTAGGCGATTTCAATACGAACCCCGACGACCCGGAAGAAGAAATTCCCATGATCGAACAGCTTTCCGACGATACATGGCAGATTCAGGGTATTATGCCTCTGGGTGATGCGGCGGAAGAACTGGGTATTGAACTTCCCACAGATCTGTACGACACCATGGGCGGTTATGTATTCTCCATCTATGGTATGATTCCGGATGACGGTACTGAATTTGAAACGGATATTGATCGTCTGCATATTCATGTAACGGATATTGTGGATCACCGTATTGAGCGCATGATCGTTACTCTTGCGCCTCTCCCGACGGATGAGGATGAAGATGAAGACGAGGATGAGGATGAAAAGAAGTCCAAGTCAAAGGATAAGGACAAAGACAAGGAAAAATCCAAAGACTGAGTCCGGAATGTTGATTATGATGAAAGAAATACCCTGTCGGTTTTGGGATCGACAGGGTGTTTTTTTGTGGGGTTTATTGGGGGATTTTTTCCAATTTAGGTAGTTCAGAGCATTCGTTACACCTCATCCGTCAGCCTTAAGGCTGACACCTTCTCCCTCTGGAGAAGGCTTACGCAGTACGGCTTAAATTTAGAGTAAAGTTTTCACCAATGGAGTTGGATAGACTTTGGTCAACGCAGAAAATAAAAAATCCCCCTCTTTTTTCAAAGTTTTTGAAGTGAGAGGGGGTGCAGGGGGAGAGAGAAGCTTTTTCTCAAAAAGTTTCTCTCTCCCCCTGCAAAAAAAAATATTCTTTTACTTCAGCATACCACCAAGAACAA
>JAFUKI010000173.1 GCA_017467815.1 Clostridia bacterium
CAACTTCTGCGTGTGCTTCTGCGCTCCTGTAGATGGCGTCCAGGATTCTCTGGATGGTGAGAGCGTCTTCCATGGGGGAGATGGGGGTCTTGTCTTCGTTGATACATTCTATGAAGTGCTTGATTTCTTCTGCAAAGAAGTTGTTGGGTACTACTTCCGGCTGGTATTCGCACAGGTAGCCTTCTTCGTCTTCACCGTATACGGTCAGAGGTCCGAATGTACAGCCTGCCTTGGAACCATAGATCTGAGTGGTGTTTACTTCGGGACCGTTGATCGCCCATGCCACTTCCGCGATCATGGTCTTGCCATCCTCGAAGCGAATGAAGATGTTGGCGGAGTCTTCGGTATCGAATACACCATTGCCCATGCCGAAGGGCATCCATCTTTCGATACCCTTGGTCTGGAAATCACCGATGCGGTAGGATACTTCAGCGGATACGGAGACCGGCTTGGGTCTGTCCATCAGATACCATGTACGGTCGATGGCGTGTACACCGATGTCCAGAACGGAACCGCCGCCTGCCAGTGCCTTTTCGGTAAACCAACCACCAGGAGTACCTCTGCGACGGATGTACTGGGTTCTTGCGGCATATATGTCACCGAATACACCCTGTTCAAACAACTCACGCATTTTGATCTGTTCACCACCGTAACGGGTGACTACAGCCAGCATGAACTGTACGCCGGCTTCCTCTACTGCCTTTTTCATTTCCAGCCCCTGTTCCAGTGTTGCTGCCAGCGGCTTTTCACACAGAATGTGCTTACCTGCCTTTGCAGCGGCAATACATTCCGGTGCGTGTGCTGCAGTCCAGGTGCAGATGTCAATGTAGTCCACGTCCACATTGGCAAGCAGTTCTTCCACGGATGCGAAATAGTGGGGAATGCCGAACTTTTCAGCCGCAGCCTGTGCTCTTTCGGGAACGATGTCCGCGATGGCAACCACTTCCACAATGTCCTTCAGGTCTTCATATGCGGGCAGATGGGCACCTGTACCGATACCACCTGCGCCGACAATACCTACTCTCAGTTTCTTAGCCATATTCTTTTTCCTCTTTATCGAATATATTCGATAATTCCTTTCTGGAATTAAATTTTTCTGAATTTTTCAATCTTTTTCAGTCAGTGCAAATGATACGGACAGAAGCGCCGCCATAATGCACAGTACCGATATTTCCGGCAGCCACTCAATGAACGGTACCGGCGGATCGGCGAAAATATAATATTGGGTGTCCTCCACAAATATGTGGTACACAAGGGGCAGGGCAAACAGGGGATACAGGAGCTTCTTCGTGGGAATTACGCCCAGTAAAGTCAGGGAATACACGCTGAGTACCGTCAGATACAGAATCACACACAGGAATGTGTGGATCTGGGTATCAAAGGTGTTGGCTTTCAGGATAAAAAACACCACACCCAGAAATACCGATACACAGGTAAGACGCACTTCCCTGCCGAAAAAGCATACCACGGCAATGAACAGCACCGCTGCCGCAACCGGGAAGATGTAATGTATCACAAGATCCAGTCCCCCGATGGGGGTCTTCACAAAATAGACCGTACGGATCACCGCTGCGGCAAGCATGAAAAGCACGGAAAGGATCACAGCGGGATGTCCGGGTCTCACGAAATAAGGGGAATACTTCACGGGCAAGGCTCCTTTCGTTTTCATGAGATATTTTCAGTTACCACTTCGCGTGGGCATTGTGTACGCCGCCCTTGCCGATGAAGCCGACCTGGGAAAAGTCTTCGGGATGATTGCGGATGATGTAGTCTATGTAGGACATAACCATCTGCGCCGTAAACCAGTAGCCGGCTGCGTTCATGTGTCCGGCAAGATAAAAATTCTCTCTGAACTTTTTATCGTATACCGGGGCATAGGCGGTCAAATCCAATACATACGCAAACGCAAACATCTCTGCAAGTTCATGGAGCAGTGCTTCGTGTGCTTCCACCTTGGCAGTCCATTCTGCAGAATCCCCTTCGGCACGGGGTATGGTCATCATAAAAATGCGGGATTTCGGGGAAATTTCTCTGTATTTCTGGATAATCTTACCGTAATATCCGGCGAAAGTGGGTTTGTTGTTTTCGGGATTGGTGAGATCAATATCGGCGGTGGTGCCCAATTCAATCTTGGTGTTGCAGAGATCGTTTAAGCCAAGCGCCAATATGTATGCCTGACAAGCCAATTCCGGATTCCAGAAATCTCTGTCCGCCGCAAAGCTGTTGCAGTATTCCTCTGCAGTCATGCCGCCGCGGGAAAAATTGTACACCTTTGTACCGGTGGCTCTGGCAATGTACTGTCCCCAGGAGTATTCATAATAATCATTATACCCTGCTTTTCCGGATTCGTCAAGGGATTCATGTTCACCGGAAGCAAGACTGTCGCCGATACAGCCGATGGTACGGAAGATTGCCGTCATACCCCCGTCGGGCTTGATGACATCCAGGGGTTTCTCCCCTTCAATGGCGTAGTATTTTGTAATATCCATATTCTTTCATCCAATCTGTCAGTTTACCACTTGACGTGGGCATTGTGAACGCCGCCCTTACCGATGAAGCCTACCTGAGAAAAATCTTCCGGATGATTGCGGATGATGTAGTCGATGTAGGACATAAACATCTGCGCGGTAAACCAGTAGCCGGATGCGTTCATGTGGCCGCCGAGGAAGAAGGTTTCGCGGAATTTTTCATCGTAGCAGGGGGCATACCGATTGAGGTCCAGTACGTAGGTGAACTCGAACATTTCCGCCATGTCATACAGCACTGCCGTATGTTTTTTCACCTTTTCGATACGTTCTTCCGTATCTGTCACGCTGCGGGGAATGGTGACCAGAAAGAAACGGGATTTCGGCGAGATCTCCCTGTATTTCATGAGAATTCTGCCGTAATATCCGGCGAAGGTCGGTTTGCTGTTTTCGGGAGCTTCCATATCAATATCCCCGGCGGTACCGATCTCCATCCGCTTCAGGTCATTGACGCCCAGTGCCATAATGTATGCCTGACTGGCCAGTTCCGGGTTCCAGAAATCTCTTTCCGCCGCAAAACGCTCCCAGTATGCCGCCGCGGTCATGCCGCCTTTGGAAAAATTATACACCTTTACGCCGATGGCTCTGGCGATATACTGTCCCCAGGAATATTCGTAATAATCGTGATACCCCTTATCTCCGTCTTCCCTGGTGGATTCCAGTTCTCCGGATGCCAGGCTGTCCCCGATACAGGCGATAGTACGGAAAATTGCCGTCATCCCCCCGTCGGGTTTGATCACATCCAGGGGCTTCTCCCCTTCGATGGCGTAGTATTTTGTAATATCCATACTCTTACGTCCAATCTGTCAATTTACCACTTTGCATGGGCATTGTGTACACCGCCCTTACCGATAAAGCCTGCCTGGGTAAAATCTTCCGGATGATTCCGGATGATGTAGTCGATGTAGGACATGGTCATCTGTGCGGTGAGCCAGTAGCCGGCTGCGTTCATATGTCCGCCCAGATAGAAGTTTTCCTTGAATTTTTCGTCATACACCGGTGCGTATTTATGGAAGTCCAGTACATAGGTAAATGCAAACAGTTCCGCCATCTGGTGAAGCAGGGCGGCATAGGCTTCCTTCAGCTGTACGCAGATCTCCGGGTCGGAAGTTTCTTTTGGCATGGTCATCAGGAAGAAACGGGCTTTCGGCGAGATCTCCTTGTATTTCTGGATGATTCTGCCGTACCAGCCTGCCAGAGTATGCTTATTGTTTTCCGGGTTTTCCAAGTCGATATCGTCAATGGTTCCCAGATAATTGAAGCTGCGGCCGAACATAACTTCATTGTAACCCATGGCAATGATATATGCCTGACTGGCGTATTCTTCACCGTAAAATCCGTTATCCGGTGCAAATCCCTTATGGAAAGCATCCGCAGTCATACCGCCGCGGGAGAAGTTATATACCTTACAGCCCACAGCTCTTGCGATATGCTGACCCCAGGAATATTCGTACATATCGTGGTAGCCTTTTTCGCCGTCATCGTTTGTGGATTCAAACTCACCGGAAGCCAGGCTGTCTCCGATACAGGAAATGGTACGGAAAATGCCTGTCAGACCGCCGTCCGGTTTGATGACATCCAGGGGCTTTTCCCCTTCCATAGCATAATACTTTGTAATATCCATTGCAAACTCCTTTTCGGGAATTGATTTTATACATGAACAGTATAACAGAAATTTCGCCGCTGTGCAAGGGGTTGTCGGATATTGCCGGCATTTTTTCTCGCAGAGAAGGGGTAAAAATACTGCTTTCCGAAAAAATATGTCCGATTTCGTCCATATCTCTTGCTATCTTCCGAAAAATCTGCTATAGTATATAATAGGTAAATTTTCGAATATGTCAGGAGGACATATCTATGCTGAAAACAAAAATCGTATGTACACTGGGACCTGCGTCCAACAGTGAAGAAATGATAGAAAAGCTCATCCGGGCGGGTATGAATGTGGCGCGGCTGAACTTCTCCCACGGTACACATGAAGAACACGCTGAAGTGATCGACCGATTGAAAAAAGCAAGAACCCGTCTGCAGGTGCCTCTTGCGATCATGCTGGACACCAAGGGACCGGAGATCCGTTTATGTAAATTTGCTGATGGGGAAGCAGTACTGCAGACAGGGAACATATTTACCCTGACCACGGAAGATGTGATCGGTGACAGCACGAAGGTTTCCATTACCTATCCGAATCTGCCGAAAGAACTGAAGGCGGGGGATGCCGTTCTGCTGGATGACGGCAATATTTCCCTGACTGTCCTGGAATGCACGGACAAGGAGATCCGCTGTACTGTTGCCTATGGCGGCGTGATCAAAAGCGGCAAGGGTGTGAATATCCCAAACATTCATCTGGACATGGTCCATCTCAGCGACAAGGACAAGAGTGACCTGATCTTCGGTATTGAGCAGGATGTGGACTTTATTGCTGCCAGCTTCATGCGGAACAAGGCGGATGTGATCGGAATGCGGAAATTCCTCGACTACAACGGTGGTCACGACATCAAGATCATCTCCAAGATCGAGAATCTGGAAGGTGTGGACAATTTTGACGAGATCCTGAATGAATCCGACGGTATTATGGTTGCCAGAGGGGACATGGGTGTGGAAGTGAATTTTGAAAAACTGCCGGGTATTCAGAAGCGGTTTATCAAAGCCTGCTACCAAAGCGGCAAAATGGTCATCACCGCCACCCAGATGCTGGAGTCCATGATCGAACACTCCAACCCCACCAGAGCCGAAATTTCCGATGTTGCCAATGCGGTATTTGACGGTACCAGCGCCGTAATGCTCTCCGGTGAAACTGCGGTGGGCAAATACCCTCTCCGTGCTGTGGCTGCTATGGCAAAAATTGCAGAACAGGCGGAACAGGATGCGGTACTGCTCAACGCCTACGACAACATGAGCTACAAAATGGATTACGACGACATCACCAACGCCATCTGCGACGCTGCCTGCACCACCGCCAAGGACAGCCGCGCCGGTGCCATTATCACCATGACCGCATCCGGCAGAAGCGCCCGCCGTATGTCCAAGTTCCGTCCCACCCAGCCCATCGTCGCCGCTACTCCCATCGAAAAAACCTACCATCAGCTGGCGCTCTCCTGGGGTGTTTACCCGGTTCTTGCCAGACTGCAGGAAAGCCAGGAAAACCTGATCCGCCACGCCATCGACTGTGCCAAGCAGATCGACGTTGTTTCCGAGGGAGATCGTGTGGTTGTCTGTGCCGGTGTGCCGGTTGGTCTTCCGGGTACCACAAATCTGCTGAAGGTCGAAGTGATCGGCGGACGGGAATGATCGGAATACGGAGTTTAACCGGAAACAAAGTTTCAAACAGACGGATTGTATAATAAAAATACTGCAGAAATCACAGTTTGTATTACTGAGCATTTCTGCAGTGTTTTATTTTTGCATCGTAAAACTGCCGGAGAATTTTCATGCAAAAAATCCTCCGGCAAAAATATTCCATGATTCAGTTCTGCTGCTGCGGCTGACCGGGCATCATGCCGATGATCACCGGGGGATTGCCGCTGGCGGAGGTGATTTCGCCTACCAGAAGTGCAATACGGGAGGAGATGTTTGCTATGATGGGCATACAGTTTTTGCGGAATTCCGCTGCCACGTCCACGGTTTTCCAGTCCACTTCGTCCCTTGTGCCGGGGTTGAATACCAGCATTACCGCAAAGGATACGGACAGTACGAAAGGTCCTTCCGGTTCAAATCTGAGGGTACGGTTATAGGTCACTTTCACACCTGTATTGCCCAGCACCTGCGCCACAACTGTATCCTTGCCGGTCAGCTTGTAGCCCTGTGCGCCGGCTTCGGGTTTGGTGGTTTCGTAGCTTATATTTTCCAGAAATACCCGGCGTTCTGCCAGAAAATAGCGGTTGAAATCCAGTCCGGACGCTTTGTTCTGTTCCGGCGCGGTACCGGGTGTATTCTGTTCTTCGGGCATTTCGTTATTTTTCTTTCCAAACAGTGCCATGATGATCGTTTCCTTTGTCGTTAGTATTTTTTATTTTTCCATGATCTGGAATGCCTGCCAGCCCAGTTCGGCATCGTATGCCACAACCAGACCGGAGGATGCCTGAGAAATATATTCATAGGCAAAGGGGAGCACGATATTCCCTTCCGTGTCGATCATACCCACCCGTCCGTCTGCGGTGGTCAGTGCTGCCAGACCGTCCACGAAGGGATCTGCGGCGGCATAGATCGGTTCCGCAATCCAGTTGCCCGTGTAATCCATCACGCCGAATCTGCCGTTCTTTTCCAGAAGGATCATACCGTCGCTGTAGCCGCGCAGTGTAAATCCGGCAGGCAGGGCGTGTTCCTTACCGTTTCGGTCCACAAGTACATCCTCATCAATGATGACGCGGATCACATTGTACACCAGCAGTCCGGAATAGTCGATGATCTGCTTCCGCACCCGTACCAGTCCGTGATCCAGATAGAAGGATCCGATGGATTCAATGCCGTTTGTGAGAGGCATACGGTAGGATGATATTACATACCGTTCATAGGCTTCCCAGTAATAGGACTGCACCTGACCCATGACCTTGTTGCCGTATTCATTGATGAAATACAACGCACCACGGTCGGTGTTTTCCGTTACTGCGGACAGACCGGAGCGGAAATTGAAGGCTTGCATAAACTTATGACCGGTCAGATCCGTTTCGTTTTTATAATAGGCGATCAGCGGCTTTTCGTACCGGGGGGAATTGATCTCCTCTGCTTTTTCTTCTTGCTGTCTTTCGTAGAACACCCGGTTCCGCTTTTCTTCATTCACCAGCGTGTCATACCATTCCTGCCATTCTTCATCCTTTTCCTGCTTGGCGTCCGCTTCTTCCTGCAGTCTGGTCTCCAGAGCTTCCTCTTCTTCCCAGACCTTTGTCAGTGCGGTATTGTCGGTCACGCCGTAGGAGGCAGGATAATCGAAATACAGACCTCTGTTGTCCCGTTCATCGTCATATTCCGCAAATGCAAAGGCGGAGCCGTCGTAGGACAGTTTGTACCATACCTTGACCATGCCTTCTTCCGCATCCCATTTCCAGCGGTAGAACAGGGGTGTGCCGTATTTGTCCCTGGTATACCCCGGCTTGATCTGGGTTTCGTCAAACCGCATCATGGATTTCCCGTTTTTGTACAGCAGCTGGGTGTATTCCCCGTCATCGTACAGCATATAACCCATGTACAGGGACAGTACGGGACGTTCTGCCTGTTCGGTTACGGTGCTGACGGTGATTTCGCCGGTATCATCCGGGTATTTGTATACGATTTTCTCCACATCCATGGTGGAAATGGAGTATGCGTCCGGCAGTTCCATGGGCAGGGTGATCCGTCCGAGGCGCATGGTATCGTGATTCCACGGTTTCTGCGAATCCGCATATCCTTCGGCGGCAAGGGATTCTTTGCCGGGAATGTCGGTATGTTCGCCGGAAAGCAGTGCCGTGTCGATCACGTTGACTATGTTTTTGTCTTCTTTCACGGTTTCCGGCAGAATCGGGGTTGTTTCAGCGGTGGTTTCCGTTGTGTCCGCCGTTGTTTCAGATTCCGGCTCTGCGGTTTCCGTACTGTCCGTTTCCGGGATCATCAGCTGGGAATTTGTCTCCACACCTGCCGATTCTTCCGGTTTCTCCCCGTATTTTTCAATCACATGGGGAAATACGGCGAATGCTATCCCGAATACGATCACTGCCGCTGCGATCCGGGACAGGTATTTCTTATATTTCTCAATATTGTAACTCATTTTCTGTAGGATTTTCTGTCGAAGATCCGATCCTTTACTTATGGTATCGAGAACCTTTGTTGATCTCGAAAGCACGGTATACCGCTTCGCTGAGCACCAGTCTGGCTAACTTATGGGGCAGAGTCAGGCGGGAGAGGGACAGACGGAAATCCGCCGCCTTTTTCACCCGTTCCGACAGACCGTAGGAAGAACCGATGATAAACGCCGCGCCGCTTTTGCCGGACAAAGCCGCATTGTCAAGCATGGCTGCCAGTTCTTCGGAGGAAGTCTGTTTCCCCTCCACGCACAGGGCAATCACATAATACTGTCTGGGAATTTCCGCCAGTATACGGTCGGCTTCCTTTTCCAGTGCATTGCGGATCTCTGCCGGAGAGGGGTCGGAGGACAGGGCTTCCGGTTTCAGGTCGCGGGTTTCCACCGTACCGCTGCCCATTCGTTTGTAATACTCTCCGCACAGGGTCTCGTATCCTTTTTCCGTGGTTCCGCCAAGGGATATGATTTTTATTTTCATGAGAACAGCCACAGCTCTATGTAACTGATTGCCACGGTAACGACCATGGGCAGCAGAACATATAAGAGCTTCTTTCCTTTTTCTCTGCCGGCAGCCAGCTTGTCTAAATATTCCTGCTTCTGTGCGGTCGTCCAATCCGCAGGCAGATCTTCCGGCATCACCTTGGGTTTATCAAAGCTGTAGCCGTTCAGAATATAGAAAGCAATGATCAGTCCTGCCAGAGCTACCATATATACAGTGGTACCGATATAATAGATGATCGGCAGCTGCAGTTTTTCGCCGAGGGCAATGATGATACGGAACGCGCCGTACAGCAGGATGAAATTCAGAAGCAGCGTCCCCAGCTTGCGGAAAACTCCTTTTACGTCTATGTTTTTATCCGGCTTCATGGCTTATTTCACCACCTGTACAGCACCGGCACGGCGAATACACAGAACATGGCAGGCACCTTCGCCGAATACACCGTTCATGTACGCCGCATATTCTTCGGTCTTGGACATGGGCACAAATGCCTGGATCGTTCCGGCAAAACCGCCGCCGTGTACTCTGCACACACCTTCCGTTCCGGCAAGGAATCTTTCCGTCAGGCACAGTGCCAGGGACAGACCCTGTTCATGGACATTCTTGGTGGTAAATACATTCTGCAGATACTTGAAGCTGGAGTTGCCGCTGGCGACCACGCCGTTTTTGAAGTGGACAAAATCCTTACAGCGCAGGGCGTTTACCTGTTTGTCAACCCGTTCATTTTCCGCGAAGAAATGCATGGCGCGCATAACGGCTCTGTCACCGCAGGTTCCACGGATGCGGACGATATTCTCAAGCAGTGCTTCTGCCGTGGTTTCTCTGAGAACGGACACGCCCAGTTCCTTCGCCACGCTCTTCATTTCTGCCGGCACGGAAGCATAATCTTCGTTCAGGTCCGCGTGGTTGCCGCCGGTGTTGACAATGCACAGCGCATAACCTGCCGCGGTCATGTCAAAGTCCAGTTTTTCGATTACGGGATTTTTCGGATCGGCAAAGTCGATGGTGATGAATCCGCCTACCGCGCAGGCTGTCTGGTCCATCAGGCCGCAGGGTTTGCCGAAGTACACGTTTTCCGCATACTGTGCCATTTTTGCGATCTCCACATTGGATACCTTGCCGTCGTTGTACAGGTGGTTCAGGATATTGCCCACCATGACTTCAAAAGCCGCGGAAGAGCTGATGCCGGATCCCTTCAGTACGTTGGAGGTGGTATAGGCATCAAAACCGCCTACCGCATAACCGGCATTGAGAAATGCTTTCTGCATACCGGCAATGATGGATGCGGAAGTATAATATTTTGCGGGATCGGGATCTTCGATGGCATCGGGGGTTACGATATCTTCCGGGAATCCGGCGGACTGGATGCGGACCACGCCGTTATCGGTGGGTTTGGCAAAAGCCAGGATGTCCAGGTTTACGCTGGCTGCAATCACTCTGCCGTGGTTATGGTCGGTGTGGTTGCCGGAAATTTCACTGCGTCCGCCTACGGAATACAGGGATACTTCGCCGTCATCGCCGTATTTTGCGCCGAAAGCGTCACAGGCGTCGGCATACCGTGTTCTCTGGGCGGCAATATCGGCTTCGTTTACGGACAGATCTTCCAGCAGTGTGCTGTCAATACCGCCGGAGAGGATATATTCTTTTAAAGCATTGCTTTGCATAACAGACCCTTTCATTTTCCGATTATGGGATAGAATTTACATACAATATATATTATACCATAAAAACCGGATTAGACAATAGAAAATTTATGAATTCTTATGGGGACTTGTATGGAAATTCTTCCGCAGTCCGAAAATCCCAAAAAGAATACAGAAAATAAAGCTTCCCCCATTGCAAAATTTCCTGTACTGTGCTATAATAAAAGAATACGAACTAATGTTTGATTTTCCGAAAAAGGAGGGGCTGTTATGTGGGATGAGAAGAAACAATCCGGTGAAAATGCCGATGAAATTACGGAAGATTTCTGGTCGCTTCCCGTGACCCGGACAAAGAGTTACCGTCAGCCTTCCTTTGAGGGACGTACAACGGATACAGTACCGGTTGATGCGTCTGCCGGTGAAAAAGAGGCTGCGGGTGAAAAGATTCCGCCCCGCAGAGAAGATGCGCCTGCCGCCCGTCCTGTGCGTTCTGCCGACCGTGTGCCTGCGTACAAAACTTCCGTATATTCCGGTGACGGGTACAAATCCTACGGAAAAGAACAGAGAGGCTGGAATGGCGGCAAGCAGGGGGAGGATGTGGATTTCAACGATCTTCCCGTCCAGCCGAAACAGAAGTCCACAGCCGGCGAGACCCTTTCCCAGCGGGACGGAAGCGGCTGGCTGATACGGCAGATCACCATACGCCGGTGGATCAATGATTTTTCCTTCTACGGTCGTTTTGCCCATGACGCACAGATCAGTCACGGCAGAGCCGGCAGACCCGAAGACGGCAGGGAGCCTGTTCCCTTTTTCGCCTATGTGCCCCAATATGCCCAGATGAACAGCCGGCAGCTGGGGTACTATCTGTGGTTCCGGGATCAGGCGAAAGCCGGGGTATATCTTCAGGCGGATATGGCGTATATTGTACTGTATGTATTTGAGATTCTGAATCTGCCCCATCTGATTCCGCCGGCGGAGGGAATTGAGATTCTGTGCCGGTTATGGATTCACTACCGGCAGGCATATCCCCGGCTGGACAGTTACCTCGGAGAATGGGTACCGGATTATTCCATGATCCACGATGTCCCCCTGCCCGCCTGTCTGTCAGCCATTCTGCCGGAGATCGTGCGGAAGGCGCAGTTCAAGGAATTTTATCTGGATTTTATCAAAGAAGCGGACAAAAGAGATATGGAAACCCTTGCGGATATTCTGATCGAAGCCTATTCGGATTACGATTACCGCAAGAGCCGGTATTACAATGTAAACAAGGCGGAATATGACACCGAAATACGGGGTGCGCTCTGCCATGTGCTGATGGATGCGTGGCAGAAAAAACGGGATATTTTCGTTCTGGACCGCACGTACAGGCTGACCCGTGATGCTTACTGCGGTGCCATTGCCCAGACGGATGTGAAAAGACGGATCGATATTTCCTTTCATTCCTGCATCCGTCCGCCGGAAACACGGAAATTTGTTACGGATATTGTCAAGTATGCGGAAAACCGGCTGCGGCTGAAGCTGCGGATCAAGTCCAAGCTGGGTGCTGAGGGGATTTCCCCCGCGGACAAGCAGCTGGTGGATGCCTATTTCGGGGAAGAACCGGTTGTGGAAAGCAAGCGTCGCAAGGGTATCGGTGCGGAACCGGATTATCTTAAGCAGTACGAAGCGGATACTTCCGGATTTGATTTTGCTTCCGCCGGAGCGATTGAAGCGGCATCCTGGGGCAATACGGAGCGGCTGACAGACGATATTTCCTTTGCTGTTCCCCCGGAGGACGTTTTCTGTGACATGGATGATATTCCCCAAGAGGAAGTGTCGGGCGGATTGTCCACCGATACTGCGGAGGAGATCCTGGGAACGGCTGTTATGGCGGATCCCGAAGCAGAATTTGCGGCGGCAACAGAAGAAGCCGAGACGATCTCTGCTGTATCGGAAGCGGAATATGCTCTGGAAAAAGCGGCAGTCCGCGCACTTTTGTCGGGGGATTTCGGCGGATTCTGCAGAGAACGGGACGTTTTCCCGGGACAGGTTGCAGATGCTGTAAACGAAATTTTCTTAGATATGATCGGAGATATTCTCATAGAAGACAGCGGAACGGGGAAAGATTTTCATATATTGGATGATTACAGGGAGGAAGCGGAAACGTGGAGCAGAACCTGAATGTAAAGAAAGTACCGAGACGGATTTTGGGCACTTTGCTGTCCGCGCTGTCTGCCGGTGTTGTACCCAGAGCGGGAGCGCCCTATATTGCCATCGGGCGGCTGGATGAGGTGGAAGCACTGACCACATCCTTATCCAGAGTTGCCGACGGGGAAGGAAGCTGTAAGTTCATTATCGGGCGATACGGTTCCGGAAAGAGTTTTCTGATTCAGCTCGCCCGTGGATATGCCCTGGACAAAGGGTTTCTGACGGCGGACTGTGACCTTTCCCCGGAAAGAAAGCTGTCCGCATCGGGCGGTGCCGGGCTTGCCACCTACAGAGAACTGATGAAAAATCTTGCCTGCAAGACCCAGCCGGACGGAGGAGCGCTGCCGGTGATCATCAGCCGCTGGTTCAGCCAGATCCGGGATTCTCTGACCGATGAGGGCATGGACGTGGATTCCGCCGCTTTCGACGAGGCTTTCGGGAAGCGGATCCTTCAGACAGTCCGGGCTTTGGAAAGCGATGTGGGCGGATTCGATTTCGCCATTGTCATGCGGGAATACTACAATGCTTACCGTGCGGAGGATGACTTGAAAATGTCCGCTTGTCTGCGCTGGTTCAGGGGGGAATACAACACCCGGACGGAAGCCAGACAGGCACTGGAGATCCGTTCCATTTCCATCATCAACGATGACAACTGGTACGATCATCTGAAACTGATCACCGCTTTTGCCAGACTGGTGGGATATGCCGGACTCTGCATATTCATCGACGAATGTGTGAACCTGTTCAAGATCTCCAACCGGCTTTCCAGAGAAAACAACTACGAAAAAATTCTTGCCATGTTCAATGACACCATGCAGGGACGTGCTCCCGGTCTGATGATCGTATTCGGCGGGACGCCTCAGTTTCTGGAAGACAACCGGCGCGGACTGTTCAGTTATGAGGCATTGCGCAGCCGGCTTTCCGACGGTCGGTTCGGGGGTGAGGGACTGCGGAGTATTATGTCCCCCGTTCTGCGGCTGAAGCGGCTGTCCGACAGTGAACTGCTGGCACTGGTTATCCGTCTGACTGCCCTGCACGGGGAATACCACGGATACACCCCGACGGTTTCGGAAGAACAGATGATTCTGTTTCTGACCGACTCCCTCTCCCGCGCCGGTGCGGATACCATGGTCACGCCCAGAGAAATCATCCGGGATTATGTAACCCTGCTGGATCTGCTGCTGACCAATCCGGAAAAGGGATTCGCGGAAATTTTCGGCGGCATGGCTCACAGCACAGCCGATCCCAATCAGGCACAGGATGTTCCTGCCGAGAATACGCCTGTTCCCTCTCCCGGTGCGAAGATCACCATGGAGGACCTGGAATTTTAAGAAGTGCAGTAATTATGGAGGTATGTTATGTCTGTTTTTGATTCATATTCCCCATTTATCCGGGAATTC
Organism: Clostridia bacterium; assembly: GCA_017467815.1. Lineage (GTDB taxonomy): Bacteria > Bacillota > Clostridia > Oscillospirales > CAG-272 > UMGS1696. The sequence goes on from JAFUKI010000173.1 coordinate 14,022, forward strand.
ATCTATGCCCGCGGATGGGATCATCTCAGTGAGATACAGGTTGCGGCAGCGGATGTGCTGTTTCACACGGACAACAACCTCCTTCTTCCTTCCCAGACGGCATCGGGCAAAACGGAAGCGGCTTTTTTCCCGATCCTGTCGGAATTTTATGAAGATATGCCCCAATCCGTAGGGGCTGTCTACATTGCGCCGCTGAAATCCCTGATCAACGACCAGTTCGGCAGAATCACGGAGCTGTGCAGTGAGACAGGCATTCCCGTTTATCACTGGCACGGGGATGTGGCGGCGTCCCATAAGAATAAGGTAATGAAAGACCCCAAGGGGATTCTGCAGATCACGCCGGAATCCCTGGAAGGTATGCTGATCCACAGAAACAGCGATCTTCTGCGGCTGTTCGGGGATCTGCGGTATATAATCATTGACGAAATCCACACCCTGACCGGAACCGACCGGGGAAACCAGATCCTCTGTCAGCTTGCCCGTCTCAGGGAACGCACCGGTGTATCTCCGCGACGGATCGGTCTGTCCGCCACCATCGGGGATATGGATCGGGCGGCGGCATGGCTGGGTGCGGCAAGCGGACGGCAGACCATTGTTCCGGAAATCACCCCGGCGAAGATCAAGTGGCGGCTCGGTATGGAGCATTTCTACATCAAGGAAAAGGATGTGGCGGAGATTCCCTCTGCGGAAAACGCCGGAAATGACGCCATTTCGCTGGATCTGGGGTATGAATATATCTACGACTGCACAAGGGACCGGAAAGCCATTGTGTTCTCCAATTCCCGTGAAGAAACCGAATATGTAACCGCTACTCTGCGGCAGATTGCAGAACGTCGGGGAGAGCCGGATGTATTTCTCATCCACCACGGTTTTCTCTCCGCCTCCATCCGGGAAGAAGCGGAAATGCGGATGAAGGACGATGATCTCCGGCACGTGGTCTGTGCTACTGTGACCATGGAACTGGGGATCGATATCGGTCGTCTGGAAAGAGTGATCCAGTCCGGCGCGCCCAACACCGTTTCCTCCTTCCTGCAGAGGCTGGGACGAAGCGGCAGACGGGGGGATCCGCCGGAAATGATGATGGTATTCCGGGAAGAAAATCCCCTGCCCAACACGCCACTGCCCCAGCTGATTCCCTGGGAACTTCTGAAAGCCATTGCGGTGGTACAGCTGTACATTGAAGAACGCTTTATTGAACCGCCGAATATCCGTAAGCAGCCGTACAGCCTGATGTTCCAGCAGACTCTGTCCGTTCTGGCGGCTGCCGGTGCTCTGACGCCTGCCTCTCTTGCGGAACGGGTTATGGCACTGCCGCCTTTCCGGTATGTGACCAAAGAGGATTACAAGACCCTGATGCTCTCCATGATCCAGAACGATTGGCTGGAAATGACGGAAGACCGCGAACTGATCTTGGGTCTGCGGGGAGAACGGCTGGTGAACTCCTTCAAATTCTACGCCGTGTTCAAGGATACCGATGACTATACGGTACGGTGTGAATCGGATGAGATCGGGATTCTCAACAGTCCGCCGCCGGTGGGGGATCGGTTTGCTCTTGCCGGACGGGTCTGGGAAGTGGAAGATCTGGATTTGCCCAGACATCTGATTTACGTTAAGCCGGTACGCGGAAAAATGGAAGTTGCCTGGCCGGGAGATTACGGCGAGGTACACACCCGGATTCTGGAACGTATGCGGCAGGTTCTCAGAGAAGATACTGAATACCCCTATCTGAAAGAAGGCGCCCTGAAGCGGCTGAGAGTGGCCAGAGCACTTGCCCGGAACACCGGTTTGTGCGATCATTCCATTCTGCGGCTGGGCGGTTACACATGGGCATTGTTCCCCTGGCTCGGCACCCGTTCTTTCCGCACCCTCAGACGGTATCTGGTACGGAATGCCGGTACTTTCCGCCTGTCGGGGCTGGAATTTGAAGGATGCCACTACATGACCTTCAAACTGGAAGGGGGCAGCGGGGACGATCTGATCCGTATGCTGGCGGAAAAAACCGCGGCGGAAGGTGTGGATCTGGAATCCCTGATCGGGGAAACGGAAGCCCCTGTTTTTGAAAAATACGATGAATTCATCCCCTCCGCCCTGCTGCGTAAAGCCTATCGGGATGACAAACTGCGGAGCGACGAAATGATCCCCCGGCTGGCACAGATCGCAGCAGAGGGACGCTCTCCCAGCACTGCAGTATCTGCGGCGTATCCGGATGGATCGGACGAAACATATGAAAATTAAAGGAATAGTATATGCCTGAAAATATTGTGATCCGTGGTGCACGGATGAATAACTTAAAAAATGTGGATGTGACCATTCCCCGGGACAAGCTGGTGGTTATGACCGGTTTGTCCGGATCGGGAAAGTCCTCCCTGGCGTTTGATACTTTATATGCAGAGGGACACAGACGGTTTGTGGAATCCCTTTCCTCCTATGCCCGGATGTTCCTCGGTCAGCTGGACAAGCCGGATATTGATTCCATCGAAGGATTGTCCCCTGCCATTTCCATCGACCAGAAAACCACTTCCAAAAACCCCCGTTCCACCGTCGGAACCGTTACGGAGATCTACGACTATCTCCGTCTTCTGTACGCACGCCTGGGGATCCCCCATTGTCCCGTATGCGGCAAGGAGATCCGCCAGACCACCACGGAAACCATTATCGACAAGATCATGGAAATGCCGGAAGGGGAAAGACTGATGATCCTCGCCCCCGTTGTCCGCGGCAAGAAGGGACGGCATGAAAAGGTTTTTGCGGATGCCAGAAAGAACGGTTATGTCCGTGTCCGGGCGGATGGGATTCTGTATGATCTGAACGAAGATGTGGAGCTGGACAAAAACAGGAAACACAGCATTGAGCTTGTGATCGACCGTATTGTAATCAAGCCGGAGATACGCACCCGTGTTTCGGATTCCGTGGAATGTGCTCTGCGGGAAGCGGATGGGTTTGTTCTCTGCGTTACCATGCCCAGAGAAGGACAGGGGACGGAAATTGAGTTTTCCACCAATTACGCCTGTGTGGAACACGGCATCAGCTTCGGGGAACTGGAACCCCGTATGTTCTCTTTCAACAATCCCTTCGGTGCCTGTCCCCGCTGTGCCGGGCTGGGTGTCATGCGTTCTGCCACACCGGATAAGATCCTGCCGGATCCTTCCCTTTCCCTGGATGACGGCGCAATCTGTGTGAACGGCTTCAAGACCCTGACGGAAGACAGCTGGAACGGGCCGGTGATTGCTGCCGTAATCGAACCCCTCGGTGCCAGTCTGCATATGCCCATACAGGATTTCCCGCCGGCGGCGATGGATGCGCTCCTGTACGGATGGCCCACGCCCGTTACCGCCACACGCTATTTCGGCAACCGTTCCCAGACCCAGACGCTGTACTACGCCGGTCTGATCAAAATGATCGAAGAACGGGCACAGCCGGGTGCGTTCAATGCGGAGTATTACGAACAGTTTCTCACCGATACCACCTGTCCCGAATGTCACGGCGCACGTCTGAACAAAGAGGCTGTTTCCGTAACCATCGGCGGGTTGAATATTGCCCAGTTCTGCGCTCTTTCCGTTACGGAAGCGCTGGAGTTTGTCAACGGACTTACTTTTACCGATACGGAAATGACCATTGCCAGAGAAATTCTCAAGGAACTGCGCAGCCGGCTTGGATTCCTCATCAGTGTGGGACTGGAATACCTCACCCTGTCACGGAGTTCCGGTACACTGTCCGGCGGTGAAGCACAGAGGATACGGCTTGCCACACAAATCGGTTCCAGCCTTGCCGGGGTGCTGTACATCCTGGACGAGCCTTCCATCGGTCTCCACCAGAGAGACAATACCAAGCTCATCGCCACGCTGAAAAAACTGCGGGATCAGGGCAACAGTGTGATCGTGGTGGAGCATGACGAAGAAACTATGGCGGCGGCGGATTATCTTGTGGATATCGGTCCCGGTGCTGGTATACACGGCGGCGAGATCATTGCCTGCGGAACGCCGGAAGAAGTTGCCGCCAACACAGCATCCCTGACCGGGGATTATCTGTCGGGACGGAAGAAGATCGCTGTGCCCAAGGTTCGCCGTGCCGGAAACGGAAACTGGCTGAAAATTGTCGGCGCCAGAGAGAACAACTTAAAAAATATTGATGTATCCATTCCTCTGGGGATGTTTGTCTGTGTAACGGGGGTCTCCGGTTCCGGGAAATCTTCCCTGATCAACAGCATTCTCTACCGGGTTCTCGCCCACGATCTGAACCGCGCCATCACCTACCCCGGCGCCCACACACGGATCGAAGGGGAGGAGCATCTGGACAAGATCATTGCCATTGACCAGAGTCCCATCGGCCGTACACCCCGATCCAACCCTGCCACCTACACAGGTCTGTTCAACGATATCCGCACCCTGTTCGCATCCACGCCTTCCGCCAAGCTGCGGGGCTACAATGCAGGACGGTTTTCCTTCAACACCAAGGGCGGACGCTGTGAAGCCTGCGAGGGTGACGGTGTAAAGCGGATCGAAATGCATTTTCTCTCCGATGTATATGTTACCTGTGATGTCTGCAAAGGCAAGCGGTACAACAGAGAAACGCTGGAAGTGAAGTACAAGGAGAAAACCATTGCGGATGTACTGGAAATGACAGCGGAGGAAGGGGCGGCGTTCTTCTCGGAAATTCCCAAGATTGCGTCCCGGCTCAGACTGCTTTGTGATGTGGGTCTGGGATATGTGAAGATCGGCCAGTCCTCCACCACACTGTCCGGCGGCGAAGCCCAGAGAGTGAAGCTGGCAACGGAACTGTCCAAGCGTCAGACCGGTCGGACGATCTACATTCTGGACGAACCCACCACAGGTCTGCACACAGCGGATGTGGAAAAGCTGATTACGGTGCTGAACCGTCTTGTGGAACAGGGGAACTCGGTTGTGGTGATCGAACACAATCTGGACATGATCAAAACCGCGGATTACATCATCGACATGGGTCCCGAAGGCGGTGACAAAGGCGGCACGGTGATCGCCTGCGGTACGCCGGAGGAAATCTGCGAAGTGCCGGAATCATGGACGGGGATGTATTTAAAGGAAAAGCTGGAAATATAGTATCGTCAGGAGACTGTCGGATCGAGAAATCTTTCGGCAGTCTCTTTTGCATTTTTACAGGGTACATTACTGTCAGAATGCATGATAACACAGCATATTTGTATAAAAATTCATATAATTCCCACTTGACAGACAAAACAGATTGTGGTATACTATGTAACATAATAAACGAAATGCAATGACTGGGGAAAACCCATCGGATAAAAGTCGTCAGAGAACTGTCGGTTGGTGCGAGACAGCGGTCGGTTTCGATGCTCTCACCCCACAGCAGTCATCCGAACTCCCGATTCTTATAACGGTTGACAGAGAATCAGGTCAGTAGACATGAACGGCATCCCACCGTTATCCGGGAAAGGCATCGTGTTGTGCCGGTTAAAGTGAGTATATTCTTTACCAAACAGAGGGGTACCGCGGAAGTTTTGTTCGCTTTTGTCTCTGTCAGAATCTTGTCTGACGGGATGGAGCGTTTTTTATTTTCTCTGTATTCCGTATACATCTACAACGAAAGGACTCTACACATATGAAACTCTCATTTTCCACATTGGGTTGTCCTGATTTTGCCTGGACGGATATTTATACATTGGCGAAAGATTTCGGCTTCCACGGCATTGAAGTGCGCGGACTGGGGAACGATATTTTCTCCGTTCACGCCTCTCCCTTCCTCCCCAAAAACATTGAAGACACCAAAGCTACCCTGAGGCAGCTGAAACTGGAAATCTGCTGTCTTTCTTCCGGCTGTGCTCTGCGTTTTGCCGACAAGCACGAAGAATCCATCGCGGAACTGAAGGAATATATTGCCCTTGCCTCTGCCCTCGGTACGCCTTATATCCGTGTTCTCGGTGACCTCACTGCCGAGATTACTACCGATTTTCCCGATGAAAATGTCATCGAACCTATGAGAATTCTGGCTCCCATTGCGGAAGAAGCCGGCGTTATGCTCCTGATCGAAACCAACGGTGTATATTCCGATTCCGCCCGTCTTGCCGATGTACTTGCACAGATTGGCAGCGACAGTGTGGGCGCACTCTGGGACTGGAACCATCCCTACCGCTACAATAACGAAATGCCCGAAACCACCATCAACAATCTGGGTGCTTACATCAAGCACTGCCATATCAAGGACTCCGTGATGGTGGACGGCAAGGTGGAATACCGTCTGGTAGGGGAAGGGGATCTGCCCCCCATGGCGGAATACATGAAGGCTCTGCGTTCCCTGAATTATGAAGGCTACATTTCTCTGGAATGGCTCAAGCAGTACGATCCCGAACTGTCCGATGCCGGTATCGTATTCCCCCATTACGCCCACTTCATGTCCCAATATCTGGGCATGGACAAGGACAACAGCAGACTCCAGACAAGCAAGCGCGGTGACGGATACTATGTATGGGAAAAGGATCAGCTGATCGATCTGACCTTCCCTCAGGTACTGGACCGGATGTGTGAAGAATTCCCGGATCAGTACGCCTTCCGCTACACTGAATTTGATTACACCAGAACCTATCCCGAATTCCGGGATGATGTAGATACCTTTGCCCGTGCTCTGATTTCCATGGGCGTGAAGCAGGGGGACCATGTAGCCATCTGGGCAACCAATGTTCCGGCATGGTTCATCACCTTCTGGGCATCCGTCAAGATCGGTGCGGTTCTCGTTACCGTAAACACCGCCTATAAAATCCACGAAGCGGAATACCTGCTCCGTCAGTCCGATACCCACACACTGGTCATGACCGACGGCTACAAGGACTCTGACTATGTGGGCATCATCAAGCAGCTGGTTCCCGAACTGGAACAGAACGATGAGGTCAAGCCCATCCACAGCCGCAAGCTGCCCTTCCTGCGCAATGTTATTACCATAGAATCCAAGCAGAAAGGCTGCTGGACCTGGGACGAAGCCATGGCACAGGCAGAAAAGACCCCTGTGGAAGTTGTATACCGCCGTGCCGCTATGATCAACAAGCATGACGTCTGCAATATGCAGTACACCTCCGGCACCACCGGTTTCCCCAAGGGTGTTATGCTGACCCATTATAATATTGTAAACGACGGTAAGTCCATCGGTGACCGTATGGATCTGTCCACAGCGGACCGGATGATGATCCAGGTACCCATGTTCCACTGCTTCGGCATGGTACTGGCTATGACCGCTTCCATGACCCACGGTGTTACCATGTCTCCCATCTCCGCATTCTCACCCAGAAAGGGACTTTACTGCATCAATAAAGAAAAAATCACCTGCTTCCACGGGGTGCCTACCATGTTCATCGCCATGCTGGGACACGAAGATTTCCCCAAGACCGACTTCTCCCATATGCGTACCGGAATCATGGCTGGTTCTCCCTGCCCTGTCAAGGTCATGGAAGAAGTGGTGGAAAAAATGCACATGAGCGAAATCACCATTGTGTACGGTCAGACCGAAGCTGCCCCCGGCTGTACCCAGAGCTCTACCGATGACTCCATCGAAACCCGTGTAAACACTGTAGGACGTGCTTTTTACGGTGTGGAATGCAAGATCGTGGATCCCGAAACCGGCGAAGATCTGCCCGACAATGTGGACGGCGAATTTGTGGCGCGCGGCTACAACATTATGAAGGGCTATTACAAGATGCCTGCCGCAACCGCTGCCGCTATCGACAAGGACGGTTGGCTCCATACCGGCGACCTGGCAAGACGTCTGCCCGACGGAAACTACAAGATCACCGGCAGAATCAAGGATATGATCATCCGCGGCGGTGAAAACATTTACCCCAAGGAAATCGAAGACTTCATCTACACCCATCCAAAGGTATCCGACGTACAGGTTATCGGTGTACCCGACAAGCAGTACGGTGAGGAAATCATGGCGTGTGTCATTCTGAAGCCGGATGTGGAATGCACGGCGGAAGAGATCAAGCAGTATGTTATGGATCACATGGCAAAGCACAAGACGCCCAGATACGTTACCTTCGTGGACAGCTTCCCCATGAATGCTGCCGGAAAGATTCTGAAGTACAAGATGCGCGAAGATGCCAAGAATCTGCCCGAATTCAAAGAAGCAGCCAATATTGTTACAGCATAAAACCATACAGCAATACAACAGAACCGGAGATACGGATGCACGTGTCTCCGGTTTTTGCATATCGGGTGCGCAGGTCAAAAAAGTTATATTATTCGCCGGAAAAACGGGGGAATTGTGCAATTATATGCAATACTTTTCAAACAATTTATGGTATAATAATACTATAAATTCCAGAAATTTTCATCTGTAGAACGGAGGTTTTACAGCCGTGAGAATACCATCAAATCCTACAAGGACAGCTTCCTCAGCGGCGCGGATACCTACCGCAAGATAGCGCTGATCACCACCGACCGTGAAGCCGTCATTCCGGGCAACACCTGTTCTCCCGACGGTGTGACGGATTATTCCGGATTTGATACGAATCCGGATCTGTTCTACTACGATGCGGTAAACAAGTGCTCCGATGTGGATCTTATGTTTGACACCGATACGATGGGTGCTTTTGCAGCATTGGACTGGATGGAAATTCATGTAGGTGCAGGTACAAAAGCGAAAATTGAGCTTGACGGCGATACAAAATAATATATTTCATGTAAATAGGCAAAAAGGCAGAGGATTTTATGTCTCTGCCTTTTCTGTATATATTTGTATCTCTGATTTTCTTTTTATCGGAACTTCCGTCTGTATTCTGCCGGGGGGATGCCCATCTGTTCCTTGAAATTCCGGTTCATGCTCCGCAGGGAATTGAATCCGCATTCGTTGGATACTTCAAGTACCGTCATCTCCCCGTTCTGCAGAAGATAACACGCCTGGCTGATCCGGTACTGGTTCACATAATCGTTGAAGGAAATCCCTACGTTTTTCTTGAAATACCGGGACAGGTAGGCGTAATCGTAACCCGTGTATTTCACCAGGTCCGACAGGGTGCAGTTCCCGGTGTAGTTCTGTTCTATAAACCGGAAAATATTGCAGATCAGGGTCAGGGAGGAGGTGTCCGCTTCTTTGTACACCGCATCGGTGTCAAATGCCGCACAGAAATCGTACAGAAGTCCTTTGATCTCCAATATCCCTGCCTGCCGGTACAGCAGCTGCTCCAGTTTGTCCAGATAAAAGGGATCGGGCGCGAAAAAATTGTCTTCCGGTTTTTTGGCGGCGATTTTTTTCGTATAGGCGCTGACCAGTTTCGGGGAGAACAGAATCAGGACATGACGGCTGTGCTCCACGCAATGTAGGGAATGGATCTGGTTGGGGAAAATCATCAGTGTGTCCCCCGGATGCAGGGTATATCTTCTGTCATCCACATCCACCTGCATTTCCCCTTCCCGCAGGGTCAGCAGCTCAAAACAATGGTGCATATGGGACGGAAAAACCATATTGGTCGCCGACTCTACCTGAAAATAATCCGCGGCAAGGGAATGCTTCAGTTCATAAAACATGGCATAACTCCAAAAAGACAAATTTTGTCTATAAATTATACTGTAAATGACGAGAAAAATCAATGGCTATATTGTAAAATGTAGATAGTACCCAAGTAAATTGGGGTTTTATTGAAATTTTTATTCTACGGAGGACAAAATACATGAAAGAATTTTTTGCAGACATCCCTTATGTAAAGTACGAAGGGGCAAAGAGCACCAATCCCATGGCATTCCATTATTACAATCCCGACGAAGTAATCGCCGGCAAAACCATGCGTGAACACCTGAAGTTTGCTATGTCCTACTGGCATACCATGTGTGCGGAAGGCTCCGATATGTTCGGTGTCGGTTCCATGACCAAGAACTACGGCGCTTCCGATCCCATGGAAATTGCCAGAAACAAGGCATACGCCGCATTTGAATTCATGAACAAGCTGTCCATTGATTATTTCTGCTTCCACGACCGTGACATCGCCCCCGAAGGAAGTTCTCTGGCAGAAAGCAATGCCCGCCTGGACGAGATCTCCGACCTGCTGGCTGAGCTGATGAAGAAATACGACAAGAAAGTTCTGTGGGGTACTGCAAACTGCTTCGGCAATCCCCGTTATATGCACGGTGCCGGTACTTCTCCCAATGCGGATGTTTTCGCTTTTGCTGCGGCACAGATCAAGAAGGCTATGGAAATCACCGTTAAGCTGGGCGGTAACGGTTATGTATACTGGGGCGGCAGAGAAGGTTACGAAACCCTGCTGAACACCGATATGGGTCTGGAACTGGACAACCTGGGCTATCTGCTCCAGCTGACCTCCGCTTATGCCCGTTCCATCGGTTTCAAGGGTGACTTCTACATCGAACCCAAGCCGAAAGAACCCACCAAGCATCAGTACGACTTTGACGCAGCTACCGTTTGCGGCTTCCTGCGCAAGTACGGTCTGGACAAGGATTTCCGTCTGAACATCGAAGCAAACCACGCTACTCTGGCAGGTCACACCTTCCAGCATGAACTGGCTACCGCAAGAGTAAACGGTGCATTCGGTTCCATCGACGCAAACCAGGGCGATATGCTGCTGGGCTGGGATACCGACCAGTTCCCCACCAATGTTTACGACACCACTTTCTGCATGATCGAAGTGCTGAAAGCCGGCGGCTTCACCAACGGCGGTCTGAACTTTGACGCAAAAGCACGCCGCGGTTCCAACACCTGGGAAGACATCGCATACTCCTACATCGCCGGTATGGATGCATTTGCACTGGGTCTGCGCAAGGCTGCTGCCATCATCGAAGACGGCACCATCGACAAGTTTGTAGCTGACCGTTATGCAAGCTACAACGACGGTATCGGCAAGAAGATCATGGACAAGTGCGCTACCATCGAAGAACTGGAAGCCCATGCACTGGCTATGGGTGATGTATCCGTAAGCAGCGGCAGACAGGAATATCTGGAAAATGTAATGAACCGCATTCTGTTCTGATTGCCGATATGACCAAAGAAAATATAAGGATGCGTGCCGCTTCTCTCGTAAGCCGGATGACCGTTGAGGAGAAGATCTCCCAGCTTCTCTACAACTCTCCGGCTATTGAGAGACTGGGCATCAGAGAGCACAACTGGTGGAACGAAGCATCACACGGTCTGGCAAGAAGCGGCATGGCTACGGTTTTTCCCCACGCCATTGCCCTTGCTTCCACCTTTGATCCCGCACTGATCGGGAAGATCGGTGATGCTGTATCCACGGAAGCACGTGCCAAATACAACAACAGTGCAGAGCACGGTGACTTCGATATTTACAAGAATCTGACCTTCTGGACACCCAACATCAATATTTTCAGAGATCCCAGATGGGGCAGAGGGCAGGAGACCTTCGGGGAAGACCCCTATCTCACTGCCATGCTGGGCGTGTCCTACATCAAAGGTCTGCAGGGTGACGGTGCATTTCTGAAATCCGCCGCCTGTGCCAAGCATTTTGCCGTACATTCGGGACCGGAATCCCTTCGTCATTCCTTCAATGCCGAGGTCAGTGAACACGATCTGTGGGAAACCTATCTTCCTGCCTTTGAATGGGCTGTGAAAGCGGGTGTCGCCGGGGTTATGGGTGCCTACAACCGGACCGACGGTGAACCCTGTTGTGCCTCCGGGAAACTTATGCAGGAGATTCTCCGGGATCAGTGGCACTTTGACGGGTATTATGTATCCGACTGCGGTGCGATCCGGGACATCAGTGAGAACCATCATTTTGTGGAGACCCTTCCGGAAGCGGCGGCGGCGGCTCTGACCAAGGGCTGTCATCTCAACTGCGGTGAGGCGTATGTACATCTGATGGAAGCGTACGAACAGGATCTCATCACGGAAGACGACATTACCGAAGCGGCTGTGAAGCTCTTTGAGATCCGTCATCTGCTGGGTGAATTCGAGGAAGTGCGCCCCTATTCCGACATTCCCTTTGACAAGCTGGACTGTGCGGAACACAGGGAACTGAATCTGACAGCGGCTGAGCAGTGTCTGGTGCTTCTGAAAAATGACGGATTCCTTCCTCTTGATCCGGATACGTCCTGTAAAATTGCGGTGATCGGTCCCAATGCCATGTCTGTCACGGCGCTGGAAGGCAACTACAACGGCATGGCTTCGGAATATATTACCGTTGCCGACGGTGTTCGCAGGGTTTTCCGGAATGCCCATGTCCGTGCGGCAAAAGGATGCAATATCTGGACAGCCAACAAAAACGACTGCTCCGGGTTTACCAATATGATCAGCGAAGGCGTGGCGTATGCCAAAAATGCGGATATTACCGTTCTGGTGCTGGGTCTGGACTGTCATATCGAAGGAGAAGAAAACGGTATACAGAACGCATTTTTCGACGGCGGGGACAAGAAGCAGCTTGCCCTTCCCCCCACACAGATGGAGCTTGCCGAAAAGGTTTGCGATGTATGTGAGAATGTCATCGTGATCACCCTTGCCGGCAGTGCGGTGGATCTGGGTGAAAAGCTCACCTCCCATGCCAGGGCGATCATCCACGGATGGTATCCCGGTGCTGTGGGCGGTCTGGCGGCGGCAAGGCTGATTGCGGGAAAATATTCCCCCAGCGGGAAACTGCCTCTGACCTTCTACCGCAGCGAAACCGTACTCCCCCCGATCACCGATTATGCCATGACGGAGCGCACCTACCGTTATTTCACCGGCAAGCCGCTCTATCCTTTCGGATACGGTCTGTCCTACACGTCCTTTGCCTACTCCGATGTAAAGTTAGCTCAGGAAACCGGGGAAGCCTACGAGATCTCCTGCACGCTGACCAACACCGGTTCCAGGGAAGGCATCGAAAAAGTGCAGGTATACGCTTCCTATACGGATTCCCGCACGCCTGTACCGCTGTATCAGCTCTGCGGACTTGCTTCTGTAAAGCTGGATGCCGGTGAGAGTGCTTCCGTTTCGGTGAAGGTGGACAAATACTGGGTCAAGGCTGTTCTGGCAGACGGGACAAGAACCGAGCCGGACGGAGAAATTGTTTTCCATGTGGGCGGTCACCAGCCAGACACGGTAAGCTGTGAACTGCTGGGTACCGTTCCCGCAAAGCTGAAGAGTAAATAATATTTGCTGGAGATTGATATGAAATATACATTAGGTATTGATGTCGGCACGTCCGGCACAAAAACCGTACTGTTTGATACAAACGGCGTAAAAATCACTTCTTCCACCATCGAATACCCCCTGTACCAGCCGAAAAACGGTTGGGCAGAACAGGATCCTGCCGATTGGTGGAATGCTGTAAAGGGTACCGTTGCCAATGTTATGAAAGACAGCGGTATCGCAAAGGAAGATGTTGCCGGTATCGGTATTTCCGGTCAGATGCACGGACTGGTCATGCTGGACAAGGACAACAACATTCTCCGTCCTTCCATCATTTGGTGCGACCAGAGAACGGCGGAAGAATGTGCGGAAATCGAAGCGCTGGTAGGTCGTGAACGGCTGATCGCCATCACTGCCAACCCTGCCCTCACCGGGTTTACCGCTTCCAAGATCATGTGGGTTAAGAAGCATGAGCCGGAAGTGTATGCAAAATGTGCCCACATTCTCCTGCCGAAGGATTACATCCGTCTGATGCTTACCGGTGAATATGCCACCGAAGTTTCCGACGCCAGCGGTATGCAGCTGCTGGATGTACCCGGACGCTGCTGGTCCGATGAGGTACTGGAAAAGCTGGGTATTGACAAGGCGCTGCTGGGCAAGGTTTACGAATCTCCCGAAATTACCGGGTATGTTACCGAAGAAGTTGCAGGTCAGTGCGGTCTGGCAGCCGGTACCCCCGTTGTGGGCGGTGCAGGTGACAATGCGGCGGCGGCTGTAGGTATGGGTGTTGTAGCGGACGGTCGTGCGTTTACCACCATCGGTACAAGCGGCGTTGTATTTGCCCATACGGATGAGATCACCATTGACCCTGCCGGCAGAGTTCACACGTTCTGCTGTGCTGTTCCCGGTGCATGGCACGTTATGGGCGTTACCCAGGCAGCCGGTCTTTCCCTGCGCTGGCTGAGAGACACGGTATGCACCCCCGAAATCGCACAGGCAGAAGGAGAAAACACCGATCCTTACGTGATCATGGACAAGGAAGCGGAGAACTCCCCCATCGGCGCGAACCGTCTTCTGTATCTGCCCTATCTGATGGGTGAAAGAACACCCCATCTGGACCCGGACTGCCGCGGATGCTTTGTGGGTCTGTCCGCTATGCACAACAGAGGCGATCTGATCCGCTCCGTAATGGAAGGGGTCTGCTACTCTCTGAACGACTGTCTCGGCGTACTGGATGAAATGGGCGTTGCTCCGGCGGATATGCGTGTCTGCGGCGGCGGCGGCAAGAGTCCTCTGTGGCGCAAGATGCTGGCAGATGTATTCGGTATGCCCACCGTAACCGTTACCTCCGACGAGGGACCGGCGCTGGGTGTTGCGATCCTGGCGATGGTCGGTGCCGGTATTTACAAGTCCGTACCCGAAGCGTGTGACGCGATTGTTTCCACCCGTACCAAGACCGAAAGCGATGGGGAAAACACCGCTCGCTATGATGCATTCTACAACATTTACAAGGGGCTTTACACACATCTGAAGGAAGACTTCGGCGCACTCGCAAAGCTGTAATGCCCTAATAAAAATATCGGCTGTCACATTTTTTAATGCGGCAGCCGTTTTTTATGGGATTATATCGCAGTTCCAGTTCGCCCATTGCGGGAAATGCGGGATTACGTCATCCAGGTCGTCGGAATATCAGTAAACAATGGCAGAAAAGCATTTTTCATCAGTTTCCGGCGTTACATGGATACCCGTTCCGCCTTTGTGCATTTCCGGCTTCCCGTGTCAATTTCAAAATAGGCGCCGTTTACCACCGGGGATCCTTCCGCCGGCTCAAACACAACCGGAGTTTTCACCCGGAATTTGTGGAGAATACATTCTGTTTTTACCCCCAGTATCCCGGCATCCGAGCCGCACATGCCAAGGTCCGTGATGTATCCCGTCCCGCCCGGCAGAATCCGTATATCCGCTGTGGGAATATGGGTGTGTGTGCCCCAGATGGCGGAAAGTCGTCCGTCGGCGTGTCTTGCCAATGCCAGTTTTTCACTGGTGGCTTCCGCATGGAAATCGCACACCGCAATATCGTACCGTCCGTTTTCCTTGGCGAGAATACGGTCCATGGTCTCAAACGGGGAGTTCAGCGGTTCCATATACACACAGCCCAGCAGATTCATCACCAGCACCGTGTAGCCTGCCGCTTCCACCAGGGTATATCCCATGCCCGGTGCTTCTGCCGGATAATTGGCAGGACGGATCAGGTACTCCCCGTCGTCCAGCATCCGGTACAGATCCCGCCGTTTCCAGGTATGGTTTCCGCCGGTGATCACATCCGCACCGCATTCGTACAGCCGTTCTGCGGCATCCTTGCAGAGACCGTTTCCTTCGGCTGCGTTTTCCCCGTTTACGATCACAAGATCCGGCTTGTATTTCCGGTGCAGGTCACGCATAACGCCGCTTTCCAGATATTCCAGTCCGCATTTGCCCACAACGTCGCCGAGGCATAATAATTTTATCATATTCTATCTCCTATTTGTCCGTTATCAGATAAAGAAAAAAGCTTTCCTGCCATCCGACCGGATCATGGTTCAGACGGATGCGGAAAGCTGTAATTCGGATTGGCTCAATAAGACAGACCTCGTCTGCGGCGGTTGTAGTCGGATTTCGGGTTGACGATTTCACGCCAGTCCAGATCACCGTGATCCAGCGCACAGATCAGCACTTCGGCTGTTGCAATATTGGTGGCTACAGGAACATTGTGTACATCACACATACGCAGAAGATTATGTTCGCTTTCATCATAAAGCTGCTTGGGGGTTGTGGACCGGAAATACAGAAGTACATCAATTTCATTATAGGAAATACGGGATGTAATCTGCTGTTCTCCGCCGTGGGATCCGGGCAGCAATTTCTCAATTTCAAGCCCTGTGGCTTCCTGCACATACTTACCGGTAGTGCTGGTTGCGCAAATGTGGTGCTTGGAAAGAATACCACAGTACGCAATACAAAACTGAGTCATCAACTCTTTCTTGGTGTCATCAGCGATCAATGCAATGTCCATTGGTTAAACCGTTCCTTTCTCAATACTATATGAATGAATTTCTTACTAACAATATAAAAATCTGCCAATATAAACGATGCAGAGAGGCTTATAATGCCCGGCTACGCTTCATGCCCCGCATTCCGGAGAACAAGGGCACATCATACCCCGTCAGACGGCGTACAATATTGGCGTAAGCTGTCATGGCTGCGGATCGGGAGGAGGGAACTTTTCCTTTTTCCTGTGCTGCCAGCAGTGTTTTGTCAAGAGGCACAACACCCACGCATTTCAGACCGCTGGTATCGATCATGGAAATCATGCCTGCTCTCTGACCTTTGGATGCGGCACGTATATCGAAACTGCAGATGACCAGTCTGGTCAGTTTCACATTCTGCATTCCCGCCAGCTGGGACGCTGTATAGGATGCCGCGCGGATGGATGTGGGACTCTGTTCTGTACAGACAAGCACTGTATCCGCCAGGGCTGTCAGAGTTTCCGGGATATTGTATCCGCTGCCGGTGTCCAGAATGACGATATCAAACCCCTTTGCCAATTCGGTGCATCCATGGAGAATGCCCTTTGCCATGCTGCCGTATTTTTCGCTGATCTCCTCTTCCTGACGGCGCAGGGGAGAGGCGCAGAAATACAGCGTGGGGTATTTATCGGGTACGGGTGTGAAATATGCCGCTTCGGGGAGACAACGCTCCAGGATCACATCCCCCAGGTGGAACAGCGGTGCGTTCTCCATATCGAAAAAAAGTTCCAGACTGCGGGACGCCGTATCACAATCCACAAGAAGGACTTTCCTGCCGAGGGCTGCGTACTGCATTGCCGCTCCGGCAGCTGTAGTGGATTTTCCGACGCCGCCTTTTGCGGAAGCGGTCAGCAGAATTCTGGGGATATGCATGAACAAACCGCCCTCCGTGACATAAATGGGCACGAACAAAAAATGAAAAATCCGTGCATATAAATTATACCACTTTACTATGCATATTGTCAATAGCCACAGAAATATTTTTAATTTAATTTACAGAAACAATGCAAAATGGCTACTATGTTCTGTATATTCATTATGTTTTTTGAAAATGTTTACAAATCAGGTCAAAAATATTCAAGGATATTTAAAAAACAGAAGGGTTTACGGCTTCCGTCAAAACCGGGATATGCGGTTATTTGCGCATATTTCCCCAAAATAGCGAAAAGAAGGCAGCTGTTCTCGTCACTGTCCCGGTCGGCTTACAAAAAAATTAAAGATTTATCCTATAATTCATATTGCAATTTATGTGGATTATTGATATAATAGTATACATAAGAATTATTATAATGCAATACTGTTCAATAGCGGTATCTGGAGGTAGAAAATGAGTGTAGACAAGCAGATCGCACTGCTCTCCCAGATGGATCCGGAAATCGGTTCCGTTGTGGCGGAAGAGCTGGCAAGACAGAGAGACGGTATCGAACTGATCGCGTCTGAAAACGTAGTATCCGAAGCGGTCATGCTCGCAATGGGCAGCCCTTTGACCAATAAATATGCGGAAGGTTATTCCGGTAAGCGTTATTACGGCGGCTGTCAGGTAGTTGACAAGGCAGAAGATATCGCCATTGCCCGTGCCAAGGAACTGTTCGGTGCAGAATTTGTAAACGTACAGCCCCACAGCGGTGCCCAGGCCAATACTGCCGTATATTTTGCTCTGCTGAAACCCGGTGATACCGTTCTCGGTATGGATCTGGCATGCGGCGGTCATCTGACCCACGGAAGCCCGGTCAACATTTCCGGTATGTATTACAACTTCATTCCCTACGGTGTGGACGACGACGGTATTCTGGATTATGCGACTCTGGAAAAGCTGGCGAGAGAACACAAGCCCAAGCTGATCGTTGCCGGTGCATCCGCTTATCCCCGTGTTATCGACTTCGAGCGCATCTCCAGGGTTGCCAAGGAAGTAGGCGCTTACTTTATGGTGGACATGGCGCACATTGCCGGTCTGGTTGCCGCCGGACTTCATCCCTCTCCGGTACCCTATGCCGACATCGTTACCACTACCACCCACAAAACCCTCCGTGGTCCCAGAGGCGGTATGATTATGTGCAGAGAAGAACTGGGCAAGGCCATCAACAAGGCGATCTTCCCCGGTACACAGGGCGGTCCTCTGATGCACGTGATCGCTGCCAAGGCAGTTTCCTTCGGTGAAGCACTGCAGCCTGCATTCAAGGCATATCAGCAGCAGATCGTGAAGAATGCACAGGCACTGGCAGAAGGTCTGCTGGCAGAAGGCTTCAAGCTGGTTTCCGGCGGTACGGACAACCATCTGATGCTGTGCGACCTGCGTCCCTTCGATCTGACCGGTAAGGAATTCGAACATCGTCTGGATGAAGTGGGCATCACTGTAAACAAGAATGCCATCCCCAACGATCCCCAGTCCCCCTTTGTTACCAGCGGTATCCGCATCGGTACTCCTGCCGTAACCAGCCGCGGTCTGGTGGAAGAAGATATGAAGACTCTGGCTCGTCTGATCGGTATGGCTGCCAAGGATTTCGAAGGCAATGCCGACACCATCCGCGCAGAAGTAAAGGCACTTTGCGAAAAGTATCCCCTGTACAAGGAAAACTGAACCCGCAAATCATCAACAATCCATCTCCGATTCCCGAAATCGGCTGAAGAATAAGGAGTAAATATGCAGAAAAATGATATGGAAAAAACGATCACTTTCTCCATTCATGAGGAGGATCGTGACAGAGAAAGACGACAGATGCTCCGCGCTGTTTATGATGCTCTGACTGAAAAAGGGCATCAGCCCATTGACCAGCTGGTAGGATATATTCTTACGGAAGATCCTACGTATATCACCAATCATAAGAATGCCAGAGGTCTGATCCGCCGTATTGACCGGTACGAACTGATCGCGGCTCTTCTGAAGGAGTATCTGGGTGTATAAAACGGAAAAGCTTGATTTTGCAGCGGGGAGCAGAGTACCGGAAAAACGGATTCTGTCTCCCCGTATTCCGCCTGTAACCAGACTTGCGGTAGGTTCCCTTACCGTCGGTCCCCTGCAGGCGAATCTCCCCGCAGACCGTGCCGGAGAGGTTCTGGCTTATGCGTTTGATAGAGGGATCAACTTTCTGGATACTGCCCAGTATTACCGGAATTACGAACACATCCGGGCAGGACTGAAGAAGTGCCGTCGTCCGGAAGATGTGGTGATTTCCTCCAAAAGCTACTGTTATGACAGGGCGGGGGCAATTTCCGCCGTTGAGGAAGCCAGAAAAGCACTGGACAGAGATCGGATCGACATATTTATGCTCCACGAACAGGAGAGCATCCACACCCTCAGAGGTCACAAAGAAGCGCTGGACTGTTTATTCGAGCTGCGGGAAAAAGGAATCATCGGCGCAGTGGGTATTTCCACCCATCACATTGCCGCTGTGGAAGGAGCTTTGCTCCTGCATGAGGAAGGCACGCCGCTGGATGTAGTGCATCCTCTGTTCAACAAAGCCGGCATCGGTATTGCGGACGGAACTGCGGCGGAAATGGAAAATGCGCTGACCAGACTTCACGCGGTCGGATGCGGTATTTTCGGTATGAAGGCACTGGGTGGCGGACACTTGTACAAAAACGCCGGAGAAGCCTTTGATTTTGTGTTGTCCAAGCCGTTTATAGATTCCGTCGCGGTAGGTATGCAGTCGGAAGCGGAAGTGGATGCCAATATTGCCTACTTCACCGACGGCGCCTTCCCCGAAGCATCCGTTCATCAGCTGAAAAAGCAGAACCGGCAGCTGCGGATTGAGGAATACTGCGAAGCCTGCGGAAACTGTGTGAAGCGGTGTCCCCAGAATGCGCTGGTCATTGGGGAAATACAGAACGAAGAAGAAGACAATCCTTACGATTTTTCGGGGGATTTTATGGAAATGGCGGAAATTCCGTCAAATACAATCAGAAAACGGGCGCAGGTTGACATGGACAAATGTGTGCTGTGCGGATACTGTACGGCGGTATGTCCCGTGTTTGCGCTGAAGGTATATTGATCATGCAGATGATTTCGCTGAAAAACAGCGCAGAAAGGGTTCCGAAGGGGGCTGTATGGGCGCTGGGATTTTTTGACGGTGTACATCCCGGACACAGAAAACTGCTGAATGATGCCGCAGATGCTGCCGGACAGTTGGGTGGGGAATCTCCCTTGCCCGTTGCGGTCTGGAGCTTCACTTCCCTTCCCAAAGCCGATGTTCTGCTGACAACCAGGGAGGAATCTGCGGCACTTTTGGAAGAATGCGGTGTCCGGTGGCTGGTTCTGGCTGATTTTGCCGAGGTATCCCACCTGGACGGAGAGGCATTCTTCCGTGAACATTTGCAGAACGCATTTGCGCCGGCTGCCATTGTATGCGGATTCAATTTCCGTTTCGGATGCGGCGGCAGGTGGACGGCGGCGGATCTGGCGGAAATGGGCAAAGCTGCCGGTGTACCGGTGCGGATCGTGGATGCGTATGTGGATGACAGAGGAGAGACGGTATCTTCTTCCCGGATCCGTGGGCTGATAACCGCCGGGAACATGGAGGAAGCGGTGTCCCTTCTGGGCGGTCCTTATCGGATCTCCGCCCCTGTTGAACACGGGAAGCAGTTGGGTCGTACCATCGGTTTTCCCACCATCAACCAGCGGATGCCCCATGGAAAAGCGGTACCGGCTCACGGTATCTACATCTGCCGGGTATCCTTCACGGATGAAAACGGGATCTGCCGCGATTATCCCGGTGTGTGCAATATCGGGTCCCGTCCTACCGTAAACAGTGACACGGCGGATATCACGCTGGAAACCTATATACTCCATTTTCAGGGGGATCTGTACGATCAGAATATACGGCTTTCCCTGTACAAAAGGCTGCGGGATGAGCAGAAGTTCCCCGATGTGGAGGCACTGTCCCGACAGATTGCCGCCGATGCTGAAGCGGCAGAAGCGTATTTTTCGAATATGGAAGGAGAAGGAATATGTTTCTGAAACCCGGATGCGGCAGGATGAAACGGATTTTCACCGTTCTGCTTGCGTTTCTTGAGCTGATTTTATGCATGGTTCCCCTTGCCGCCGAAGAAGAGGAAGTCCTTGACGAAAACGGTTTGCCCATCATCGAGAACTGCACGGGCGCCTATCTGTATAATTTTGAAAACGACCAGATTCTGTTTGCCAAAGGGGAAACGGAACGGATCTATCCTACGGCTACTGCCAAAATCATGGCAGGTATTGTATCCATTGAGCAGTTGGGAAACAACCTGACCCAGAGCGTTCTGATCACGGAAGAAATGCTGAAAGCTTCCGGCGGAATCAAAATGGGGCTGACAGCGGGTGAGATTGTGACCGTTGAGCAGTTATTGTATGCGGCTCTGGTAAACAATGCCAACGATGCGGTGATTGCTCTGGCTTACACTGCCGCCGGTTCCGTTGAGGATTTCGTGGCATTGATGAATGAAAAAGCCACACAGCTGGGCGCTTACGACACCCATTACACCAATCCCATGGGTCTGCACAGCGATTCCATGGTGACGACCATTGCAGATACGGCGATCATTGCCAGACACGCCTACACCATTCCGCTTTTTATGGAAATCGTTTCCACCCCGAAATATGTTATGGAAGCCACCAACCAGAGCGATTACCGGAACCTCTACAACCGCAACAGTCTGATTTCCAAATTCTACAACAGCGGTTATTTTTACAAGCGTGCCATCGGCATGAATGCGGGTTCCACCAGTCAGGGCGGCTACTGCATCTGCGCAGTGGCGGAAGATCCGGCGAGCGGTCTGACCTATCTGGCGATCGTTATGGGCGGCAAGGAGGTTGAGGGGGAAATCTACAGCTATGCCAACGCCATCCGGTTATTTGACTGGGCATTTGAATCCTTTACATACATCGAAGTTCTGCGGCAGGACAAGATCGTCTGTGAACTGCCGGTGAATCTTTCCTCTGCACTGGATTATGTAACCCTGGTACCGGAAACCAGTATCACGGTTTACCTTCCCACCAGCACCATTGTCTCCGAAGACATCCGCTACAGCTACAACACCTATGAGGATTCCCTGAATGCGCCGATTTCCGCCGGTCAGACTGCCGGTACGATCACGGTTCTCATGGGGGATCGGATTCTGGGAAGCTGTAATCTGATCACCACATCCAGCGTGACCCGCAGTGAGTTTCTGTATTTCCTTGCCCGTATCCGGGAATTTTCCAAGGGCAGATTCTTCAAGGCTACGCTGATCTCCATCATTGTGTTCTCCATCGCCTATGTATTCATCAAAGCAGGCTGGCGCGAACATCGGATGCGGAAAAGATCCCGGAACATAAACAACAGACCCTACTGATCCATCGGATTTTTCCAGGTGGTGTATACGGAAAACAATTCCTTCTGTATTTGTGTGAATTCCAGAAAAACTATTGCAATCTGCCGGAATATATATTATAATTATGTTGTATCAAGTAAATGCTGACCGGAATCGTTTTGGAAAAATGCCAAACAGTCAGGCTTTTTCGGGAAAAATTTCGGGTTTATCGGCATTCACTTCAGGAAAGGACGGTACAGCTGTATGATGATCTCAACAAAAGGTCGGTATGCACTGCGGGTCATGGCGGACATGGCACAGTACGCCGAAGAAGGTTATCTTTCGCTGGGAGACGTTGCCAAGCGGGAGGATATTTCCATGAAATACCTGGAGGCCATCGTTGCTTCCCTATGCCACTGCAAACTTCTGGACAGCAAACGCGGAAAATCCGGCGGATACCGTTTATGCAAAGCACCGGAAGAATACACGGTAGGGGAGATCATCAAAGCTGCCGAGGGTGGGCTTACTCCTGTCGGCTGTCCGGAATGTGAAGGTGAAACCTGTTCCCGTGCCGGTACGTGCATCACCCTGCCCTTATGGCGCACCATGGACGCCATGATTGAAAATTATCTGGGAAGCATTACCCTTGCCGATCTGATCAACGGTGTGGTCGAACCGGTAAAAGTGTCTGAATAAATCCCTGGATCCTGCGGCGGTATTCCGGAACCACCCGTACGATGGGAAAATGCAGGACACGCACGCAAATGCCATCTACCCGACCCATTGTTTCTCTGAAAAAACAAAAAAAGACTGTCGTATATCACAATACAGACAGTCTGCAATAAACCATATTCCTGTTATCCCCCCCTTTATTCTGTTTTTTAAGGGGAAGCGGATACTGAAGAATTGCTTTAAAAATCTTCGGGAGGGAGAAAGACTTTTTCGCAAAAGTTTTTCTCCCTCCCTGCATTATACAGCAAAACGATTATTTCTTTCCGAACAGACCACCCAGCTTACCGAGAACGTCGGATACATCGTCGATGGCCAGTTTTGCTTTGATACCGTCGACGACCGCGTCCAGTTTTTCGTCCGGCAGGTCGATCTTCAGCAGTTTTTCCAGAGTCTTTACGGGTTCTTTCTTGAAGTTTTCCAGCAGATTGTCGTCGGCTTTCAGAGCTTCAATCGCTTTTTCGATCAATTCTTTTACATCAAAATCCATGGTAAATACACTCCTTTGATAAGATGGTTTTATTGTATCGCATTTTTGGGCAAATTGCAATACCTATCACAAAACATTCAGAAAATTATCAAAGTTTGTTCCGGATAATCTTGCCGCTTACCGTCTTGGGCAATTCATCCTTGAATACAACGATTCTCGGATACTTGTACGGTGCGGTGTTGTGCTTGACGTAATCCTGGATTTCCTTTTTCAGTTCTTCCGTAGGCTCTGTTCCCTTGGTCAGAACGATGGATGCCTTAACAACCTGTCCGCGGACTTCATCCGGTGCAGCAGATACGCCGCATTCCAGTACGTAGGGCAGTTCCATAATAACATTTTCGATTTCAAAAGGTCCGATACGGTAGCCGGAAGACTTGATAACGTCATCAATACGGCCAACATACCACAGGAATTCGTCTTCATCCCGCCATGCCAGGTCGCCGGTGTGATAATAACCGTCGTGCCATACTTCGGCGGTCTTTTCTTCGTCCAGATAATATCCCATGAACAGACCGCAGGGTACGCCGTCTGCTACGCGGATACAGATTTCGCCGGTCTCACCGTCTGCCGCTTCTTCTCCGTCGGATGTCAGCAGGTGAATATCGTATACCGGGCAGGGACGACCCATGGAACCGATCTTGTGACTCTGACCGGCAAGGTTCGCGATCATACAGGTGGTTTCAGACTGACCGAAGCCTTCCATGATCTGCAGTCCCGTTGCGTTTTCAAACTGCTTGTATACTTCGGGGTTCAATGCTTCGCCGGCGGTTGTTGCGTGTTCCAGAGAACTGAAATCGTACTGGGACAGATCCTGCTTGATCAGCATACGGTACATGGTCGGCGGTGCACAGAAAGTGGTGATATGATATTTGCCGAACATGGGCAGGATCTTCGATGCATCAAAACGATCAAAGTCGTATACAAAGGTTGCCGCTTCGCACAGCCACTGACCGTATAGCTTACCCCACATGGACTTCGCCCAGCCGGTATCGGAAATGGTAAAGTGAAGTCCGTCCGGGTCTACGCAGTGCCAGTATTTTGCGGTATGGAAATGACCGAGAGGATATTTGTGATTGTGCAGTGCGATCTTCGGGTAGCCGGTTGTGCCGGAGGTAAAGAACGCCAGCAGGGGATCGTCGCCGCAGGGAGAATCTTCTTTTCTCTGATAGGAACTGCGGTACAGGGCGTATTCTTCGTTGAAATCACGCCAGCCTTCTCTGGTGACAGGATTGCCGGATGCGTCCACCATGATCTTGGCAATCAGACCGTGATAGGATTCGCAGGCAATATCCACCTGATGGGCGGTATCTCCGTCAGCGGTACACAGAATCGCCGCAACACCCGCTGCTTCAAAGCGATAAGTAAAGTCGTGGGACAGAAGCTGATTGGTCGCCGGAATGGCAATGGCACCGATTTTGTTCAGACCCAGCATTGCCGGCCAGTACTGCCAGTGACGCTTGAGTACCAGCATAACTCTGTCGCCTTTTTTGATGCCCAGTGCGGTGAAATAGTTGGCACAGCGCGCACTTTCATGCATCATATCCGCAAAGGTGAACTGACGGGCGGTCAGATCATTGCCCACATACTGCATCGCCAGCTTGTCCGGCTTTTCCTTACCCAGTACATCCACCAGGTCAAAGGCAAAATTGAATGTATCGGTATCCTTGAACTGAATGGAGACCGGTGTGCCGTTTTCATCTTCGGTGGTTTCGATATACCGGCGGTATACACGTTCATTGCTCTTTTCACCGATACGGCGGGGTTTCTGGGTGGGTTCTGCGCCGGGAATGGAGAATTCCGGTACAGGCTCGCCGGTGGGGTTCAGAACGATGGCGTAGAACACACAGTTCTGTCCGTCTATGGCGATCATACCGTGGGGGATCGAGCTGTCGTAGTAGATCGTGTCGCCGGCGTGCAGGATTTCCCTGTGTTCCCCGATCTGGATCTTCAGCGTACCTTCGATAACAATATCGAATTCCTGCCCTTCGTGGGTGGTCATTTCAATATCGCGCCAGAGGGCTTCTTCTTTATATTCCAATTCTACGTACAGAGGTTCCGCGATACGGTTACGGAACGAACCTGCCATATTGTAGTAGGTCATGCCATGCGCATGGTTGATCTCCTGGCCGTCGCCTTTACGGGTCAGGGTATAACCTGCCAGTGTCGGGGATTTACCTTCGATAATATCGGTAACGTCTACCCCAAGAACCAGCGCGCAGCGGTAGATAAAGGCAAAGTTCAAGTCACTCAGCCCGGCTTCGCAGGCAATGTATTCTGCCTCATCCACGCCGGTTTTTGCCGCCATTTCCGCTGTGGTGAATCCGATGATCTCCCGCAGTTCACGGATACGGCTCGCCATTTCCTGGATCTTGAATTCCAGTCCGGTAATCTGTTGTTTCATACAAATATTTCCTCCAAAAGAAGTACAACGTGCCTTCACGTCGGGGGAGTTGTTGAATAAACAGCAAATCAGTGCTTACCCAACAAAAAAAGCTCCCCTCAAAGTAAACAAGTGTTGCTTTGAGACGAACTTATGTCCGCGGTACCACTCAAATTGCGCCTGTTCTGCTGAACATCGCGCCCCTCAGGTTCTATCAAACCTTATGCCTTTACGCAGCAGTCACGGAAGGGTTCTACTGACCGGACAGCTGTTATGTACCATTCCGGCTTTCTTCCCTTCGGCTTGGGAGCTACATTCCGTTATCCCACCTTCAATGGCTCGCACCGTTTGTCCCTGGGGACACCGCCACTTCTCTGAGAAGGCTTCGGGATACGGACCTCTCCGTCATCGCCTTTACAATATTGTATCGTAAATGAAATGGTTTGTCAAGGTCTTTTTTTGAATTATTTTCGTTTTTTGCCTATGAATACCGCCTATTTTCTGTTTTTACGTAAATTCTTCCATAGCTGCCGTTCCCTGCGCTGTATTCTCCGGACGGGGCGCAAGCCCAAAACTGACGGTTATGGCATCGTCCACCGCACGCATTACCTCGTCGTCCAGATGTCCCATTTTCTCCCCCAGCCGCTTCTTGTCTATCGTCCGGATCTGTTCCAGCAATACCACGGAATCTTTCGCCAGTCCCACACGGTTGGCATATACATCAATGTGGGTGGGCAAACGTGCCTTCCCCAGCTTGCTTGTGATCGCCGCCGCTATCACAGTCGGACTGTACCGGTTCCCCACATCATTCTGAATGATCAGCACAGGACGCACGCCACCCTGTTCACTGCCCACAACCGGACTCAGATCCGCATAATATATATCCCCACGCTTGACGGTCATCATACACATCCTCCCTTTCATCTTCCCCGATCTCTGCCCTTAGTATACCCCGCCGTGCTCCGTTTAATCACAGGTCACGAACGATTTCTGTCGCGGATACTATAAGTGTATGCGCGGGAGGAGGATGTGTGCTGCTTATTCTATATCTTTGCCGGCGGACTTGCTTTCCGTGTTTTTCCCTGTACCGTTCTGGAACAGGAGACGGATGAACCGAAGCATTTCGCTTTTCTGTTCGGGTTCAAGGTCACGGATGGTGCGGATCATGGCAGAGATGGATTTGAAGGTGTCATCGGTAAGATCGCGGAGCGTTTCGGCGCCGGTAGCTTCCAGAACATGGAAGAGGGTATCGGTGAAAACGCGGCGGTCTTCGTGGCTCATACTTTTCAGCCATTTGCGGATGCGGCGGCTGTTGCGTTCCCCTTCCTCCGACAGACCGCGCATGGTTTCAAACCGCGGACCCAGGACCTGCCAGGAACCGGGGTCGTGCTGCAGGAGCATGGGAGAGGTGCTTTTTACCACGCGGTAACTCCCGTTAATGGCAAGAAGCATTCCCACAATGGACGACTGGGGTACAAAGGTTACGATGCGTTTTTCCATGGAGATATATTCTTCACGGGATACGATTTCTTCATTGAAACCGGGTCCGTCGTTGCTGTAGGCGGTGATGATCCGTTCTTTTACGGACGGACTGCTGAATGCAGCGGCAAATACAGCCAGATTGCCCCCTTTGGAATGTCCGCCGAGACGGATCTTGCCCCGATACAGCCGGCTGATTTCCTGTACATACTTCACAGCACTTTCCTGGCTGGGTACGGGTGCGGTAAAACTCAGCTGAAAATCTTCACGCCAGCCGACAAGTGTGTCATCCGTTCCCCGGAAGGCGATGAACAGGGAATTATCCGGCAGAATAAAAGTAACTGCCGCAAACTGCTTTCCTGCCGCTTCATCCACTTCATCCCGGTAGCCGGTCACGTATACTTCCCCGAACCGGGCAGATGCGGCGGTTTTCAGAAGCAGATCGTTGATCTTCTGCGGAACGATCACGCCGTAGTCCCGTCCGTCGGGATACATGGTGAAAAACTTTTCTCCGCAGTTGGACAGGCGTACCGGTCCGTCCATCGGGTCGTCGGACACTATGCCTGTAAAATCCACGAATGCGAGCATGGAAAAGATCAGGTTATCCACCTCGCAGAAAGGGGACGCTTCAAAGGTCAGATCTCCGCGCCACTCCAAATAATCCATCATATTTGCCATACTGTCACCTCCATGGGCAGGATGTATTTTTAAAACAGGTTTCCTTCTGTATTAAGGATACCACAGAATTGTGAACAGCACAAGGGGGAGTCTGTGTCTGTTTTATGATTTTAGTATGTAGGAATTTTTACAAAATCATTCCCTGTTCCGGCGGGCGGAAAAGAAACCGATTTTCGAAAAATCATTTACAAAATCCCCATTTTGTGCTATACTATTTCATATTTCTTCCGTTCCCGTCAAACTTGCGGTTACGGAAATTTCAGCAAAGGATTTGCAGTAATGGAAAAGAAAACAACGGTCAAGGGACTTGTATTTCTCATCGTTACCGCCGTGGTCTGGGGATTCGCTTTTGTAGCGCAGACTGCCGGCAGTGATCATGTAGGTTCCTTTTTATTCAATGCCATCCGGTTCGCTCTGGGTACTATTTCCCTGATTCCGGTCATCTGTCTTTTTGAGAAAAATGCCGATGATCCCGCTATGAAGAAAACCACGCTGATCGCCGGCGTTGTCTGCGGTGTGGTGCTGTTTTCCGCATCCTCCCTCCAGCAGCTGGGAATCGCGCTGTTCAATGCTGCCGGATATTCCGATTCCTCCGGGAGAGCGGGGTTCCTTACGGCTTTGTATATGGTCATCGTACCCATCATCGGTCTGTTTATGAAAAAACGTCCCAGCGTGTTCACATGGTTCGGTGTGGCTTTTGCGGCGGTGGGACTGTTCTTTGTTTCCGTATCGGAAAGCTTTACCGTCAGCGGTGAGGATCTTGTGGTGATCGGCTGTGCGGTACTTTTTGCGGTGCATATTATTGTGATCGACCGTTTCGGCGACCGGATCTATTCCCTGCGCTTTGCCATGACCCAGTTCGCGGTCTGTGCCATTCTCAGCGGTGTGTTCCAGTTCGGCGGTCAGCTGCTGGGACTGATTGAACCGAATACGCTGGCAGATGTACAAATGGCGCTGATCCCCATTCTCTACGGTGGTCTGATGTCCGTGGGAGTGGCGTATACCTGTCAGATTCTGGGGCAGAAAAATGCGGAACCTGCGCTGGCGTCGGTGATCCTGTCCACGGAAGCCATGTTCAGTGCCATCGGCGGTGCGCTGATCCTGCAGGAAAGAATGACGTCCAGAGGATACCTTGGCTGCGGTCTGATCTTCATCGGTGTACTGCTGACACAGGTTCGTTTCCGCAAAGGGTAAGGTGAAAGTATTTCGCAAACTGTCTTGACAAAATGCACGTCAGCGTGGTATAATATTTGTACATATTGGAAAAACAATGACGGGAATGAGTATGTCCGGAAGCATACTGCAGAGAGCAGACGGGTGGTGTGAGTCTGTGTGTGTGAGGGCAGAAGTCGTCCCTGAGTTTTTCGCCTGAATTTTTTCAGTAGGGCGGAACGTATCGTCTGCGTTAAAGACACGAGTGCGCTTCTTACCAGGCGAAATCGGGTGGTACCGCGTTTTTTGCGTCCTGATGCAGTGGGGTCTCCTGCGGCATTGGGATTTTTGTTTTTCCGGGCTTATTTATATATTATTTATTATATTATTTTTGAGGTATGATTATGAGAAAAGAACTGCCAAAGACCTATAATCCGGCGGATTTTGAAGACCGGATTTATGGGGAATGGTGCGAAAAAGGGCTGTTTACGCCTACCATCGACCATTCCAAGCCCCACTATTCCATCGTTATTCCCCCGCCGAACATCACCGGTCAGCTGCACATGGGTCATGCACTGGACAACACCCTCCAGGATATTCTGATCCGTTACAAGAGAATGAAAGGCTTCTCCACCCTGTGGCTCCCCGGTACCGACCATGCTTCCATCGCAACCGAAGCAAAAATTGTGGAAGCTATGCGTAAGGAAGGTCTGACCAAGGAAGATCTGGGTCGTGACGGCTTCCTGACCAGAGCATGGGCATGGAAGGAACAGTACGGCGGACGGATCATTTCCCAGCTGAAGAAGCTCGGTTCTTCCTGCGACTGGTCCAGAGAACGCTTTACCCTGGACGAAGGCTGCAGCGAAGCGGTTCGCGAAGTATTCCAGCGCCTCTATGACAAGGGTCTGATCTACCGCGGTGAACGTATCATCAACTGGTGTCCGCACTGCAAGACCTCCATCTCCAATGCGGAAGTGGATTATGAGGAACAGCAGGGTCATTTCTGGCATCTCCGTTATCCCCTGGTTGGCGGCGGCGGATATGTGGAAGTTGCTACAACCCGTCCCGAAACCATGCTGGGGGATACTGCCGTTGCCGTAAACCCCAATGATGAACGATACAAGCATATGATCGGCAAATACGTTGTTCTGCCGCTGGTCGGACGCCGTATTCCCATCGTTGCCGATGAACACGCGAAGCTGGACAAGGGTACCGGTTGTGTTAAGATCACCCCTGCCCATGACCCCAACGACTTTGAAGTAGGTCGCCGTTGTCATCTCCCCATGGAAGTTGTACTGACGGAAGACGCCAAGATTACCGAAAATTATCCGAAATACGCCGGCATGGACCGTTATGAAGCCCGCAAAGCCATTCTGGAAGACCTGCGCGCCGGCGGTTATCTGGCAGAAATCGAAGATCTCACCCACGAAGTAGGTACCTGTTACCGCTGCGGCACCACCATCGAGCCTATGATCAGTCTCCAGTGGTTTGTCCGTATGATGCCTCTGGCTGAGCCTGCCATTGAAGCGGTTCGTGACGGCAGGATCCGTTTCGTTCCCGATCGTTTCGACAAGAACTATTTCCACTGGATGGAAAACAGCCAGGACTGGTGTATCTCCCGTCAACTGTGGTGGGGTCACCGTATCCCGGCATATTACTGCGACGACTGCGGCGAAACCGTGGTTGCCAAGAACGGCTGCACCGTTTGTCCCAAGTGCGGCGGTCATATGACCCAGGACCCCGATACCCTGGACACCTGGTTCTCCTCCGCTCTGTGGCCTTTCTCCACCATGGGCTGGCCTCATGAAACGGAAGATCTCAAGTATTTCTACCCCACCAACACCCTCGTTACCGGCTACGATATCATCACGTTCTGGGTATCCCGTATGATCTTCTCCGGTCTGGAATATACCGGTCAGGTTCCCTTTGACACGGTTCTGATCCACGGTCTGGTAAGAGACGCACAGGGCAGAAAAATGTCCAAGTCCCTGGGCAACGGTATTGACCCCCTGGAAATCATCGACAAATACGGTGCGGATGCTCTGCGCTTCGCTCTGGCTACCGGCAACAGTCCCGGAAACGATATGCGTTTCTCCGATGAAAAGATCGAAGCTGCCCGTAACTTTGCCAACAAGCTGTGGAATGCGGCGCGTTTCGTAATGATGAATCTGGAAATTGACAAGATCGAGCTGCCGGATGCCGATGCGCTTTCCGCTGCCGACAAGTGGATTCTGACCAAGTTCGAAGAATGCGTTCAGTCCGTTTCCGGCAACATTGAACGCTATGAAATCGGTATCGCTCTGTCCGTCCTGTACGACTTCATCTGGGACATCTACTGCGACTGGTACATTGAACTTTCCAAGGCTGCTGTATCCGACAAGGGCAGCGCACAGTCCATCGCGGCACAGAATGTTCTGGCGTATGTACTCCGCGAAACCCTCAAGCTGCTCCATCCCTTCATGCCCTTCATCACCGAAGAAATCTACAACGGTCTGCCCGGTGAAGACGGCTATATCATGGTCAAGGATTTCCCGGAATACAACGAATCCCTGGTATTCACCGATGCGGCTGCCGGTATGGAAAAGGTGATTGACGCCATCCGTGCCATCCGTGCCCGTCGTGCGGAAATGGGTGTAGTTCCTTCCCGCAAGGCGAAGGTCTACATCCAGACCAAGTACACCGACACCTTTGCTTCCGCCGGTGCTTACTTTGAACGTCTTGCTTCCGCCGCTTCCGTGGAACTGGTGGACAGCTATGCGGACGACACCGCTGTACAGATCATCACCGACGCGGCTGCCATCTATATTCCTCTGGCAGACATGATAGACTTCGCGGCTGAACTGAAGCGTCTGGAAGGCGAAATGAAGACTGTGGAAAGCGAAATCGCCAGAGCACAGGCAAAGCTTGCCAACGAAGGCTTTATCGCCCGCGCACCTCAGCAGGTTGTAGACGGCGAAAAAGCAAAACTGGAAAAGTATCTGGAAAAGAAAGCCGGTATCGAAGCGGCACTTGCTCAGGTTAAGAGCATGATGTAATTCTTCAATATTTCCAAAGCTGTCATAGGCAGATATATATGTCTGTCTGTGACAGCTTTTTTGTGTTCTTTCGACGTGGGTAACTACTTTTTTACAAAATTCACGAAATTACGTTGCATAGAACTTTATATTGTGGTATAATAAATATGTATAGATGTTTCACGAATTTTATTTCCAGAAAAAGGAAAATTATATGAAAATACTCCACACAGGTGATCTCCATCTGGACAGTCCTTTTGCTTCCCTGGACGAGCGTCGGGGGGAGATCCGTAAAAATGAACTGCGGGCGGCATTCACATCCATGATGACCTATGCCCGTATGAATGAAGTTGATATTGCCCTTTTTGCCGGCGATTTGTTTGACGGGCGCTACATTACCCGTGAGACCCTGTCGCTGGTGGATAAGGAACTGGAGAAATTCGCAAAACCCGTGTTTATCGTCACCGGTAATCACGATTATGCCGATGAAAAAAGCATCTGGCGGAAGCATACCTTCCCGGAAAATGTGCACGTTTTCATGGAAGAAGAACTGGAAAATGTGCGTTTGCCCGAACTGGGGGTTACGGTATGGGGATTCGGTTACCGGTCTCCTGCGGTATATGAAAACCCCGTAATCGGACACCGGGTTGCCGAAAGCGATCATCCGTCGGATATCCATATTCTGCTGGCACATGCAGAAGTAACCGATTCTGCCGGCAATTATGCTTCCCTGTCCGAAAGTCAGCTTTCCTTCTTCGGTGCGGATTATGCGGCACTGGCACATATTCACGTTCCCTCCGCCTTCGGTGACAAAGCGGCATACTGCGGCTGTCTGGAACCCCGTGATTTTACGGAATGCGGTCCCAGAGGTGCCTGCATTGTGGATATCCAAAAGGAAAACGGTGTTTCCGCAGTGAAAATCAAGCGTGTCCGGTTCTCCAAGCGCCGTTACGAAACTGCGTCCGTGGATCTGACCGGATGTACGGTTATGGAAGAGGTCAAGGAACGCATTGCCGCCCTGATCGCCCAGATGAAATACGGCGAGGACACCTTGCTGCGGCTCCAGTGCGCGGGTACTCTGGCAGAGGGTCTGGTATTGTCTCCGGATTATCTGGGGGACATGGGACTGTTTCTCCTGAAGCTGGAAGATGCCACACTCCCGGATGAAGCACAGCTTGCCGCCGATACGGGAATCCGCGGTGCCTATTACCGCCGACTTGCCCCTGCTCTCCATGATCCCGATCCCCAGAAGCGTGAAGTGGCGCTCCGTGCTCTGCGGTACGGTCTTGCCGCTATTGCCGGGGAAAATATCACGGACTGAAGATAAACAGTGTCAACTATGGCAGTGGGAATACTGTTCCGCACTGTCGGAAATTTCTATTTTTCGCCGCGTGACTGCGGCAGATGGAGATTATTATGAATCTGAATACCATACATATCAACCGGTTCGGCAAGCTGTCGAATCTGGAAATACAGCTGACCGGCGGTCTCAATGTTCTGGAAGGCTGTAATGAATCGGGGAAAACCACGATTGCCGCTTTTATCAAGTACATTTTCTACGGACTTTCCGGCAGAAGCGACCGTGACGGCATCAGTGAGAAGAAACGCTATGTTTCCGGCAGTGAGATCGGCGGTTATATTACCGTCACCACCGACGACGGCGTTCCCTACCGTATTGAGAGAAGCTCCGCCTATTCCGGTGAAAGCTGCAAGGAAACCGTACAGGTCTGCCATCTGCAGAATCATGTGGTAAAAAGCGTGCCCTGTCCCGGCGAAATGTTTTTCGGTGTGCCGGAAAATGTGTTTGTGAATACGGCGTATGTGGGACAGCTGGCGGCTGTTCGTCCGGATGGCAGCAGTCTGACAGGTGCGGTGGAAAACATCCTTTTCTCCGCCGATGAAAATGTGAATCTGAAAAAAGCCGCAGATCGGATCAATCAGGCAAGACGGGAGATCGCACCCAAAAACAGCGGCGGTCTGCTCCGTGAAAAAACAGCGGAACGGGACGCCATTGCTCTGCAGCTGGAAAAAGCAAGGGAAAGCGAACAGTCCGTACTGGAATCCGAAACCGCGCTGGATGATGCCCGTCGGAAGCGTATTGCGCTGGAAGAAAAGAAGGAGCAGCTGGACCGCATCCACAAAGCCGCACAGGTAGTTACCATCAAACGGTATATGGCTGCCGCCAAGGAAACCGCGGAAAAATGCGAGGCATACCAGAATGCACTGAAAGTTCTGGAAAGTCCGCCGTACAGTACCCTTTCTGAACAGGTGGATCAGCTGAAGGACAGTCTCGCCGAAGAAAATGCCGCAACCTATTATGACAAGCACACCCAGTCCGCAGAACAGGCACTGGAAGAAGGGGAATATCTGGAATCCAAGAGCCGGCTGAATCTGGCGCTGGGCATTTCCATGATCATTGCCGGCATTACAGGACTTCTTGCTTCTCTGGTGATGGTATATTTTGCCTTCCCGGTACAGCAGTATATGATCCCCGTATGTGCGACCGTGCTTTTTGTGATTCTCGGAATCGTCTTTTATGTGAAGCAGGGACGGTATCTGCGGGAGTTGACCGAGCTTCTGGATGAATGGGATCTGGAGACCCTGGATGATCTGGATGATATTGTTGCCACCGGTGCCAACGGGCGTCCCGATATCGGTGGTGTATCCGAATATTCCGACGATGCTGTTGAACGGTTGAATGCTCTGGCGAAAGCCTGCGGTATTCCTGCCCGGACGCCGGAAGAAACCCTTGATGCTCTTGCCAAGAAAGCACAGAAAGTTGTGGCTGACCGGGATATGGTACGGGGCAAGGTGGAAAACCTTACCGGCAGACTGTCCGCCATTGACGCACAGCTGAAAACCATGGACACCCAGAATATTGAAGCACGGTACAAAGCGCTTGCAGAAACGCCGGAAGGCAAGGCGGCTATGCATCTGGACAACGAAGGTCTGAAAAAAGTACTGCGGGAAAAGGAATTCACCGAAAGTGCCTGGAAGACCCAGTATCAGCGTGAAATGGAACTGGAAAAAGCCTGTGCATCCGTTCACGGTGAAACAAAGTCCCCCGATGTACTGGCAAGCAGGCTCAGCGCTTTGGATGCAGAAATCAAGGAACTGCAGATGAAAGCCGACGGATATGCCATGGCTTACGATACTCTGCTGGTTGCCGGTGAGGAAATGCGCTCCGGTGTGATTCCTACGGTAACTGCCAAGGCTTCTGCTTTCATGGCTGCCGCTACCGGCGGTAAGTATCCCGAGATCGCCATGGACCCCGGATTCAGTGCTGTGTTTACCACGGATGCGGGAACGGCGGATTGTGCGCTGCTCTCCCGCGGTACTGCCGATCTGGCATATGTGGCACTGCGCCTGGCACTTACGGAAGTTCTGTTCGCCTCTGCTGAACGACAGGTTCCGCCCATGTGCTTTGACGAAACCTTTGCTGCCGTGGACTGTGACCGTCTGCAAAGTGCTATGCAGGCTCTCAGCAAATCGACTGTACAGTCCCTGCTGTTCACTTGCCGCGGCGACGAAAGCTCCATCGCAGAATTTTTAAACGCCAATGTGATTCGGTTGGATTGAATGGAATGGAATATTTTCGGGGGAAGGAAAACTTTTTGAAAAAAGTGTTCCTTCCCCCGAACCTCTATCTTTTCAAAAACTTTTATGGAAGTTTTTTGTGACGGGGATATGGTTCGCTTGGGCTTGTTTTGTGGATCCAAGCGTTTTTTTATTTTGGCTTAGAGTTTCTCGTCCGATCTGCACTGTTGCAAATGCCACATTCAGCTTATTGACAGAACAAATGTTCTGTTGTATACTATATGTACGAAAGCCTTATGAAAGGAGAAAACTATGGCATACATAACCGAGATTGTCATTGCACTGATCGCTTTGCTTGGGTCTGCGATCGGGTCCTACAGCGGATTCCGCCTGACTGCCTATCGGGTGGAGCAGCTGGAGGTCAAGGTGGACAAGCACAATAACTTTGCCACAAGAATTCCGTTACTGGAAGAAAAGTGCAGGCATATACTGGAACGTATCGAGAAGATCGAACAGACAAAAGACGAATAAGAAAAACTTTGTACGGATGTACAACAGCAAAGAGAGGAGAAATCTATGCTTCCTTATAAAAATGGAACCGTTCGGGTCACCAGCACTTACGGAAACCGTATCCGGAACGGAAAAACAGAATTTCACAAAGGGATCGACTTAGTGGGAAGTCAGAAACAGATCGCTGCCATTGCGGACGGTGTTGTTGCCGCATCAGCGATTCTGGACAAAGCATCGGACACCAGCCGCACGTGGGAATGGGGGAATTATATCCGCATCGACACTGCTGACGGGCACAGGATGTTTTACTGCCATCTTTCCGCACGTTATGTACAGAAGGGTGCGGTGGTTCATGCCGGGGATGTGATTGGATTGGAAGGCAGTACGGGACTCAGCACCGGCAGTCATCTGCATTTTGAAGTGCGGAATTCCCTGGGGCAGAGTCTGGATCCCACAGCCTTTCTGGGGATCGACAACCGTCTGCAGTCCGTCGACGCCGCATCATCCTATTACGGGAAACTGGTCTGTGATCGCTGTGGGCTGGAAGAAGCCACGCGCCGGTATCTGGACCAGTACAAATACGCTCCCGATCTGTGGCGCAAGCTATGGAACGCCATGCAGTGAGGGATGGGCATGAAAAATTCTGATGGCAGCAAGCAGATGCAATACAGCAAAAAAATTCTGACCGCCATGATCCGGCTATGGTTTGCAGGGGCGGTATTTGGAATGATTTTTGTTTCGGTACAGCTGTGTATCCTGCTTCTTGTGCCGGAAATTACGCTGAACATGCCCCTTTCCCTGGATGCAATTCTGAACTATATCGGCATCCCCATGACCGGCGGTACGGTCGGCTATCTGCTGAAATCTGCCATTGAGAACAAAGAAAAGATTCAGCACGGTACTTCTGATGAGGATCATCCCCTGTAATCTTAAGAAAGAGACTGTTTCATTTACGCAGAGGAGGGAGAAAAACTTTTTGCCAAAAAGTCTTTCTCCCTCCTGAAGATTTACAAAGCAATTCTTCGGCACCCCCTCCCTCTTTTCAAAAAAACTTCAGGAGAATGGGTCTCGCGTCAGAAATATAGAGTTGCTTTAAGGACAGTGGCACATGTATCATAATTCTGTGCCCTTTTTTCATAGTTTTTGAAAAGTAAGGGGCTTGGGGGAAGGAAAGCTTTTTTCAAAAAGTTTTCCTTCCCCCAAAAATTTTACTTGCCATAACCGCTTTTCTACTTATTTCTGTTTCGGTTTGATATGGTAGATTTTTACGGTGCGGATTTCTTTCATGATGTATCTTGCCATATCGTCGGTATCGGTGGTGTAGCGGATTCTGTCCCACACCATATTACGCATATTGGGCAGTACATCTCCCGTACAGTGGGCGATTGTCTTCAGGTTGAAGTCTTTATCATAGATATACAGCTCGTCGCCGCCGTAATATTCCAGATAATCTCCGCCTTCTGCCTGGATATCCCACTTCATGTTTTTGATCTGCAGGTTTTCCAGATAGCCGTGACCCGGTTCGCCTACGCGGATACGGAGATGCAGCGGTTCGTCCACGCCGGGATATGCTTCGTCGGCGACGAAAAAGGCGGAATGGTCGCGCTTGGTGATATCGGCGTTTACGGTGGCTTTATTGTCCACAACACCGGCTTCTGCCTGGATGGGACGGTCACCGTATGCCAGATCCTGGGTACGTACGATCAGATAATGGAGATCCCAGCCGTCATCCATTTTTTCCAGATGCCAGTTGCTGTTTTCGTCCTGCATTTTCTCACGCAGATCATCGGGGATATCCGCTTCTTCCCGGAAATCGCCCCACAGCTTGATCAAATCCATGTATTTATGGATGAAGCCGTGTTTCTTTGCCACATTTTCCGCTACGTGTATGGCGGCACCTGCGTCGTATGCCACTTCTCTGGACAACATATATTCCATATCTTCCGGCGGGGTGGCTTCGAAATGACCGTCGTTGCCGTAAATGGAATACCATCCCAACATACAGGGCAGCAGGTTACGGCGGAAATACTCCATGTGATTGGCGCGGTAAACGTACATTCCGCCCCGTCTTGCCGAATCATACCAAGGTTCGCCCCAGTTTGCGTAAGCGTAGGCGTGCCACAGATAATGGGAAAGACAACTGCCGTCGCATACCACTTCATGACCGGCGGTTTCCAGGGTCTTTTTCACATATGCTGCACGGGCATATTCCGGATAACCGGTATAGTCACAGCCCTCTACGCCGTCGAAAGAGAAACGGTGAATCTTTGCCTCTTTTACAAAGTTACCCAGGCATTCCGCCATTTCAGACTGCAGTTCGATATTCGGGAACAGTGTATGGTACCCGTGATCCCACAGGCGGTCCACTGTATCACCTGCGGTATGGGCGGTTTCCACGGTTTTATACGCACCGCGGGTACATCCGGTCAGGCAGAGACGTTCCTTATCGAATCCGCTGAACTGAATCAGCTCATTGCCGATGCGGACTACGTTCAGGGTACTTCTTCTGGGGAAGTTGTTGACGTCCGCCACAAAGATTTCGGTTTCGCCCTTCTGCAGATCCTTGGTCAGCTTGGTTTTGTCCATGACCAGCAGTTTTTCATGGGGTACGGGGGTTACGTATTCATCGTCGGTGGTGATAAAGTTACTCAGAGAATGGGCGCCGAGGTGTACACCGTATTCCTTCACCTTATCGGAATAATAGGCAACCTCTGCTGCACCGCCGGGGAAGTTTACCTTATCGGCAGTAAAGTGACCCCATTTTTCGATAACGCCGGCAAAATACACACAGCTTACCCCGGCACGTCCCGCCAGTTCCACCCGTTCATCATTGGTGAGTCCGGATCCGTCGAAGATCAGGTAATGGGCGGAGGCACGGCGGCATTTTTTGGCAAACTCGCCGTTATGGGTGGGGTGGGGGAGGTCTTCCGCCAGTTCCACTTCACCGATGCTGTCCAACAATGCATCTGCGGAATCCGCTGTCAGCAGTGCGATGGAAGCATTGTCGATCAGCGCATCCGGCATGGGGGCAGGTTCCGCGATCACGTTCTGCATACCCAGGAAATTCTTGGTTGTGTACTTCGTCCGGTCGGAGGCAGCCAGCTTCAGGTATACTTTTCCCTTATACTCGGATGCCGCATCGTCTGCCATACCCAGATCCAGTCCGGTTTTGTTTTCCGCAACAGGTCCCGCAAAGCCGCTGATTACCTTGGGCATCAGAGACTGGATACAGACCACGGAACCATCGTCATACCAGCCTGCACCGATCACTTCACCGAAAGAAACCGCTTCGGTGGCATAGGGACCGAAAATAAACCGTTCCGTTCCCGCAGGCACTTCTTTTACAGTGATCTTATAGTATTTTCCGCAGTCCTGCACAGTGAGCTTACAGGTACCGGGTTCGAATGTCAGGGTAATCTCTTCCCCGTCCCTGTCAGCGGACACAGGGGCATATGCGCATCCCTGCGTCACCAGCAGACCGATGGGCGAGGGAGTGATATAGGTTTTGTTCCCATCCGCAAGTGTCATAAGACCTGCGTGATCCAGAGAAAGTTTTGTCATAATTTTCCTCCCGTAACAGTTTTGGGTCGGTTGTAAAAAACAGGGGACCACCAATGCGGCAGTCCCCTGTCATGGAGTCAATTAAACACCGTAGGAGCCTTCGGTAGAGAATACGATACCGGCATCTTCTTTTGCCTTGGATGTTTTGATCTTTTCCTGCAGCATTGTCCAGAATTCTTCGCCGTCGTTCACTACGTCAACCCATTCGTTCTTCCAGGAAGAGAGCATCATAGCGTTGGCGATGGACAGTCCTCTGATACCTTCAATACCGGGAGCCAGCAGTTCTTCGCCCTTCAGCAGATGGTTGGTGAAGTTCTTCAGAATACCAACGTGCTGTTCGCCTGTGCCGCCTTCCACTTCGATGTTGATCTGTTCCTTTTCGATCTTGCCGAAACCGGCACTGCTGTTCTTTGTGAATTCTCTTTCGTCAACAGACAGCTTGGTATAAACTAACTTTTCGTTCTCGTAAACCAGCTTACCCTTGGAACCGGTGATCTCCAGACGGTTGGTGCCGGGGAATTCGCCGGTACTGGTGATGAATACGGCGGTAGAACCGTTTTCGTATTCAGCCATTGCGGTTACGTCGTCTTCTACTTCGATATCGTGGTACTTACCGATATCGCACTTGGCAAAGATCTTCTTGGGCATACCGAAGATCCACTGCCACAGGTCGAGCTGGTGCGGACACTGGTTCATCAGAACGCCGCCGCCTTCGCCTGCCCAGGTTGCTCTCCATCCGCCGCTGTTGTAGTATGCCTGGGTACGGTACCAGTCGGTGATGATCCATACGCAGCGCTTCAGTTCGCCCAGTTCGCCGCTCTGTACCATATCACGCATCTTCTGATAGTATGCGTTGGTTCTCTGGTTGAACATGATACCGAAGGTTACGTCGGGTCTGCTCTTTACTTTTTCGATCAGTTCGTATACTTTCTTTGTATATACGCCGATGGGCTTTTCGCTGATTACGTTGATGCCGGCATCGATTGCGTCCATAGCGATGATGGGGTGGAGATAGTGGGGGGTTGCGATGATGACAGCGTCCACTGTACCGGATGCCAGCAGTTCCTTATAATCGGAGAAGAACTGTACACCCTTATCCGCACAAACGCCCTTCGCCCATTCCAGACGGCTTTCCTTAATGTCACAAATCGCAGTCAGAACTGCACCGGGAACATAATTGTTCAGGAAAGAATACATATGACCGGAACCCATATTACCGATCCCAACAATGCCAAAACGTACCTGTTCCATATTGCCTCCTATAGTAAAAAATGAATTTTCGTCCCAAAGACTTGATTTTATTTTATCATACTGCAGCCTGAATTGCAATATAAATATATAAATTTTCCACAGGGAATCCCGCTTTTTCTTTTTCATCAGACCGCTAACAGGAAAAACAAAAGCCTGTTTTATCCGTTTTTCACAGATAAAACAGGCAATTTTTCTTTCTCACAGAACATCATTATCCTGCAGAAACTTTCGGATCGCATTGAAGCTCTTGTCGCTCAGATCGTGTTCGATCTTGCAGGAGTCTTCGTAGGCTGTTTCCGCATCCACACCCAGCTTCATCAGCACCTTCGCAATGGTTTCGTGACGCTCGTACATATGGGTCGCCACTTCCAGCCCCGTTTCCGTCAGGGTGATGAATCCCCCTTCGTCCATGTTGATGTAGCCGCTCTCACGCAGATTCCGCATCATTACGCTGATGGTCGGCTTGGAATATCCCATTTCCCTGCTGACATCCACGGAACGGCAGGAACCTTTCCGGCGCAGGAGCATAAAAATGGTTTCCAAGTAGTTTTCCGCTGCTTCGTGTATGACCATATTCACATCCTGCCTTTCTTTCAGTTATTTTTAATAGTATACCACAAAAGTGGGGTTTTGTCAAAGGGATTTTTTCGACAAGAAAAACCGGCTCTTATGCCCCGTTGCCCGTTTCCAGAAGGAGGGCTTCGTAATCCCGGACACAGATGACGATATCCGGCTTGTATTCCAGAATCAGCTCCTCCACGGTCTTCTCACCGTAGTGGCGGAAATCGTACGTATACATGGTATCAAATCCCACCCATGCCACGGATTCCATTGCGTTGGTGAAGCTGTCGCCGTAGATGAGAATATCCGGCAGGTTCTCTCTGTCCGTCTCGATTCTGGTTTCCCGGTTATCCCCGCCCATGTACAGGGAATACAGCACATCCGATGTATCGTCTGCCGGGAGAGCGTATACGGTACCCGCGATCTCCTCTCCGTTTTCGTACCGGCGGAAGGGGATATTTTCCTTCGGGGTCATAATGTGCAGTTTTTCCCCGGATGTCCACAGTCCGCACAGCTTACGGGTACGGGAACCCAGGTACGGGTTGGGAAGGGCGGTGGTTTCGTAGGAGGATGCATCGGGGATGGGGTAATCACTGCCGGTATCCGCGTTCCATTTTTCCACGGCAGCACGATAGGCAGCGAAGGCGCCGGAAATGGAGTAGTGGTTATCCACAAGGGAGCTGGATGAACGGAGAATTCCCTGCTCTTTGTATACCGCAAGCATATCCAGATACGGTACGTCCATTTCCGTCAGTCTGGCAAACAGGGCTTCGCCGGATTTTTCGGTATAGTCGGCGCGATTGTTCAGATAATCGGGGTATGCGTCCTCATAGCACACATACTGACAGGGTATGGCTGCATACAGGAAATAGCCGCCGTAGGATCGGGTAACTTCCGCGTGGCTTTTCAGATTTGCCGCAACGGTATCCGCTTTTTCTTCGATCCAGGCGGTATCGCAGGGGTATTCATAGGCATTCCAAGGCAGGAGCAGATCGTCCTCTGCAATAACCACTTCATTGACCACGGGACGGCGAAATACCCGCAGATCCAGCCATGTTTTGATCTTCAGTGCCACATTCCGTCCGGCGGCGTGATCCTGCAGGCTGGTTTCCACATCGGAGAACCAGGATCCGTCCAGCATCCCGGACACGGTGAATGCCGGTATTTCCGCCAGATTCCGGTTTTCGTAGAAGGAATAGCTCTCGTCCATGCTCATCACCGTAAATGCCATTGCCCCGAAGAGAAACAGCAGGACGGCGCAGACAAAGAGAATATCCGGTATATGTAATCGGGATTTCTTCATAGATTGCCTCATTGTATCAGAATTGGAAATAGATAAAGGGATTGAAGCTGCCGGTGACCAGCCAGATATAGGAAACCACAAACACGCCGAAAGCGAACACCATGGACAAGACCCGGCAGACGGGTCCGCACCACGGTCTCGTGCTGTTCTGCACCCGTTCTTTCAACCACGGCACGATGGGCATTGCGGCAATTATGCACACCACCCATTCGATCCAGTGCTGCTTCAGCAGGTACACAACCTGTCCGCCCGACACCGCCGCATCTGCCGCCGATACGGGATTGCAGCCGATCATGGCAGTCAGGTAGTGCAGTGCGTGGGATGTGTTGTCTGCCCGGAAAAACACCCATGCGGCAATGACCACCAGCATGGTACAGCTCCATCGCAGCAGTTTCGGCAGTTTTTCCAAAAGGTTCTTCAGCAGATATTTTTCGAGGATCAGGAAAACCGCGTAATACACTCCCCACAAAATGAAGCTCCACTCTGCACCATGCCACAATCCGGTGAGCATCCAGACCACAAACAGGTTGCGCACGGCTTTTCCCGTACTGCAGCGGCTGCCGCCAAGGGGAAAGTACACGTAATCCCGGAACCAGGTGGAAAGGGATATATGCCAGCGCCGCCAGAAATCCGTTACGGATACTGCCACGTAGGGATACCGGAAGTTCTCCGCAAAATGGAAACCGAAGATCTGCGCCAGCCCGATCGCCATGTCCGAATAGGCGGAAAAGTCAAAATAGATCTGGAACGTATAGGCAAACGCACCGACCCATGCCAGTCCTGCAGTCAGGTGCGCGTCCCCTGCGGAAAAGGCTATGTCGGCAATTTCGCCCATTGCACCTGCCAGCAGCATCTTTTTGCCGAATCCCAGCATGAAGCGGATCATACCGTCCGTGAAACCGGTCAGGGTATGTTCTCTGTGGTGCAGTGCTTCTTCCACATCCACATAACGCACAATGGGACCTGCCACAAGCTGGGGGAAAAAGGAGATATACAACAGCAGATACGCGGGATTTTTCTGGATTTTACAGTTGCCCAGATAAGCGTCGATGACGTAGCTCATGCCCTGGAATGTGTAGAAGGATATGCCGATGGGCAGGACGATGGAAGGTACCGTTATATCCGCACCCAGGGACGCGATAATGGATGCACCAAAACCGAAATATTTATAGTACCCCAAAAGTCCCAGATTCCCTGCCATGGCAAGAATGAAAATCAGTTTTTTCAGTCCCGGACGGGAGATATTCATACACAGTCCCGCCAGATAGTTGATGCCTACGGACACCAGCAGAAGCCACAGGTATTTCACACCGCCGAATCCGTAAAACAGGATACTGAACACCAG
This sequence comes from Clostridia bacterium, assembly GCA_017467815.1. GTDB lineage: Bacteria > Bacillota > Clostridia > Oscillospirales > CAG-272 > UMGS1696. The sequence goes on from JAFUKI010000173.1 coordinate 58,391, forward strand.
CAGTACCATATTGCGCGCAGGAAGAAACCGCTTCGGAATGCAGAAATATACTGCAATCAGAACCGACAGAAAAAAGCCAATAAATACTGTACTGCTGAATACCATAATTCCCTCTGTTTTTACTTCAACATATTTCTATTATTATACCACAACACAGCACGGAAAGCCATGTTTTTTGACAATTTTACAGAATAGTGACGGATTTCATGCTTTCACTGCAGTTTCCGCAGCAGCTGTTCTCCGGTTGCATACCATTCTGCCGGAATCCGCTTCAGAAGGGTCAGACTGTCTCCCACGGCGATGCGGGATACGCCCTGCGCTACGGTTACGGTAACTTTGTATCCGGCAGATGCAAGCCATGCTTCACTCTCCGGTGAATGTTTTCCGTAGGGGTAGACGAATACCTTTTTCATCATGGGAAACCTATCCCCGGCTTCAGCGGCGATTTTCTCATAATCCTCCTGCAAAGTGGACGCGTATCCATCTTCCGTCATGTTCAGGTTTACCGCACCGTCCAGGTAGCTTCCGGAAGCGTGCAGTCCCCAGGAGTGGGATACCAGCTCAATACGCCCTTCCGTATCCGCCGCACTTACCTCTTCCAGTGTAAAGTGGGACAGCGTACCTTCCCCGCGGCTGCCGATCAGGTTCCCGATCACCGCAACACTCATTTTCATATCAAATTCCGCAAGCAACGGCAAAGCGATGTCCAGCACACCGCTGTATCCGTCATCGGATGTCAGGAGTACGCATTTTTCCGGCAGGGGGATTCTGCCTTCGGTGTACAGGAGCAGTTCCGCAAAGGTGATGCTCTCGTAACCGGCGGCGGACAATGCCCGGAGGTGGCTGCGGAATGTCGCGGGGGTTACGGTGTAGTCTGCCGGCTGTTCGGCGAAATTGTGATACATCAGAATGGCTGTTTCGACCTGCTCAGGGACATGAAAGGTATGGGATACCCTTTTGTCTTTATCCAGCATTCGCACCGCCACAGCCGCCATTTCGCTCCTGCAGATCTCTCCATCCGGACGGAAGCGGTACGTATCGTCTCCCACCATAATACCGCATCCGTACATACGGTATACATCGTCATAATACCAAGCATTCTCATCCGCCGCATCCCGGAAACAAAGATTCCCCGGTGTATTCAGAATCGGTTCTTCTTCGGCAAGTACCGCGGAAAAGATCTGCGCGATCCGGGCACGGCTGGCGTATGCGTTATAATCGGTACACGGTTCTGTCAGAATCCCCTTGGCAAGGGCGTACTGCACATACGGGTCGTACCAGATCTCGCTGCCGTTTGTAAGGGTAACTTCCCCATCCGTTTTCACCTGTACAATGCAGGAAGCCAGTTTGATGCATTCCGCCACGGTAACACAGCCGTCCGGATCGTACCGGTTTTCGGTTTTTCCGTCGATAATCCCCATCTCGTATGCGGCAGACACGTATTCGTGATACCATGCATCTTTGGGGACGTCGGTGAATCCATCGGTATAGGTTCGGGCACCGGCGGGAAGGATCAGCAGAAAAATAAGCAGGGGAAACAGAAATATATACATTCGTTTTGGAATTGTGTGGTTCATGGCGGAGACTTCCTTTTGTTGGGATTGTGTTATCCTTATCATTATACCACATTTTACCGAAAAATACTATGGGTAATACTGCATCTGTGAAATGACATCGCAGTATTCTCAGTATCCCCTTCCCAAACAGAATTAAGGACACAAAATTACTATTCCAAAACCGCCACCCTTAAACCAATCCAATATTTCTGTCGCAAAACCATTTTTCAATGTTTTTGGAAAAGAGGGAGGGGGTCGCAGGGGGAGGGAGAAATACTTTTTCGCAAAAAGTGTTTCTCCCTCCCCCTGCTCAATTATAACAACCAAAAAAAGAGCCTGCCATCCTAAGACAGCAGGCTCAAATTTAAGGATTAGTTGTGGCAGTACATGAAGTACTTGTAGCCGAGGGGGTTGGAGAAGAAGCCTTCAACGGCGTCGTCTACCATGTACAGGTCGGTGTAGAAGTACAGGGGAACGATACAGCCGGTGGACATCAGGATGTCTTCAGCCAGGTGCATCATTTCGTAACGGGTTTCGTTATCGGTGCAGGACTTGATGGTGGAGATCAGAACGTCGTAGGTTTCTGCCCAGGTACCGTCGGTAACCTTTACATCATAACCGTAAGCGGTCAGATCCAGGTCGTACATAGCCAGGTCAGCGTGTTCGCCCTTACCGTACTGAACGTCGTTGTTACCGGAGTTGGAAGTCCACATATCCAGGAAGCAGATCGGATCGTTGTAGTCAGCCAGCCAGCCGTTACGTGCAACGGAGTAGTCGCCTTCCTTACGGGTGTTCAGGAAGGTAGCCCATTCCTGGTTTTCCAGAGTCATGGTGATACCGATGGAAGCCATAGCGGACTGCAGGTATTCACCGATAGCCTTGTGAGAGTCGGAAGTGTTGTACAGATAGGTCAGAGCAGGAATGTCAGTGAACTTCTGTCCAGCTTCGTCGTAGGTGTAGTACTTCTTCAGAGTTTCAACAGCGGATGCATAGTTAGCTTCCAGAGCTTCAGCAGCTACGTTGTAGTAACCGTCGAATTCTTCGCTGGAACCGGCAGTCTTGTAGAATTCAGTACCGTCGGGGTTGGTCATACCCATAGCAACGAAGGAGGATGCAGCAACCTGACCGCCCTGTGCGATAGCTTCTACGATGTAGTTACGGTCGTAGATCAGAGCGATAGCGTTACGGATCTCAGCTTCTGCAGCTTCAGCTTCTGCACCGGTCAGGGTGCTGGTAGCGGGCAGCAGGTTTTCGTTTACATTCCAGCATACATAGTAGGTACCGATCTGACCTGCAACTACGAATTCGTCAGCATAGTTCTTCTTCAGGTTTGCGATCTCGTTGGTGGGAACATCGTCAATCAGCTGCCAGCTGCCGTTTTCGAAGTTGGTCAGCATATTGTTGGAGTCGTCGGAGAGGTAGCAGTTGATCTTGGGCATGGTTACAGAAGCTGCATCGTGGTAGTTTTCGTTCTTAACCAGGGTGATCATGCTGTCGTGTGCCCAGGATTCCATCTTGTATGCACCATTACATACGTAGGTAGCAGGATCGGTTGCCCATGCTTCGTTGGCAACAACATCTTCACGTACCGGGAAGTAGGTGGGGAATGCAAGCAGTTCGTTCCAGTAGGAGATCGCGTTGGAAATGGTTACTTCCAGAGTCTTTTCGTCGATTGCCTTAACATTCAGCTTTGCATCGGGGTTCAGCGCGTTGCCTTCTTCATCGGTTTCCCACATTTCAGCATAGCCGTCAACAACTTCGAACATGTAGCAGTAGTCAGCAGCGAGAGCTACGGATGCTGCACGGTTCCATGCGAATTCGAAGTCAGCTGCGGTAACAGGCTGACCGTCGGACCACATTACGTTGTCTTTCAGGGTGTAGGTGTAGGTTACGGTGCCGTCAGCGTTTACAACGCCTTCGGGAAGAGCGGCTGCAACGTCAGGAACGATAACGAGATTGCCGTTTTCATCCTGAGCCCACTTTGCCAGACCTGCGAACAGGTGGCTGACCATAGTAGCGCCGTCAACTGCAGAGTTGAGCGCAGGGTCAAGGGTGTCCGGTTCAGAACCGATACATACGTTTATGGCGCTTCCGTCAAAGGTACTTTTGCTGTCACATGCAGGCAGACATAGCAGCATGGCAGACGCCAGAAGGAGTGCAAGGAGTTTCTTCATGGTTGCTTTCCTTTCTCTAAAAAAGATAAAATAATATTTTCACACCGCTTTCGCGGAAATGAACAAAGTAATCAGTTTTCCTCATCCACCTTATGACAGGCGACGAAGTGTCCGGGCTTGATCTCCTTGAATGCAGGCATCTCCGCCGCACACTTTTCTGTGGCGTAGGGACATCTGGTGCGGAAGGGACAGCCGGAAGGTGCGTTCAGGGGACTGGGAATATCGCCGGACAGGGCAATACGCTGGTTGGCACGGGCAATCTTGGGGTCCGGTACCGGTACAGCGGACAGCAGGGACTGGGAATAGGGGTGCAGGGGGTGATCGTAAATCTCATCCGCATCTGCCAGTTCCACCATCTTGCCGAGATACATAACGGCAATACGGTCGCTGATGTGGCGGACTACCAGCAGGTCGTGGGCAATGAACAGATAGGTCAGACCTAACTTTTCCTGCAGTTCGTCCAGCATATTGATTACCTGCGCCTGAATGGATACGTCCAGGGCGGATACAGGTTCATCACATACGATAAATTCCGGGTTGATGGCCAGTGCGCGGGCGATACCGATACGCTGTCTCTGACCGCCGGAAAATTCATGGGCATAACGGGCAGCGTGTTCACTGTTCAGTCCGACGTGCCCCATCAGCTCCAGAATCCGCGCGTTTCTTTCCTCTTTTGTCTTGTACATCTTGTGGATGTCCAGAGGTTCGCCGATGATGTCCGCTACCGTCATACGGGGGTTCAGGGAGGAATAGGGGTCCTGGAACACCATGGTGGCTTTCCTGCGGAATTCGGCTATGTCCGCTCTGGTCTTTACCGGCTTTCCGTTGTACAGAATTTCACCGGCGGTGGGCTTGTACAGGTTCAGGATGGTTCTGCCGACGGTGGTTTTGCCGCAGCCGGATTCGCCTACCAGACCCAGTGTTTCCCCCTTGCGGATGGAAAAGGATACGTTGTCTACAGCCTTCAGAGGTTTTGTGCGGAAAAGGCCGACGTTGATATTAAAATACTCCTTGAGATTTTTCACCTCAATCAACGGAGTTTCCTTCTGCAGTTCACTCATTGGTCGTCTCCTTTCCCTCGTCGATATAGCTCAGATCATCAATTTCAAAGGAAATCTGACCGTCTTCGCTGCGGGAGATGCTGCCATCGTCCACACCTGCCTTGACATTCATCCAGCAGGCAGCCTGATGTTCGTTGTTGATCTCCATACGGATCGGTTTGTTCTTGATGCAGACCTTCATAGCCGCATCGCATCGGGGGGCAAAAGGACAGCCTGCCGGCATATTCAGAAGGTCAATGGGGGTGCCGGTGATGGGCTGCAGCTTGGAGCCTGCCGTATTTGCAGTGGGGATGGAGCGCAGAAGTCCTTTGGTATATTCGTGGCGGGGATTGTAGAAGATCTCATCCGCTGTACCCTGTTCGCAGATGGAACCGGCGTACATAACGATAACTTCATCACACATCTGTGCCACAACGCCCAGGTCGTGGGTGATCATGATGATCGCCATACCCAGTTCTTCCTGCAGGGACTTCATCAGTTCCAGAATCTGTGCCTGAATGGTTACGTCCAGAGCAGTGGTGGGTTCGTCAGCGATCAGAATGTCCGGTTCGCATGCCAGTGCCATGGCGATCATAACTCTCTGACGCATACCGCCGGAAAACTCGAAGGGATACTGCTTCATACGCTTTTCCGGTTCGTTTACATTGACCAGACGCAGCATTTCCACCGCTCTGTCCCACGCTTCCTTCTTGGTACGGTTGGTGTGAAGCATGATGGCTTCCATCAGCTGCTTACCGATGGTGTATGTGGGGTTCAGAGATGTCATGGGGTCCTGGAAAATGATGGATACTTTATTACCGCGGACGGTTTTCATGACCTTTTCATCAGCGCCCACCAGTTCTTCGCCGTGCAGTTTGATGGAACCGCCGACGATCTTACCGGTAGATGCCAGGATCTGCATGATCGAATAGGCAGTAACGGATTTGCCGGAACCGGATTCACCTACGATACCCAGTACCTTTCCGGAGTCCAGTGTGAAGGACACGCCGTTGACTGCTTTTACCTCGCCCGCATCGGTAAAGAAGGACGTATGCAGATCTTTTACTTCCAATAATGGCATATTTTTCTCCATAAAACTTAGTTTACTACGCGTGAAGATCGCTCCTCACGGATATATTCTTACGTTACTCGATCAGCTCTTCAGCTTGGGGTCAAAGGCGTCCCGCAGACCGTCGCCGAACAGGTTCAGGGAAAGTACGATCAAGGAAATCACCAATGCAGGAATCACAAGACGGGACGGGTAGGACTGGATACCGTTCAGCGCGTCGGATGCCAGAGAACCGAGGGAGGGCATGGGCGCGTTTACACCAAGTCCCAGGAAGGACAGGTAACTTTCGGTGAAAATAGCATTGGGGATCTGCAGGGCGGTGGAAATGATGACCACGCTGATGCAGTTGGGGATCAGGTGCTTGGGGATGATCCACCTTCCTTTGGCACCGGCTGCTCTTGCCGCCAGAACATATTCCTGTTCACGGAGGGACAGGATCTGACCGCGGATCAGACGGGACATGGATACCCAGTACAGCACACCGAATACGATGAACAGGCTGATGATGTTGCTGCCGATCTTGGCAAGGACGGTTCCTTCGATGGCTTCACTCAGACCCGATTCCTTCAATACAGCCGACAGAAGAATAACCATCAGTGTATCCGGCAGAGAGTAAATGATATCTACAATACGCATGATGACCAGATCGACGATGCCGCCGCAGTACCCTGCAATGGAGCCGATGGTCATACCGATGATCAGCACGATGATGCTGGCGAAGAAGCCGACCGCCAGGGAAATACGGGTTCCGTAAACCACACGGATGAAATAGTCACGTCCGGCAGAGTCGGTACCGAAGATATGGGGGAATACGAATTCGCCTTCGTCGATCTTCTGCTGTTCCGTATAGCCGTAAGTAAAGGGTGCCAGATTGTTGTAGGACATATCAACCGGCTTACCGGGAGCTACACCCAGCATGGCATCATAGGAATACGGCCATACCATAGGAAGAATGATGGAGGAAAGGGCAATGATCACAATAATAAAGAAAGAGATCATCGCAACTTTATTCCGGCGCAGTCTCTTGATCCCGTCCTTGAAAAAGGTGGACGAGGGACGCATCTGCACCATATATTCTTTTTCGGCGTCGGATGCGGGGAAGAAGGCATCCAGATCCACATGCATGGTAAACAGTCTTTTTTTCATGTATGGTGCCTCCTTATTCCAGATTGATACGCGGGTCAACAACTTTATACAGAATATCGCTGACCAGATTCATAATAACGATCAGGGTTGCCAGAACGATGGTGGTACCCATGATCAGGGGATAGTCACGTCCGGTGATGCTGTCTACAAACGCCCTGCCGATACCGGGAACGGCAAAGATCTTTTCCACTACCAGAGAACCGGTAACGATATACGCCAGCATGGGACCGAAATAGGTGATTACGGGAATCAGGGAATTCTTCAGCGCATGACCGAATATAATGCTTCTGGAAGATACGCCCTTTGCCTTTGCCGTACGGATATAGTCCTGACCCAGTACGTCCAGCATGGAGGAACGGGTCAGACGGGTGATATAGGCACCGGGGTACAGAGAAAGAGTAATAACCGGCAGGATCATACCGGATACAGTGGTGCCGTTGGCAGGCAGGATGCCCAGATTCACGGCAAATATGATCAAGAGGAATGTACCCATAATAAAGGAGGGCATGGAAACGAAAGCCGTCGTGATGACCATGATGATCTTATCAATAATGCTGTTCCGACGGAGCGCCGCTACAGAGCCGAGTACAATACCGGTTATCAGAGCAATAAAAGCCGCGATCAGACCCAGCTTGATGGAGGTTTTCATACCGTCAATAATAATGTCGATAACGTCCATACCGCGCTGTTTCAGGGACGGACCGAAATCAAACTTTGTAACAATGTCTTTCAGATAGGTCAGATACTGCTCAAACACGGGCTTGTCCAGACCGTATTTTGCTTCCAGTGCAGCCTGTGCCGCCGGTGTAATGGCTTTTTCTCCCACAAAAGGTCCGCCGGGTACCGCACGCATAACAAAAAACGTAACGGTTATAACAACCCACACCGTCAGGACAGCAAGACCCAAGCGCTTCAGAATATAAAAAAGCGTTTTTGTATTCATAATGCTCCATCCTTCCGTTGCAACCGCTTATCTGTCGGTTTCGTTTTTGTGATCGGGTTTACTTTACCCGTATAGTATAACCGGAAATTTCCCGTGTCATCCCTGTCACGCAAACGATCCTCGGGCAAACGATTTCGTCAATCAAAAATTATATTTTTAATATGATAACACAAAACTTCGGATTTGTCCAGTATTTTCCTGAAATACAACAAATCTATTTCATCATTTTTTCATCAGGTGTATATATTTACACTCACTTTTGAGAAAATTGCACATAATTATACATGGAAATAACCATATTTGTCATTTTCTTTTCCCTGTTTTTTGTCGTTTTAACGCGAATAAACACAAAATATCGCGATATATTGCGCCAATACCCTTGACATTGTCACGAAACTTTGTTATAATATTCCCATAAAAGTACATATTTTGTACAAAATTTTATATCCATATGTATTCATGGTGTTTTTTATACCGGAATGCACAATTATAGGAGGTTTCTATGAAGTATTGTCCCAAATGTCATCTGTCCTATAACGATGATGCAAACATCTGCACCCAGTGCGGAAACCAACTGTTTGTTGCAGCGCCTCAGGTTCCCGTACGTCCTCTGACCGACCATACCGCTGAGTTCCAAAAGGAAGATGTTTCCGCCAACAAGGTTCTGGCAATGCTCCCTTACATCATGGGCTGGATCGGTATTATCGTTACCCTTCTCGCTGCAGGTACTTCCCCTTACGCCGGCTTCCACGTAAGACAGGCACTCAAGATCCAGGTCTGCACCACTCTCGTTTCCATCATCGGTGCGATCATCCCCTTCCTCGGCTGGCTCGCCATCGCCGTATTCGGTGTTATGGCTCTCGTCATCAACATCATCTGCTTCTTCAGCGTATGCAAAGGCGAAGCCAAGGAACCCCCGATCATCAACAGCCTCGGTTTCCTGAAATAATTTTTGTTTGAATATTTATGTTATTTTTTGGGGGGGAGAGAGAAACTTTTTGAGAAAAAGCTTCTCTCTCCCCCCAAGCCCCCCTCTTACTTCAAAAACTTTCAAAAAAGGGGGATAGCGACAGAGATATGGGCACGGTCTGACCTGTTTTTGGGTGTTGACGTGTCTTTTTGTTTTTGCATTTTTTGTACGAATCTTTGGAGGACGGCAAACTTTTTTCGCGAAAAGCAGAAACGCAAACAAAACTTTAACATTTCCATGTTATACTGTATATATAATAAGATTTATTTCCGGAGGCTGCGGATGTTTAAAATATTGGTTGTGGAAGACGACAGAGAATTGAACAAGACGGTATGTTCGTTTTTGAATCAGAATGGTTATGATGCGACAGGGTGTCATGATGCGGCAGAGGCTTATGATGCGCTATACAGTGAGATGTTTGATCTGATCGTATCCGACATTATGATGCCGGGGACGGATGGGTTTGCTTTTGCGCGGGCTGTACGGGAGCTGAATGAGAATATTCCCATTCTGTTTATGACTGCCCGGGATGATATTGCGTCCAAGCAGAGGGGATTCCGCATCGGTGCTGATGATTATATGGTAAAACCCATTGATCTGGATGAGCTGTTCTTACGTATCGGTGCCCTTCTCCGCCGTGCGAAGATCGCTTCCAGCCGCAAACTGGAGATCGGCAGTTTTGTGATGGATGCCGATGAGCACACGGCGTATCTGCATGACGAGGAGATCTCCCTGACCAACCGGGAGTTCAGTATACTCTACAAGATGCTGTCCTATCCCAAAAAGACCTTTACCCGCAGTCAGCTTATGGATGAATTCTGGAATGTGGACACGGAAACGACCCCCAGAGCTGTGGATGTGTATATGACAAAACTCCGTGCCAAGCTGGCGGAATGTGAGGATTTTGAGATCAAGACCGTACACGGGCTGGGTTACAAGGCGGTGATCAAGTGAAGCGGGACGCACATTTCGGAAAAATTCTGTATGCGGTTCGGCGATATCTGATCTTTTTCGTCATGGTAGCCTTCGTTACCACCTGTTGTATGATGCTGTTCGTGAGTACCCTTGCCGATACTATGGAGATCACGCTTACCGGCGAGAACATGGAAAAAGCGGCAAAGCTGACCTTTCTGAATGTGGTTGTACTCAGCCTGCTGTACTCCGTATTCGACACAGTACGCCGCAAGCTGACTGTGGACCGGCCTGTGGAACGGATAACGGAAGCCACCAAAAAGGTCATGCAGGGGGATTTTTCCGCGCGGATCCCATCCTCCCACCATTCTCTGACAGAGGCGCGGTTCGATGAGATCATTGATGGTTTCAACAAAATGGCGGAAGAGTTGGGAAGTGTGGAAACACTGCGCACCGACTTCATCGCCAATGTATCCCACGAAATGAAAACGCCCCTTGCCGTCATGCAGAATTACGGGACCCTTCTGCAGGCGCCGGGACTTTCGGAAGAAAAACGCATAGAATACGCCAAAGGGGTCACGGACGGTGCGCGGCGGCTGGCGGACATGATGGGAAACATTCTGAAACTCAACCGTTTGGAAAATCAGCAGATCTACCCTCAGGCAGCCGAATTTGATCTGGGGGAACAGATTTGCGAATGTCTTCTGCAGTACGAAAATGTATGGGAGCAGGCAGACATTGAGATCGACACCGACATTGCGGAAAATGTTATCGTAAATGCCGATGCCGAGATGCTTTCCCATGTGTGGAACAATTTGTTTTCCAATGCTTTCAAGTTTACACCGACCGGCGGAAAAGTCACCGTTACACTGACCGCCGATGGGGAAAATGCTGTGGTTGCCGTGAAAGACACCGGCTGCGGTATGTCTCCGGAAGTCGGCGTGCATATTTTTGAAAAATTCTATCAGGGGGACACGTCCCACTCCGTACAGGGGAACGGGCTGGGTCTTGCGCTGGTTAAACGGGTCATGGATATTATGCAGGGAGAGATCTCCGTGGAAAGCGTTGTGGGAAAGGGATCTGTCTTTACTGTAAAAATACGGAGGAGCTGATATGAACTGGAAGAAGATCGGCAAGGCACTTCTGTTTCCGCCTTATGCGATACTGTTTATTCTGCTGCCGGTATCCGCTGTATTTCTTGTGTGTTCCATGGTATTTCTGGATATGGAATCTGTGACGGCGATCATTTCCTATGCACTTGCCGCTTATACGCTGACGGTATGGTGTATGAGGATCCCCGCCCTGATCCGGTTTTTCCGGATCTTCAAAGAAGAAAATAAATATATACAGTTATGGAAGAACAATACCCGGCTCAGGGTAAAGGTTTCCCTGTACAAATCCCTGTTTTTGAACACGGCGTACAGCGTGTTCCAGCTTTGTCTGGGGTTTTGGCATCGTTCCTTCTGGTATTTTTCCATGGCGGCGTACTATATTTCCCTTGCCGTAATGCGTTTTTTCCTGCTGCGGTATACGCGGAAATATGCGGCTGGCGAAAAAATGGAGTATGAGCTTGTCAAATACCGGAACTGCGGGATCGCCTTTCTCATTATGAACATGGCGGTATCCCTGATGATCTTCTTTATGGTATACTGGAACAGAACCTTCCACCATCATGAGATCACCACCATCGCCATGGCAGCATACACTTTCACTTCCCTGACCCTTGCCATCCGGGACAGCATAAAATACCGCAGGTATAACAGTCCTGTATATTCCGCATCCAAAGCCATCGGTCTTGCGGCGGCAAGCGTATCCATGCTGACCCTTGAATCCACCATGCTGACCACCTTCGGGACAGAAACTGTGGATCTTTTTACCCGGCGGCTGTTCCTCGGTCTGTCGGGCGGCGTAATTTCCGCCTGCATCATCGCCATAGCCATATACATGATCGTCCGGGGCAATCGGAAGCTCAGGGAAACAACAAAGGAGTAAAATCAATGGAAAACAGAGAAAACGATACATTTCACTACACATATTCTGCCAAGGAACAGGAAGAAATCAAAGCAATACGGCAGAAATACACACCGCCGGCGGAGGAGGACACAATCACAAAACTCCGTCGTCTGGACGCATCGGTAACCCGGAAGGCATCCGCGCTGGCTCTTGTGTTCGGCATTATCGGCGCGCTGGTACTGGGTTGCGGCATGAGTCTGGTCATGACCGAACTGGGGGATATTCTCGGTTTTTCCGGAGAAGCGGCTATGTTTTGGGGAATCGGGATCGGTATTGTGGGGCTCGTGCTTTTGAGTCTGGCGTACCCGGTGTACAATTCTGTACTGAAAAAAGAACGGGAACGGATCGCGCCGGAGATTATTCGTCTCAGCGATGAGCTGATCAAATAAAGGAAAGCAGAAAGGGATTGTAGCAAGTATAATTTTTGGGGGAAGGAAAACTTTTTGAAAAAAGCTTTCCTTCCCCCAAAGATTTGCGCAGTAATTCTTCCGCCCCAAACTTTTTGAAAACTATGAAAATGGGCAAAAAATATTATTCAAAAAACGTCTTACTAGAAGCAATCTAATATTTCTGTTGTAAAACTCCTTTTTTGAAGTTTTTTGAAAAGAGGGAGGGTGTGCAGTTGAGAATTGCTTCGCAAATCTCATGAGGGAGAAAGACTTTTTTATCAAAAAGTTTTTCAGAAGATTTATGAAATAATTCTTCGCTCCCCTGCTAAATACTCCAACCCATTTTCTCCCTTCAACAAAAAACAAAAAAGACCAGGTTTTTACCTGATCTTTTAAGCGGATTACGGGGCTCGAACCCGCCACCTCGACCTTGGCAAGGTCGCGCTCTACCAAATGAGCTAAATCCGCATATGC
>JAFUKI010000174.1 GCA_017467815.1 Clostridia bacterium
ACATGGGCAATCACCGCTTCCAAGTCCTTTATTTCTGTCAGGACAGACATTTCGGTAGTCCTGCCGTCGCTTTTACTTCTCATAACAGAACCGCCGTTGAAGTCAAAACAGTATGCGGCATATCCCATCTCCGCAAGCATTACAGCATAATGTCTTACTGTGTCCTGCCATGCCATAAACCCATGACACACAATGGCGATCGGCAGTTTTTCTCCATCGGGGCGATATTCGCTTCCGCGAATGGTTAAACCATCTCTTTTACACGCAAATTCTCTTTCCGTTATACCGTCTTTTAACTTTGGCTTTCTGAAAAAATCAAACATACTTATGACCATTCCTCTTCGCTATGCTATAGTGTTTTAATCTGTGAGGCACATCAAGGTGTAATGATTATTTTGCAAATTTGTTCTAATGCTTCATCTGCTTCGGGAATGGGATACAGCGGATAAACGTGGTTCATGCCTTCACCGATATACAACTCTGACACGACGCCCTGTTTCTGAAGCATAGAGTAGAACTCTGTAACGTCCGGGAAGAAGATCTCCCTCGTGCCTACGAACAAATATACATTCTGCAACACGGAAATATCTCCGAAAACAGGGCTGACGCGATAATCGGTAAGCTCCAGATCGCCCGCCCAGCATTTGCCCATTTCAATCAGTCCGTATGCCGACAGCATGGGATCGGAAGCTTCATAATCCGCCGCCTCCGGATTTGACATGGAAATATCCATCCACGGAGAAAGCAGGATCATTTTGTCCGGCTGCTCCAGGTTTATTTCGCTCAGATACTCGCAGAAGGATACCGAAAGACCACCGCCGGCAGAATCTCCCATGATAATGACGGGTGTATCCGTGTCATTCAGGATGTCCTGATATACTTCCGTCAGCAAATCGTAGGTCTCCTCCCAAGTGTGATTCGGAGCCAAGGGATAAATCGGGAAAATCACTTCCGCATTGGTTTCCTGAACGATCTTATCGCAAAACTTCCATTGGTAGACACTGGCATCATTAATATACGCACCGCCGTGCAGATAAAGGATCGTATAGTCGGGCGTCTCCGTTTGGCTCAGGCTGTATATTTTACATCCATTCACGCTGCTCTCGGATATCTCGGATTTCAATTTAACGTTTAGTGTGTATTCCTCTGCATTTCGCCGCTCTTCTATGTACTCCGCACACTCTTGATCGTCTGAAAAAGTATCCTTTGTTCCAATCACCCGGAAATAGATCTCCACGAGGGATGCCATATTGGATCGGTGATATACTGCGTGGGAAATGATGGTAAAACCGCCCCAAACGACTGCCAATACCAAAAGCACAATACCGATTATCTTTACTGCCCCCGGCAGCTTCTTGTTTTTCTCCATCCGATTTTCCTTACAGTACCTTTGCCTGTACTTCCTTTCGCGGTGCGATTCGCTGATATTTTACATTACAACAGGTTCTTCTCTTTGGATGTCAGGATCATCCGATAGAGAAAAGCTGCCAGCCACTCGGGTTTTTCGCGGTTTTCTTTGTTTACCCACGTTCTTACGATTTCATAAGCACCGAACAGCAGGAAGCGATAGTAGTAATCGGATTCTTTCTCGGGGATATTTGCCATCAGCTCATTCAGCATCCGCAGGATCGGCGGCAAGGAAAACAGTTTCTTCGGAAATTCGGGATCCACGTTGGAATTGAGAAGCAAACGAACGAATTCGATGTCATTCTCCAGATAGATTAAGATCTGTTCGATGGCGTTTTTGCTGTAATCATCCTGCGACACCAGCATGCCCTCTATACTGACAAGCAGATCCTGTTCCATTTCCGACAGCAGATCAAACTGACTTCCGTAATATTTATAGAAGGTGGAACGGTTGATCCCCGCATTTTCACAAAGCTCACGGATGGAGATCTGGTAAATATTCTGCGTTTGAAGCATATTGATCAAACTGTTTTTCAGAAGCTTTTTGGTCAGCATGATCCTCTGATTCATAAGTGCGCTCCTTCTCAGCAAATGATTTTATATGGCTGTAAAGTCAACAGTATCGGATAATGTGTGGATTCCACAGCCGTATGCTATGCATCTGACGGTTGCAAAAACAACACTTGTATATTATAATATAGATTATGCGAAATGTCAAGCATGATTTTTTCGCAGAAGAATGCAGGGCAAGGAAGGAATACGACATAATGAAGAAGAGAGTGCGCAACCTGAACGCCATGATAATGCTGATTTCCATTGTGGCGTGCTTAATCAGCGGCATAGTCTCGAACCTGATTTCCACCGACTTCGGAAAGGTTGAGGTCAATGATATTTCTGTTTACACAGACGCAGGAACGATCCGCGGGTATTTACTGGTTCCCGAAAATGCAACTGTTAATAATAAAGCCCCCGGCATCGTGGTGGTTCACGGAGCTACCTCCAGCGCCGAAACTGTTGATTCCTGGTATGTGGAGCTGGCGCGCCGCGGCTACGTTGTGGTAGTTCCCAATATGTTCGGTCACGGTGATTCGGACGTTGCGGACGAGTCCTATGCAGGTGATATCGTTTACGAGTCCAGAGGCGTTTACTCCTCGGTTGAATACATAAGCACTTTGCCCTTTGTTGATACGAATAAGATTGGCGTTGTAGGGCATTCACAGGGAGCCGGCGCGGCGCTGAAAACAATGCAGTACTATACCAACCTTGAAAATGACGCGCTTGCCCAAGGCGCGACTGCCGAGGAAGCGCACGCGCTCAACAAGATCGCAGCGTGTCTGTCTGCAAGTTACCCGCTTGAGGTTAACATAGCAGGGGTAGAAACAACAGATCCTTTTAACGGATATCAAGCGCATTTGGGTACGATTCTCGGCAAGGCGGATGATTTCAATTCATGGCTTTTGAAGGATATTTTAACGAACGATACGGGCATATCCTGGGTGAAAACGCAAACCGGAGCAGAGGTTTCCGAAGTAGAGGAAGGAAAATTCTATACGAATGAGGAAAATGGATACACATTCGTGATGTGGAATCCCGGCACCATACATTCACAGAGCGTTATTTCTCCCAAAATCACCGGATATGTGATTGACTTCTTTGACGAGACTTTAGGTTCGCCCGTTCCGATAAAAAGCTCAAATCAGATATGGGTGGTTAAAACGGTATTCAATGCGCTCGGTATGTTAGGCTTCTTTGCCTTTATCATTCCTTGTATGTATTACGTTCTAAAGATCCCCTATTTCAAGGCGCTGGAGAGAGAAAACACCTTTGTGCTGCCTCCTCTGGTTGGAAAAGCCAAGCGTAAATATCTCCGCGCCATTATAACGGGCGTTCTAATCAATACAATAACCTTTCTGCCGATCGTTCTGATTGGTATGCTGGCCATGGAAAGCAGCGTACTGCCGCAGTCTTCCACAAACGGCTTCGTTCTGTGGGGAGTGGTATGCGCAGCCGTCACACTGCTTTCCGTGAGAAAAGGCACCGGACTGAAATACCGCGAAAACAGTGAATATTTCGGATTCAAAACAACCTGGAAAGAGTTCGGACATCTGCTGCTTCTTTCGGTTACGGTTTTGTTTGGAACCTATATGCTGCTGTTCGGTGTGAGCTACCTCTTCGGTTCGGACTTCCGCCTCTGGCAGTACGCTATACGTCCATTTGGCGCAAACAAGCTCACGATGGCTCTCAGATATCTGCCCCTCTTCTTCGTATTGCAGTTTGCTAACGGAATTGCCATCAGAAGAAACAATTTCGATAATTGGAGCGACAACAAGCGCATTGCGTTTTCGACCAGTATGTCACTTATCCCGGTAGCGATCCTGCTTATGGTGACATACCTTCCCATACTGTTTACCGGCTCACCTCTATGGGCAGCGGACGGAAGCAACCTGATTCTGCTGGCGGCAGGACAGAGCGCGAATAAACTCGTCTCGTTTGTGTTTTCTCTGGGAGTTACAGCGTTCATTCATGTCAAGTCACAAAAATTCACGGGCAGCATTTGGGCAGGCGCGCTTATAAACTCCATGCTGCTGACGATGATCTCCGTATCGAATACCAGTTTTATAACGATGTTCTGATGCGTAAGCATGTTTTTATGTTTTAGAAAGGAATACAGAAACTATGATTAAAAAATTGTCCAATTTCATTGTGAACAAACGGATCGTTATACTTGTGACGATGCTGATACTGGCAGCTGCAAGTATTGTCTGTTCTCAGTTTGTGGAAATCAATGAAGACATGACAAAATACCTGCCGGGCGATTCCAATATGAAGGCAGGTCTTACCATCATGGAAGAGGAATTTCCGGAAATGGAGACCTCGAATACCATTCGCGTGATGTTCGACGATCTGACCGATGCCCAAAAGGAAACGGTTTTGGAGAAGCTCGGCACCATTGCATACGTGGACAGTGTTGATTATGATGCGGAAATCATTGATTACAACAAGGATAATCACAAATTATTCGTATTGAATATGTACTACGATTACGGCAGCGACGAAGAAGAGGCAATCGAGGATGCACTGGAATCCCAGTTTGCTGAATATACTATGGTTTGGAAAAATGATGACACCGGCCTTCCACACCTTCCGTTTATCATCATCGCAACCGCTTTGGCTGTACTGCTTATCATTTTATTTGTCATGTTC
>JAFUKI010000175.1 GCA_017467815.1 Clostridia bacterium
CAATTTAATGGAAAGGTAGATATCCTTTAACGATACATCTAAATCAAAGGGCGCCTGATTCCCGAAAACCGCATTTTCCGGGAAGGCAAACACAGCCTGAAACTGTTCCGCCATATCGATCACCGAGCGATGGGATACCGCTACCCCTTTGGGAACACCCGTGGAACCGGAAGTGAAGATAACGTACAGCACATCCGTATCCTTGGCGGTCTTCCAGGGCGAAACCGGCTCGTCCCCCCTGTAAACACAGTCTTCCTGCCGCCACACCAGTTCAGGCGGGATCGCGGAAGGCAGCTTTGTGCCCTCTCCTGCCAGTACCGCCGCAGGTTCTATGGTATGCAGCATCTGTGCGATTCTTTCTCCCGGCAGGGACACATCCAGAGGCACATAGAAATTTCCGCTGTACGCAATGGACAGAAACGCCAGCACATCGTACACATCATGCCGCAGACATACCGCAACAGGACGTCCCGCTCCGCCGATCCGCTCAAAAATGGCACTGCCGCAGGAAGCAACATAAGACCGGACCTGACTGTAGGTCATGCTGGTCCCGGCATCTGCCAGTGCGGTACGGTTCGGATATTTGCGGAAAGCTTCTTCCAGATAGGACAGGACATGATACGGCATAGTTACCTCCGGATTTCGGTGTCGTAAAAGAGGGTTATATGGTATATTATAACGTAATACCACCATAATTGCAATGGTTTTGGTGAGAAATCCGGTGGGATTTTGTGGAATCGCAAAAACAAAAAAGGCCGCAGAATACTCTGCAGCACTTTTTTCGTTTGTATGCATCAGAATGCCAGTTCTTCGTCATCGGCAGCTTCTTCAGCAGGTTCTTCACCGCATTCGCAGCAGCAGATGGGTTCGAATTCTTCGTCTTCTGCGAAGCATTCTTCGCCGCAGCAGTCACAGTCATCGCATTCAAAAGTAACCTTGAAGTACTTCTTGAATACAGTGTACAGTACAGCAGCGATAGCGGTGATGCTTACCAGTGCGCCGACGATGATGAAAAATGTTTTCAGAGCATTTTTGTTTTCCATAGTTGTTACCTCCGTGGTTTAAATTTTTTACACATACATCTTAACACAAAATGATCCGTTTTGCAATACAAAATCATGAAAATGTTATGAATATTTATGTTGTTTTCCCCTTGCTTCTGTATTCCAGTATGCCCGGGACGGTTTTTCTTATTCCTGTGTATTTTTTCCATCCGCTGCACCGCATTTTTCCCAGCCTGCCGGAACTTTCCGCTGTTTCCGGCGTCATATGGGTATGATTTATTTGATTTCGGGGGGATTATGAAAAAATCTTTTTGGTATTCCGTAATGGAAGGTGTGCTGCTCATTCTGCCGCCGCTGCTGGTTTCCGCTGTTTTGTCCGTTCTGCATATTCTCCTGGAGCAAGCCTCTCCCGTATTCGGCGCACTGACCTGGCTGGCGTGGCTTGTTTCGCTGGTTTTTGCCATCCGCAGAAAATCGGCGGGCGGTGCTCTGGGACTGGCGGTACTTCTGTTTTTCTCCTGCGGATTTTACGGTCTTTCCCTGGCGGCGGATTATGGATTTTTCACCTTCCCTGCCGGCATCCATGCTCTGTTCACTCTGTTCGGTGCGCCCTATGATGTGACTGCATCGGGTGTATGTTTCTTCCTGCCCGAAGAAGGTGCTTCCGCCATTCTGACCTGCATGGCATATCTCGCTCTGGTCGTCGCTTCTTCCGGATATGCGGCGTACCGGTTCGGGAAGAAGAAAAAGAGATCCCCTTCGGTTCGGTGAGGGGAACGTCATGCGTATCAAACTGATCCAGCCGAAAATGCGGAAACGGCCCATGGACACGGATATAAAACTCCGGATGGCGCCCCCGCTCGGACTGCTGACCATTGTGAATCTTCTGCAGGACAGGCATACGGTCATTCTGGAAAACGAAAATATCGAGTCCATTGATTTTGGAGAGCCGGTGGATCTGGTGGGGATTTCCATTACTGTGGACGTTCTGCCCCGTGCGATGGAAATTGCCGCCCTGTTCCGTGCCGGAGGAATTCCCGTAGTGGCAGGGGGGATCCACATCACCACAGCCTGGGAAAGCATTCCGGAAGATGCGTTTGATGTACTCTGCATCGGTGCGGCGGAAGGGACGTGGCCTGCCATTGTATCGGATTTTGAAAAAGGGGAACTGCGGAAAGTTTACCGGTGCAGTCATCCTCTTGCGGCGGAAGAAATTCTCTCCCCGGCGTATGACTGCATTGACAGATCCAAATATCTTTACTGCAATGTGGTTCACACCAGCAGAGGATGTCCTTTCCGGTGTGATTTCTGCTACAACAGTGCAAAGGAATGGGGATATGTGAACCGGAATATTGAAGATGTGCTGGCGGATATCCGTGCGGTGGGGTCGAAGCATATTATGTTCATTGATGACAATTTTGCCGGGAATCCTGTCTGGATCCGTGCGTTTCTCCGTGCTGTCACGCCTTTGGGGATCAAGTGGAATGCCGCTGTTTCCATCAATGCGGTAAAGGATGAGGCACTGCTGGATCTGATGAAGGAAAGCGGCTGTCAGGGGTTATTCATCGGTTTTGAGAGCATTTCTCCCGATTCCATTGACACGGTACATAAGGTACAGAATCACACCGGCGAATACGAGGAGCTTATCCGGAAGATTCACGACAGGGGCATTATGATCAATGCCAGCTTTGTGTTCGGTCTGGACGGGGACACGCCGGAGACCTTCACCCGCACCCTGGACTGGATTGTGCGGAACAAAATTGAAACGGTGACCTCCCACATTCTGACGCCCTACCCCGGCACGGCGCTGTATGACCGGATGAAGGAAGAAGGGCGGATTCTGACCGACGATCTGTCCTTATACAACACTGCCCATGTGGTATTCCGTCCTTTGCGCATGACGGAGCAGGAACTGTACGACGGATACATCCGGATCTACAAGCAAATCTACAGTTTCAAAAACATCCTGAAACGAATCCCCGAAAAAAAGGACCAGCGCCCAGCCTACCTGATGTTCAATCTGGTATACCGCAAATTCGGCAAATTCACAGATTTCCTCTGCAAACGCCTCACCTACAAACGCCTCGGCATCCTGGCAGAAAAGCTGTCAAGGTATTTGTAGTTTGTATTTTTTGGGGGGAGAGAGAAACTTTTTGAGAAAAAGCTTCTCTCTCCCCCCAAGCCCCCCTCTCACTTCAAAAACTTTCAAAAAAGGGGTTTTGCTGCAGAAATATTGGATTGTTTTAAGGATGTCGTTTTTTGAATAATAATTTTGTGCCCTTTTTCATAGTTTTTGAAAAGATGGGGGGCGAAGATTTGTGTAACAATTCTTCAGGGGAAGGAAAGCTTTTTTCAAAAAGTTTTCCTTCCCCTGAAAATTACCAAATTATTCAGCAATAGGAGTAATGTCTACGCTCTTGCCGGTTCTTGCGGATTCGTAAATGGCATCCAGAATCTTCATCAGCCATACACCGTCTTCGGCGGTAGCACGGCAAGGACAAAGTCCCTGGGATGCGTCTACAAATTCAGCTACTTCTCTCTGGAATTCGCTTTCAAAACCGAATCCTTTGTAACCGTATGTACCTACCTTTACATATTTTCCTGCCATGGTAGTATACATTTCACCGCTGTTTACATTTACACCGGCTTTGGTGCCGAACAGTTCAATGTTGCCGCAGTCTCCGGCAATGTTCAGGTTGAAGCTGGTTTCCACACTGATGGTAAAACCGTTGTCAAAACGAACCAAAGCGGATGCAAAATCTTCAACGGTGTACTGGTAACCGGTTTTCTTATCCGGGCCAGCCCATGCAACCTGACCGCCGGATGCACGCTTGCAGCCCAGGTTGTTGAAGGTTACACCGTATGCGGATACAGGCTTCGGACAGCCGGCAATGTAACGTGCCATGTCGATTACGTGTACGCCAAGGTCGATCAGAGGACCGCCGCCGGAATATGCCTTATCGCCGAACCATCCGCCGGGACAGCCGTCTTTACGCAGATAGGAAACCTTGGAATAGTAAATATCTCCCAGCAGACCTTCATCGCGCAGCTGGCACATACGCGCCGCATCCGCGCCGAAACGACGGACAAAACCGATCTGCAGCAGTTTACCCGCTTCTTTCGCTGCAGCTCTCATTTCTTCCGCTTCCTGGGCATTCATAGCCATGGGCTTTTCACAGAGAACATTCGCCCCGCCGCGCAGTGCCGCGATCGCTGCACCCTTATGCGCGCTGTTCCATGTTGTAACGCTTACACAGTCCAGCTCTTCCTTTGCCATCATTTCGTTGTAATCGGTATACACTCTGGGCACATCGTATTTTTCGGCATATCTTTTTGCTTTATCGCCGTCAATGTCACACACAGCCACTACATCCAGACGGTCGGATAATTGCTTATATCCATCCATATGCGAGTTGCTGATACCACCCGTACCGATAATTGCAGCTTTTAACTTACTCATTTTTTCTACCTCCTGAAAAATGAAGTCAACATTATGTTAGCATAGTCATTTACGTTTGTCAAGATACATTCCCGATTTTTTGCTGCATTCCTTTTTGCAGCATCATGATTGCCCGTCCTGCCTGTAGGAATACCGTAAATATGATCTCAGGGGGAGAAAAACTCTTTTCCAAAAGCTTCCCTCCCCCTCTTCTCATGCGGTATTTCTTTTATATTCTGCCATCAGGCAATAGGTGTAATATCCACGCTCTTGCCGGTTCTTGCGGATTCATATACGGCGTCGAGAATCTTCATCAGCCATACACCGTCTTCGGCAGTTGCACGGCAGGGGATCTTGCCCTGGGATGCATCTACGAATTCGGCGATTTCCTTCCAGAAATCCTTTACAAAGTCGAAGCCTTGGTAACCGTAGGTGCTTACCTTGGTATACTTGCCTGCCATGGTGGTGTACATATCACCGTTGTTCAGGTTTACGCCTGCCTTGGTGCCGAACAGTTCTACGGAACCGCAGTCGTGGTCAATGTTCAGATTGAAGCTGGCTTCCACACTGATGGTAAAACCGTTGTCGAAACGGATCAGCGCAGTGGCGAAGTCTTCTACGGTGTATTCGTAGCCGTCCTTCTTGTCAGGACCTGCCCATGCGGATTCGCTTGCAGCGGCACGGTTGCAGCCCAGGTTGTTGAAGGTTACACCGTATGCGGATACAGGCTTCGGGCAGCCGGCAATATAACGCGCCAGGTCGATTACGTGTACACCCAGGTCGATCAGAGGACCGCCGCCGGAGTATGCCTTGTCACCGAACCAACCGCCGGGACAGCCGTCCTTGCGCAGGTATGTAGCCTTTGCATAGTACACGTCGCCGATTTCACCGCCGTCGCGGAGCTGGCACATACGGGCTGCATCTGCGCCGAAACGACGTACGAAGCCAACCTGCAGCAGCTTGCCGGTTTCCTTGGCAACTGCTCTCATTTCTTCCGCTTCTTCCGTATTCATAGCCATGGGCTTTTCGCAGATTACGTTTGCACCGCCGCGGAGAGCTGCAATGGTTGCACCCTTATGTGCGCTGTTCCATGTACATACGCTTACGCAGTCCAGTTCTTCCTTTGCCATCATTTCGTTGTAATCAGCATATACTCTCGGTACGTCGTACTTTTCCGCATACCACTTTGCCTTTTCTACGTCGATATCGCAGACTGCTACAACGTCCAGAATATCGGTCAGCTGCTTGTAGCCATCCATATGACAATGGCTGATACCGCCGGTACCGATGATACCTACTTTTAATTTGCTCATTTTTTCTACCTCCGTAAAAACGTTTTGGTTGTTATGGTATATGCTATCACAAATAGGATAAATTGTCAAGTTTTTGACTGTATTTTTTATTCCGGTTTCCGAAAATTTCCCGCTCTCAATCTGCCGGTTCAAACACGTAATACGGGTAGGGTTTCAGCAGTTCTTCGGTGGGTTCTTCCAGGTTTTCCGCAACATATTCACGGATACCTTCGATATTCTGCAGTTCGCATGCCAGACGGTAGGCTACATAACTCGCGCCGTAGATGTTCAGGTGGCATCCGTCCACAGTACTCTTATCAATAATCACTGTAACGCCGTCTTCCGCATACCCGCCTTTTTCTACGGCATGGTATTTGATTACTTCTTCATATCCGATTTCTTCATATCTCGCTTTGGTAATACCGGTCAGATCCACTACCGGTACATCCAGAGCAGCACCCACATCGAGAATTACCTGACGATAATCGCCGTCTACAGTATTATGTATTGTACTGCCGGTATACGTATCGGAAGAAGAAACATACACAATAGGCGTACACAAAATCGGGGTGGCACCGACTTCTCTCGCCAGCTTGATGTAATATTCGTACAGATAATAGCCAAAGGATTCGGGATCCGTATAGTCCGCAGATGCTTTAGTAAAACGGGCGGGATCGGTATTATTATGATCATTGTGACCGAAACCGATGATCAGGTAATCCCCTGCCTTCAGATTTGTCTTTAAGGTTTCATACTGAGGCCATGTTATAAAGCTCTTTGAACTGCTGCCGGATACAGCCAGATTGTCGACTGCCACATTTTCGGTCAGATAATTGGCAATCTGCGTACCGTAACCATAGCGGGGATAAAGTATTCTGTCATAGTGGGGACTGACCGTAGAATCTCCTACCAGATACACATTGGTCTCAACGCTTTCGGGAGATTTGTGCGGCGCTTCATAGTAAGGATTGGGAACAAAGGTATCCACCACAGGTTCGGTGATGCCTTTTTTTACATACTCCCCGATACCTTCGATCTTCTGCAGTTCACAGGCAAGACGGTAGGCTACATACTTCGCACCGTAATAGTTCAGACAGACTGTATCCACCGTCTCCGGGTCGGTTGTCAGAATACCGTCTTCAGTATACTTAGCCTCATCTGCCGCATGATATTTTACCGCTTCTTCATATCCCAGTGTTTCATATCTTTCTTTGGTGATGGCTGTCAGATCCACTACCGGTACATTCAGCGCCGCACCCATATCCAGAATCGCCTGACGGTAGTCTCCCGTGGAAGTGATGTGGGCGGATTCGCCGGTATAGTCGTCATTCGGATCAAGCTTGACAGGAGGTGTTACCAGAATGGGCACTGCTCCTTTTTCTTCTGCCAGCTGAATGTAGTTTTTATACAGGTTATTGCCGAAGGAACGGTTTTCGGTATACGCCTTGGCTGCATCGGAAAACTCACCGCCGCCGAAAATGATCATCAGGTAATCCCCTTCGCCAAGTTCGGATTCCAATGTACTGTATTCATCCTGACGATGGTAACCGGATGATGTCGTACCGGAAACAGCCAGGTTATGGATGACCATGCTTTTGTTCAGATACAGACCCAACTGTGTGCCAAAGCCGTATCTTGTAAAGAATCCGTTGTCATATGGGAAATTACATACAATAGAACCGCCTACCAGATAGAGGTCGGTCTCCGGCAGTTCCACTTCCGGTTCAACTGGTTCGGTTGCCGCTTCGGTAACAGCTTCGGTGGCGGCTTCCGTTACCGCTTCCGTGGCAGGTTCGGTTTCTTCGGTAACGGGTGTCTGCCGGCAGCCGGTCAGAATCAATGTACACAAAAATGCTGTACTGAGAAGATAGGAAAGTACTTTTTTCATAACAATTCCCTTTCGTTTTTTATTTTCGGTTTATGCTTCCGGTTCCGGCATAACGAAATTGGGGTAGGGTACCAGATCGGCTGCGGTGGATTCGGTCGGCTCGTCCGCAGGCACCGAGGAGGGGTACCCGGAAGTGCAGGGGGCAGACGGTAAATACGGATTTTTTTCATAAGGCAGTTTCTTTCGTTCAGGTAAGTTTTATTTGGTCGATTTACACTGTATCGGGTCAAGATCGGAAGCATTGTATGGTTGTATTATACCACGGCAGGGAATACTATGCAAGAGATTTTGGAGAAATTCTTTCGGGGGTGAGGATACAGAAAAAGCCGCATTTTATTTGCGGAATTACGATTATAAAAAGACGGGCAGATACACTGCTGTCCGCCGGTTTCCAATATACCGAAAATTCCCGAAAAATACGGCACACCGGATGGGAAGCAGCGAAATAATTTTTTTGCTTTTTATGGGATTATGTACTTGTAATTGCTGAACAGATATGCTACAATGAGATTCCAGAACAAAATACGGTTCATACCAACACAGAAAGAGGTAAGTGCATATGAACATCAAAGTAATATTTCCCGAAAAAAACGCCCATCTTTCCTTCCAGACAGAAAACCAAAAAAGATTTGTTGCTGCCGATCTGGAAGAACGTCTTGCATTCGTTGACAGGACCCTTATGTATGAAAGTCTCAACGGCGAAGGTGTCGATCGTTCCCAGCCGGAGCCACACCGTATGCAGTGGACGGCGGTTGATGCAGCAGACTCCTACTGTGCCGAATTCATCCGTCCGGATGGCAAGATCACCTCTGTCCGTACAAAGGATACGTCCGTTCTTATGCCGTATCTGTTCACCAACTGCGCCTACATCTGCCGTGTAACCGCGTATATCAATGGCAAAGCCGCAGCGGTTTCGGAAGACATTCCGTTTACCACAGCCGATGAGCAGCCGCGTTTTGTCCGTGCGCTGAATGCCACCAACATCCGCGATCTGGGTGGCTGGAAAACCAAGGACGGCAGACGGGTCGCACAGGGAAAGATGTTCCGCGGAACCGAGATCGATGACAATTTTCCCCTGACCGAGGAGGCTATCCGGACGCTGACAGAGGAACTGTTCCTGACATCCGATTTCGACCTGCGCGGAGAGGCACCGGCAGACGATCCGGGTCCCCTTGCCGCTTACGGTGTAACACGCGTGCCTTCTCCCCTCGATTCTTATTGTGAGTTTGTGGATCCCAATAACAAAAACGACGCCCTTGCCACACTGAGAAAACTCTGTAATCCCGATATTTATCCGCTGTATTTCCACTGTTGGGCAGGTGCTGACCGTACCGGAACTCTGGCGTTCCTGCTTCTCGGATATCTTGGTGTTCCCGAAGACGATGTTGTGCTGGATTATGAAGCCACCACACTTTCCGTATGGGGAGAAAGATCCCGGAATTATCCCAACTTCGTCGAATTGCGGGCTTTCATGCGCCGCGTATACGGTTCCGACGGAGCAGATCTGCAGACACAGGTACGCCGCTTCTTCCTGACCACCGGTCTCACAGAAGAAGAATTGAAAACCCTGGAATCCATTCTGCTCACCGACTGAGATAAACTGCATATTACATTAAAGCCGGGGAGCGAAGAATTATTTCATAAATCTTCGCTCCCCGTCGCCCCTCCCTCTTTTCCAAAAACTTCAGAAAGAGGGAGCTTGCTGTAGAAATGTAGGATTGCTTTAAGGACGGCGGCACATGGATGATAATTTTGTGCCCTTTTTTCATAGTTTTTGAAAGGTTTGAGGGGGAAGGAAAGCTTTTTTCAAAAAGTTTTCCTTCCCCCAAAAATATACATTCAAAATTCAGTTTCTCTTCGCTCCTACATCGGATGTGTCGATTGGTTTGAAGCCGATCAATTTGGCAGGAGAATTTTTGGCAAGGGTGAAGTCAAAGTTTGCCGGATCGCGGAAAAGCGGATCGGCAATGAGAGAACCGTCTTCAAAGCCATACGCCTGGAATTCCTCAAGGTTCAATTTTGTGCCTTCAAAATCGTACAGCGCAGGTTCATCCTTCGTATAGTCAAAATAGAGATTTCGGCATAACGATATGGTTTTTTGGCTAACCTGCGGCCAGTTGAGGATATACATCTGTGACCCTGAGGAACATATGATATTGCCTTCAAAAATGATCGACAGGTGAGGTTCTGTGCGTGCCACCCGTGTCATGGGACCGTCAGAAAAGGCAAAAATATTGTTGCGGACTGTATTCATGGAGCCGTAATGCTGTTGGTAGATGTTTTCGGACGTATTGTAGCAGATGTTGTCCTCCAGCGTTATGAAGCTCGAACCTTCGTCCGTGTACAGCGCCGATCCGCCGTAGACCTTCGCCTTTACATCGTGGATGATGTTGTTCGAAACCACCGTACCGGGCTGCATACCGAGAAGGTAGACCCCTGCCAGGTCGGACAGCACGCCGTCGCCGATATGGTGGATGTGGTTCTTTGTCACAAGATTGTCGTGGGAAACACTTGCGCCATACCCCCAGACCCAGCCCACCGATACGCCGGTGTAGTACAGATATCCGATCTCATTATGGGATACGGTGTTGTTGTATGTGTGCATCATAAGTATACCGCACGCCGCAAAATGCCGTCTGCCGCAGTGCAGGATCGTGCAGTTGTCCACTACGTTGTCATGGGTATGATCGGCTTCGGGTGCGTCTGCCGCACCGCCGTCAATCTTCACACCGCCCGCGCCGCCATCGTAAAAATCACAGGAATCCACCCGGATATTATGACAGCCGAGGTCGATCTCGACACCGTGCAAGCCGAAATTCTTCAGCGTGCAGCCTTCCAGCGAACAGTTTGCCGCGTACTTGAAAGCAACGGCACCACCCGCCCGTGCAACCGACTGTCCGCCGCAGGCATAATAAATCAGTTCGGAATCTTTTTGCACTGCGTGGACAAATTCGCCCCGGGTGACCGCGAAGTCAATATTGCGGAAACGGATGTTTCTGACCTTTTGTTCCGGCGTTCCCTGTACGTCCACCAATTTGTGGATGGTCGGGGCAAATGCGCGGATCGTTTCGGGCGTTATGGATGCATCACGGGGAATATAGTAGACCTTCCCTTCGTCCGCATACCATTCATTGGGATTCGCAAACATTTCCGCGACGTTTTCGATGTAGTATTCCAGTCCGCTTGACGATCCCTTGCCGCCGGCGATATTGTATGCGGAACGGTATTTGAAGGTCACACGGCGCGTTTCGGGATCGTAGGATTCGATCGGTGTGTGTTCGTCAACCCAATAGTGGCAGAAACTGAGCTGCACACGGTCGATGTTTTTGAAGTCGCGGATGTCACCCTCTTCGGCGATGAACCATTTGGAAGTGGAACCAAGCTTATTCTCGTTGTTTTCCACCGCTTCCGGGTAGAGATACCCCTTTTCGGGATAACGGGTATACGATGCACGGGTACCGTTGACATACAGGTCAGTAAAGTTCGCACCGCCGTCCTCCGCCTTGCAGATGTCCGGCAAAGGTGCGGAAAGACATTTTGCTCCATTGTAGGTGTCCCATGCAAATCCGGTGATCTCTATGCCGCCGAGAATGGTGACACGTTTGTCTCCCGCCGGTTCGATGGTGATACCGGTAATGCTGCTGTCGATACAGATGGGGGCATCAAGTGTATACATATCGTCCGTCAGCCGGATGGCAATGGGCTGACCTACTCCGATACGGCGCAGTCCGCGTACATAGTCGAGCGCTTCCGTGATGGATGGAAAGGCATACGCTCCCTGACCACCCACGTTGATTGCAGTAATTTCATGGTAGCTAAGCATGATCTTATCCTTTCTTTGCGTGTATTTTCCGCAGATATTCCATTTCCAATTCTCGTTTGAAACGATCCGTACTTACAATATGTCTTTGTTGCTATTATACAGTATACGCCAACCATTTTCAATAGAATTTTTCCATTTTGTTATCTTTTTTATCTGATGCTGATTCACCTGACTTTGCAGAATCCACCCGGAACACACCAAAAACAAAAGACACATCATCCGGATTTCCCGAATGATGTGTCCATTTTTTCGTTTTTTGGATGGGAGCGAGGTGTCACAGTTATCTGTTCACATTACTCGGCCACCAGCACCAGCGTCCCTCGTATTTGATCATAATAAACCGTGTAGCACGGGATGGCCAGAAACTGGGGATGTTGCATTTATAATTGACCCATACCATTCTGATGTCTTCAATTTGGCTTTCGTCAAATGCATCGCCGGCATAATAACGGAAAACTTCCATAAGTTCCGCACATTCCCTGGATGATGGTTTCTGCGCCGCCCCAATGTTGTAGGAAAAGATATATTTTGAAAAGTATCCCGTAACGGATTTCACATCCACCATAAAAGCTTTTTCATCAAAGTTTTCCGATTCCATCAGAAAATCCGGAAAGCTTTCGACAATTTCTTCCACATCGTTTCGTTTGTGGCTTTCCATAATCCGCCACACAGCCGCCTCCGGACCTGTGGAAAAGATAATCATAACAACAGTCACAGCGGCGAGAATGGTACCAACGATCCCAAGTATAAGATGCTTTTTCTTTTTTGCATAAATATGAACATCATTGAATTCGGTACCACACATGATACATTTGGTCGCGCTGTTTTTGTACTTCACACCACACTGTCTGCAGATTTTTGCCATGTCCACTTCTCCTCCGAAAAAATCTGTGGAAATTCTTTTGATATAGAAATATTGTATCACACATTCACCTGACTGTCAATAGGTATTACGTGATTTTTCCACATCCACAGCTTGAACGGCTAACTGGCATTTGTTTTTTTATCGCTTTATGCATAGAGCGTGCTGTTTTTCATCTTTTTCCAAAACAAAAGACACATCATCCGGAAAAACCCAAAATGATGTGTCCATTTCCATAAAGTTTTTGGAAGGGAGCGCGAGGGAAACTTTTTTTCAAAAAAGTTCCCCTCGCATAACCCATATACAATCCCGAAAAAAATCAGAAGGAAGTAAGACCGCTGTCTGCGGAAACGATGGCACCGTTGACAACGGCGGCTGCGTCGCTGGCAAGGAAAAGTGCGATGTTGGCGATCTCAACCGCTTCAGCATTTCTGGTGCCGAAATTCATAGCGAGCATTGCGTTCTGGAGACCCTTCTGGTCGGCGTTTGCAAAGAGAGAAGGATCGGTCATTTCCGTGTTGATGCCGCCGGGGCAGATGGCGTTGCAGCGAATGTTGTTCAGACGGTAAGTGAATGCGGTGTTTCTGGTAAGACCGATCACAGCGTGCTTTGCCATGGTGTACGCACAGCCGCTTTTGCCGCCGCAGATACCTGCGATGGATGCAACATTCACGATGCTGCCGCCGTTTTCGTTTTCCAAAAATACTCTGACAGCTTTACGGATAGCCCAGGCGGGACCGTAAACGTCCACTTTCATCAGACGCATAAGCAGTTCGGTATCGAGATTTTCTGCGGGAGCAAAGTTGTCCATCAGACCTGCGTTGTTGATCAGAATATCGAACTTGCCGAACTTTTCGATGGCAAAGTCGATCATCTTCTCATTGGTTTCTTCAATGGAAATATCGCCTGCATACGCTACGATTTCACCGGCAAGTTCCTTGCTCTGTTCTTCCAGGGCAGCAAGTCTTTCTGCTCTTCTGGCAACAGCAACAACCTTTGCGCCTTCCTTGGCGAAAAGAAGCGCGATCTCTCTGCCGACACCGCTGGACGCACCGGTTACTACGGCTACTTTGTTTTCGAGTTTCATTTTGAATTCCTCCGAATATACTATTTTTTGTTTATACTATAACATTTTTCCGCGCATTTGTCAATAGACACATGGGTATAAACGATCTGAGGCATGATTGAAAAACGGACACATCACCAAGGATTTCGCCCCAATAATGTGTCCAATCAGGAAAGGTAAAATACTTATGTGGAAATTTTGTTTTTCCTCATAGATATTTTGATAAAATTGTTAATGATGCCGTCAACCAATTGAAATATGGCGAAAAATATGATATACTGGGGTATGTAAAACAGTTCAAGAAAACTCCAATTTGACAAAAAGGAGATAAGGGTATGAAACGCTTTATTGATATTGATGAAATTCAAGAGCGCATAAAGCTGAATTTTGAGCACTTAAAAAATGATTCCTATTATGACATAAAAGAAGTGTTTTCACCAACCGATTATTCCTGGTATGGTGATAAAGAAGGCAGAGCACTTCTTGCGTTTGTGTCTCATTACAAAATATCAAAAGAAAAGATCCCATGTATGGATTTAATGCTGAAAGACTTACCCGACAGACTGAACAGTGAGGGCTATTTTGGCCCGTTGTACCAGGGTGTGATCCACGAGCAGCAGCTTTCGGGACATTCGTGGCTTTTAAGAGGTCTTGCCGAACACTATCAGGTTTTCAAAGATGATCTATCGCTTTCCATTATGGAGAAAATTGTCCAAAATCTGTATTTGCCTTTACGTGGAAAAATAGGTTCCTATCCTATCGACAGAAGTACCGGCAAAAAAGGGGACGTCAGCGGAGAAATGACGGAAGTAATAGACAGTTGGGAGCTGTCTTCCGATATCGGCTGTGCCTTTATGTGTATTGACGGACTTTCCCATGTTTACGAGATCACCAAAGATAACAGAATCAAGGAACTCCTTGATGAAATGATAGCGTTTTATCTTTCTATAGATAAATTGAAACTGAAGGCGCAGACACATTGTACACTTACTTCTGCAAGAGGTATGCTCAGAATGTATCAAAATACTTCAGATGTCAGGTATATCAATGGCGCACAGTCTATTTTTGATTTGTATACGCATGGCGGCGGCATGACAAAAACATACCAAAACCTTAATTGGTGGGGCAGAGAAGATTCCTGGACAGAGCCTTGTGCCATCATTGATTCATTGATGGTTGCCACAGAGCTGTATAAATTTACAAAAGAAGAAGATTATCGAACCCTTGCGGCAAGGATATACCATAACGGACTTGCCACGGCACAAAGAGACAACGGCGGCGCAGGTACTGACACGCTCATATGTGAAGGAAGCCCTCACAAATATCTGCAGCCTCGTATGTATGAAGCAAAATTTTGTTGTTCTATGAGAATGGCAGAAGGGCTTTGGTACATAAATGAAAATAAAAATTATCTCTGGGCAGAGATATCGGGAAGTATTGTGAAAGGTACGGACAACATATATCGTGATAACGATATTTTGTATTGCTTACCCGATGATACACTGATACCTTTTGCTGAAAACGGAAAGCAAATTGATGGAATGACGCTTTATCCAATCGTTAAAGCATACAAGGTTCCTAAAGATGTTTTTATTGCTGCAAAGCAGAAGATCATATTCGAATGACGATATAGGATCATTTTAATAGTTCAATATACTTATTCTTCATTTCCACTCAACTTGCATAAAAAACGGACACATCACACGGGAAAACTCCCCAATGATGTGTCCGTTTTTTATTCGGGTTTTACGTGGGCTTCCACTGAACAAATTCAGTGCTCAAAAGCTACCGTAATCCTTCTTACTTGCTGGCTTCTTCTACAGCAACAGCAACTGCAACAGTCATACCAACCATGGGGTTGTTGCCTCTTACTATGGAATGGCATTTTTCCATTCTCATACCCTTTTTTTGTCTATGAGGAGGTTTTTTGCATTTTTTATCCCTAATCGGCTCTATTCAGCCCTGTCCGTTGTTGAAAAAATGTTGAAAATTCTTTCTATACCCTTGACTTTTCCCTAATATGTAATGATATAATACTATCAACACAATGACGGAGGGAAAAGTTTTGAGGAAAATAAGTGAATTTGCTAAACTGTGTGGTACATCTCCAAAAACACTGCGATTTTATGAGAAAGTCGGTCTGCTGAAAGCATCCTATACGAATTCTGAAAATGGTTATCGCTACTACAACGATGAGCAAGAAAGTCAATACAAACTGATTACTGTATTTAAGGAAATCGGTTTTACATTGGATGAAATTAAGAATAAAATCATCCCTGCGGATAACATGCGTATTCTTGAAATTCTGCAGCAAAAGGAAGCGGAACTGCAAAAAGTCCTTAAAATCTGTGAGGAACAGATTGCATATTATGAAGGAAAACAAAAAAATATTTCTGACGATGGAAAACGCAGTCTTATCTTACAGCGATACGATACTGAAAGAAAAATTGTGGTCAGTGACGGTATCGTAACCCGGACATTTATTTGCCCTTACGATAGGATGGATATCTGTACCGAGGCAATCCGGGAACTGTTTTGTGTCCCTGAATATGTAAATCTCTCACTTTCAGACATTCCTGCCACTGAGGAAGACCAAACAGTACTGGTACAAGTACTGGAGGGAACAAGGGAAGAAATCTTGTCAGCTGACTTTGGTACGTTATTTGATGATTCGGCTCACATCTCCGACATTTCAACTGTACTCATGGCAATAAAATTCTACAAAAAAACCGACATTGATGATATACAAATGATAGTTTCGAAATGTCTGTCACCGTTTTCAGAAAACTGTCCTGCTCTATGGGGCACAAGTTTTGATTACACAGATGAAAATCAAGTCAAAATATACATAATAGGTATATATTGAATTTTACGGCCTACTAAATAAATTTACATTTCCAAACAAAAAACAGACACATCATTTTAGTGGGAAACCCGAAAATGCTATGTCTGTTTTTTATAAAGTTTTTTGAAAGGAGCGTGAGGGAAACTTTTTTTCAAAAAAGTTTCCCTCACATAAAATTCTCTAAATTTATTTAATTACTTGCTTGCTTCTTCTACAGCAACAGCAACTGCAACAGTCATACCAACCATGGGGTTGTTGCCGGCGCCGATCAGACCCATCATCTCTACGTGAGCCGGAACGGAGGAGGAACCTGCGAACTGTGCGTCGGAGTGCATACGACCCATGGTGTCGGTCATACCGTAGGAAGCGGGACCTGCTGCCATGTTGTCGGGATGCAGAGTACGGCCTGTACCGCCGCCGGATGCAACGGAGAAGTACTGTCTGCCGTTTTCGTTACACCACTTCTTGTAGGTACCTGCAACGGGGTGCTGGAATCTGGTGGGGTTGGTGGAGTTACCGGTGATGGAAACGCCAACATTTTCCAGAATCATGATCGCAACGCCTTCCGGTACGTTGTCGGAACCGTAGCACTTAACGTCTGCTCTGGGACCCTTGGAGTATGCCTTTTCGTATACTACCTTAACTTCTTCGGTGTAGGGATCGAATTCGGTTTCTACATAGGTGAAGCCGTTGATTCTGGAGATGATCATGGCAGCGTCCTTGCCGAGACCGTTCAGAATAACACGCAGAGGCTTGGTACGAACCTTGTTTGCGTTCAGCGCGATCTTGATAGCACCTTCAGCAGCTGCGAAGGATTCGTGACCTGCCAGGAAGCAGAAGCAATCGGTTTCGTCGGACAGCAGCATTGCACCCAGATTACCGTGACCAAGACCTACCTTACGGTTTTCCGCAACGGAACCGGGGATACAGAATGCCTGCAGACCGATACCGATGGCAGCAGCCGCTTCGGAAGCCTTGGTGCAGCCCTTCTTGATGGCGATAGCTGCGCCTACAACGTATGCCCACTTTGCGTTTTCAAAGCAGATGGGCTGGGTTTCTTCAACGATCTTATAGGGGTCAATACCCTTTGCATCGCAGATTTCCTTACATTCGTCAATAGAGGAAATGCCGTATTCTTTCAGACAAGCGAGAATTTTCGCTTC
>JAFUKI010000176.1 GCA_017467815.1 Clostridia bacterium
GGATTGTTCTACGACAGAAATTGCTGAACAGTTCATAGCAAGAATTGTACAAAGTATAAGTGTAAGAAATTTTCTCATTTTAATCTCCATTGATACTGTTTATGAGTAGTTCTATTGTTTCAATAGTGGAATAAATCATATGAATATCATTATCAATAATTGTATAAGAATAGTATTTATCGGGATCAATGATTTCATCTGGAACTATATAGGTTGTATATCCGTTAAAAATCTGTTCTTTGGCGTTTGAAATATACGGGGTGATAGCAGTATTATCTAGCCATATTTCATAAGTGATAGTGGTATCTTCAAAACAAAAATAAATTGTATTTGCATCATCAACACATATCACTTTTTGGGGTTGGAGACTTTTCGTTTCAGCCATAGGTGGCTTAAAATCTAGTTTTTCATTTTCCACCAACTCATCAATGGAAGAATAACTCTGCTCTACGCCATTCCGCACACAAGTAATTCCATCCACATTCGTTGAATCTCCAACACCAAGATGCAACGCCGTTAAAATAGCCTGGCGCCATGTCGGTACAGACATTACCGTTACCGCCATACACAAGACCACCGCAGCTGCAACAGCAATCTTCCAGAAACGCCGCAGTTTGATCTTGGGTTGTGTACGAACAGCAGCCACAGATCCCGGCAGCACATTCGCCGCTCTTGCTGCTATTTCTTCTTCCGATAATACAGCGGATGGATCCATAAGCTCGTCCAACAGGTTCCCACATTCATCCACTAAGTCGTAATCTATTTCGTCAAATGGTTTTGCTGTTTCAGTGCGGATCGCATCTCCAAGCCACCGGATCAATTCCGCGCGTGTCATTCTTTTGTTAGTCAAAACCGCTTGCCTCCTTATTCCATTTGATCGGCATATTACCACCTCCTAATTATATATGTGGTGGAAATGCCGTTTGTTACATAATTTTAGTTATTTAATAATTTGTTTACAATTACACGAAGTTTCTTTCGTAGTCGGGATACCATTACTCGGGTATTTCCCGGAGTAACATTGAACTTTTTTGACAAGACTTCATAATCAATTTTTTGATCGAAAATGGATTTAAACAACTCTCTGTCATTATCGGTTGAAAGTTCATCATAAACCTGCTTTGCATATTCGTCGAAATCTCCCTCCGAAATAAAGTGTTGGAGGTCGTCATTGTCTGTGATATAGTTTTCGATATTTTCTATCTCGCTGAATGTGACAGGATGTGTTTTGGCGTTATTCTCTTTCATTATGTATGCGACAGCAGAATAAAGCCATGCGCGCTGCTGTTTCGGTTCAAGTGCCAGGAATTGATCCGGCTTAGCCAAAGCACGGGCGAATGCTTCCGAAGTGATGTCTTCGGCATTATCCGCGCGTACCCCTTGAGAAATACAGAAATTAATCAGGGATCTGTGATATGTTTCGAATAATTCAGTAAAAATTGAATCCAGATCAGGCATAGTCCCACCTCCTGTGATGATAGACAAATTGTAACATAATTCAGCATGATTTGCAAGAACTATATTGGGAGCTGCTAAAAGATGTACGGAATGCCTGAAAGTGTACTATATGGTAGTAGGAAAATTTGTGATGTTTTTATAGACAATTAACCAATATTTTCCTTTTATTCAGGGGCGATCCGTGTAATTCGACGGATTTGTCATGTTTTTTTGAGGCTATCAAAAAGTACACCATATGAAAGTATGGAGAAAAATGAAAGATATAAGAAAACAAAATGGTGGAGAACAAACTCTCAAAACTCAAGATCCACCCCAAAAGCATATAAAAATGGGGCTGAAACTATATTTCAACCCCAAGTGGCGCAGGGTGTGGGAGGATGAACAGTGACTCCGAAAATGATCCGAGCCGAATATTCCGAAATTCTCTCGTCCGAACAGATCCGGCAGATTCTCGGTGTCAGCAAACGCAAAGCAAGCTGGCTTCTGAACAACGGACACATCCCCTGTCAGATCAGAAAAAAAGAAACCCGCAAGTATAAAGTACAGCGGGAAGACTTGATCTTCTATCTGAATGACCGTGAGAAGTATCCGGAAAAGTATATGGTTCCGAAAGGTGCGTTCTCCACAGCTAAGACAGCACAGCAGAAGGAAGAAAGTTTTCCAATGGTACTGCCACAGGATTTCCGCGATTGGCTGGAAGATGAGTGGAACAAACTGCCAGATATACTGACAGCAGATATGATTGAGAAACGGACGGGATACACGAAGAAGACGGTACTTCGGTGGATGCGGACGAAACGGCTGAAATGCGTGGTGATGCGGCACGATCTGGTGACCACGAAGGAGTGGTTAATGGAGTTCTACTGCGGTGCGGGGTATGAGCCGAGGTATATGTGCGAGAAGCATAAGAAATTGGTTAGGCGGTATTTGAAGGAAAGAGGATAATGAAACGGTTGACATAGTTATATACTAAATTCAGCCGTTTTTCGTCTTTCAGGTCGATATATACGCAAAAACACGAAGAAAACGCGAAATAAATACGAAATTATTGCACGATTCGATTGATTTCTTCGTGAAAATGTAGTATACTAATATCGAGGTGATGATAATGACTTTGAAAGAATTAAGAATATCCAAGGGACTCAGCCAAGCCGAATGCGCTGCATATCTTGGTATGTCTGTAAGAAACTATCAGAATTATGAAAACAACGCAGGCAAAGCAAACACCGCCAAATACAACGCTATTTATCAAAAGATTGAAGTGTACGGAAAACCTGATATCGCCCCCGTCGGTGTTGCAGAACCTGGTGATTTCCATACCAATGTTGTTACAGGTATATCTTTGCAGGCTCTTACACGCAGAGTAGAAAAATATCAAAAAAGAGATTGCTTTACCCTGCTGAGACAATTTATAACAAGAGAACTGGACGGCAAGATCGGCATTCTTTACGGTCTGCGCAGAACCGGTAAAACAACGCTTCTGTTCCAGATGATCAGAGAGCTTCCCGTCGAGCAGACTGCATATATTAAGGTCAAGACGACTGACAACATGTCCAAGCTGACAAAGGATCTTGATTGTCTGAACAAAACCGGATGCAAGTATGTATTCATAGATGAAATCACTTTAATGGAAGATTTCATCAATACGGCAGCGGTACTTTCGGATATATACGCAATGATGGGCATGAAAATTGTCGTATCGGGTACAGACTCACTTGGATTTGCTATGGCGAACCGCGATGAGTTGTACGACAGAAGCGTGACGATACACACATCTTTCATACCGTTCAGAGAATATTCGAGATTACTCGGTATCGATTCTGTAGATAGTTATATCGAGTATGGCGGAACGCTGAAAATGGAGAATATGAGCTTTAATGATCCCGATTCTACCTTTGATGACGTTTCCTTCCGTGACGACGAGAGCACAAGAAAATACATTGATTCTGCTATCAGCCGCAATATTCAGCATACATTGAAGAACGACAATTATGGTGAGTATTTCAATCAGCTGCGCGAACTTTATGACAAAGGTGAGTTAACTAACGTCATCAACAGAATCGTAGAAAGTATGAACCATCAGTTCCTCTTGCGCGTAGTACAGGAAGAATTCAAATCCCACGATCTTGGGTCCTCACGAGAACTTTTACTGAGAGAGGCTCCTGCCGAGAGAGCACACGTTCTTTACGATGTTGATACCAAGGCTATCGTTGAACGCCTGAAAGCGATTATTGAAATCAAAGAAAGATGCGAAACAACGATAGAAATTACTCAGGAGCATATCGAGAAGGTTAAGAAATATCTTTTTATGCTTGATCTGATTGTAAACTGTACGGAACGTCACGAATCTCGCGCTCAAAGTGAACATACGGTGTTCTCCCAACCCGGTATGCGCTACTCGATTGCCAAGGCACTTGTCTATTCACTGGGGCAGGATGAGTATTTCCAAACGGTATCCGAGATTGATAAGCAATATATCATAACAAAGATTCTTGATGACGTGAAAGGTAAAATGCTTGAGGATATCGTATTGCTTGAGACCTATAAAGCTGCTTCACGCAGCCAAGATGTCTTCAAATTTAAGTTTGACATTCGCGGTGAATATGATATGGTGATCTATGACCGTGACACGAATACATGTCGTATTTATGAAGTTAAGCATAGCGATAAGATTGTCCCACAGCAAACAAGATTCTTACGTATGGAAGAACTGAATGAGATTACTGAAAAGAGATTTGGTAAGATCACAGGTAAGTATGTGATCTATCGAGGGGATACACAAGATGTGGATGGAATCCAATATGTAAACGTTGAGCAATACTTGAAGAGTCTGTAAAAATGCGAAATACTCCTATCTCGAAATACTATTAACTTAAGAATCTGTTGCTTAGAAAATAGTAATTGAGAAATGCAGTAGAATAATAATTATATAATAGTGTATCATAATTGTAAGATTCATAATCTTACATGGATCGACGATAGAGTACCTGATTGTTATTCGAGGTGTCACTAGCCGAGTTCAGTTGGGGGAGTTGCAACCGGTTGTGAGAACAGCCGGTTCTTCAGTTTGTGAGATTAACACAGAGCGTACACCTGTTTCCATTTCGAAACAGAAATTAATCTCTGTCGTGCTGATAATAATTGTATGGCGACATGCCGGAAAGATAGGAATTTGTGAACATTAAGCATCTCATCTGAGATTTTTTGTAGACTAAAATCTTATAAGCATTGTGCGGTCGTTATAGATTGAAAAACTTATTACGACTTCTTTTTTGTTCTGAAAAAAGAAAAACAGTATGAAAGGAACGACCAATGCCCAAAAAGAAAAAGCCAATCCCAACCCGACTGTCCCCACAGGAGTCCCAGGTCAAGGATTTCTTCGACATGATCGCGCCGGGGGCAGTCAAATTCAACGTCGATCACATCATCTGCGGGGACACCTACCGCTGTATCTGGGCGATCCGTGAGTATTCGCCGCAGACCACCGAGCAGGCGATCCTCTGCCGCTTCGGGGACAAAGAAAACGTGACCGTCCACATCTATTCCCGGTTTGTGGACAACATGGAACAGCGGCTTATCCTGCAGAACGCCACCCGCAAGAACAAAATGCAGTCTACCTCGGAGGATGTACAGGAGTCCATCACAGCCGAAGGGGACATGGAAGACGTGGTGACTCTGCTTTCCGAAATGAGAAAAAATAAGGAACCACTTCTCCACTGCGCTGTATTTCTCGAACTGTGTGCGTCCAGTTACGAAAAGCTGAAGGAGTTACAAAGCGAAGTTGCAATGGAACTGACCAGAGAAAAACTCACCATTGACCGTCTGACTCTGCGCCAGAAAGAAGGATTCCTCACCGTCATGCCGTGTGGCTCCAACAACTTCGGCAGCCAGTTCGAGCGTGTCCTGCCTGCATCTTCGGCAACTCCGGTCAGGGCAAGTCGTATCTTATGAAGCTCCTGCTGTCCACGCTGTACACAAAATACGGGATCACCGACCACACGGATTACAATCGGCTGCGTTCTGCGGACTATCCCATCATGTCCGACCTGTATGATCTGGTGGATGTGGATGAGGAACACGACCTCGCCACCATCGTGGAACTGAATCAGGGAACGCTTTCCGTTGCGGGAAGATCGGCGTGGAGGGATGTTCTCTCCGCAAAAGTGGAAGGAATTTTTGAAGGATGTTACGGTACGCAGATTGCCGTCAGCGGATGTGATCCCCAGCGGCTTGCGGATTTTTCTTTCATGCTGGCGGGTCACTGCAATGCCGAGGACTACGACACTTGGGTGAATAAACACGATCAGGAGCAGGACATCGGGCCTGTTCTTTCAATGTAAACGGGAGGATTTATGAAAACAGCGACCATTACAATCAGCTATGATGAAGAAAAACTTGCGGCACTCCGGCTGTACCTCAGTCAGAAAAATCAGACGGTGGAGGAAGAACTTCTCACCGCAACGGACAACCTGT
The DNA here is from genome assembly GCA_017467815.1 of Clostridia bacterium. Classification (GTDB taxonomy): domain Bacteria; phylum Bacillota; class Clostridia; order Oscillospirales; family CAG-272; genus UMGS1696. The sequence goes on from JAFUKI010000176.1 coordinate 5,932, forward strand.
ACGCGAAAACGGTGCCGAACAATGTGCGGGAATTCATTGATCTCCGTGTCGGAAAGACGGTGAACGAACCGAAAAAGCGTAAGGCAAAGGAACTGCCCGTGTCGCACGAAAAGCCGACGTGTGGCGAGATTCCCGAAAGCCGAGCCGACACCCGCACGGGAGAAGAAAACGCCCCGTAACCGCCGTGTTCGCCCCGTGTGCGGGTCACGATGCCGCGGGCAGTACAGGTCACGATACCGTTTTGATAAAGTGAGGGATTTCGATGATTTTTTGAGGATTACGGCAGGTAAAGATCCCATTTGTATTCTGAAGCAGGAATAAGGAGTGGGTCCGGTTCGGAGCCTGCTCCATTCACATTTGCCCGCAACGGCGGACAAAAACGGAGAATAAACGAGCTTTCGGGAGATTCCAAGAGGGATTTCTGCCTGTTTCGTGGGCTATGGTATCGCTCATATTGGTCTATCCTAACGATAAAAGAGAAAATAGATATCATCAGAAAGAGAAATACAACATCATGAAAAAACGAGATTATACATTCCACTTGTACCGGAAACAAGCAAACAGATCGACGTACATCTGATTGCCGCTGATAAAACAAGCCGCTCAGATTTCATTGAAGCAGCCGTGAAGTTTGTCATGCGGTATTACGCGATGTCGTTTCAGGATGCCGTGAAGTAACTGCTGGGTGAATCCAATGTGAGCAGTCATTCGATAGAGACACAGCCGAAGGAAGAAAAAACACTTGTCCTGCCGAAGCCAAATGTCAACATGAACCGTGTGTATGCTTATCTGATGCAGGAAAGGTTTATCGACCGTGATGTAATTTCTCGCTTTGCTCATGAACAGACATTGTACGAAGACGAAAAATATCACAACTGTATTTTCATCGGCAAGGCTGAAGATGGAATCCCGAAGCACTGTCACCGTCGATCTA
>JAFUKI010000177.1 GCA_017467815.1 Clostridia bacterium
TGGAAATTTCCAGGCTTTCTCTGTTCATATAGGCAAGGGTCAGCACTTCCTTGGTGTTGGCATCCACCACGATCGCGGGGATCAGACCCTTTTCGTCAAATTTCAGTTCATTTACGGTAAGCATTGTTTTCCTCCGATCTACTCAGTTTTTCCCTTTTATTTTCCGTACCGGGATTCCTTCATCCGCCAGCTTATCTTTCAGGTCGGAAATCTTTACTTCTCCGAAATGGAAGATGGATGCGGCAAGTCCTGCGTCCATGGTGGGGATGGTCTTGAACAGGTCAACAAAATCCCCGATACAGCCAGCACCGCCGGAAGCAATTACCGGAATCGTAACCACATCCGATACTGCCTGCAGCATTTCTATATCAAAGCCTTTCTTCACACCGTCGGTATCAATACTGTTGACAACCACTTCGCCGGCGCCTCTGGCTTCGCCCTGTCGTATCCATTCGATGGCATCAATGCCGGTATCCACTCTGCCGCCTTTGGCAAACAGCCGGAATTGTCCGTCCACACGCTTGATGTCGCAGGACAGCACCACGCACTGGTTTCCGTAAATTTTTGCCGCTTCTTCGATCAAATCCGGATTGGCGATGGCACCCGAATTCACGCTGACCTTATCCGCACCGCACTTCAGCACACGGTCAAAATCCGCAACCGTATTTATGCCGCCGCCTACGGTCAGGGGAATATAGATGGTACTTGCCACTTCTTTCAGAATATCGCAGAACAGAGCGCGTCCCTCGAAAGATGCGGTGATATCGTAAAACACCAGCTCATCCGCGCCGTTGTCACTGTAATATTTCGCAAGTTCCACCGGTGAGGACACATCCGCAACTCCCTGGAAGTTGACACCCTTTACCACTCTGCCGTTTTTTACGTCAAGGCAGGGGATAATTCTCTTGGTAATCATTTCATTTCCCCCTTTGCAATGCGTACAGCATCGGCCAGATTTACGTCTCCCGTATACAGTGCTTTTCCGAGGATGGCGCCGTAGATATCCATTTCCGCAAGGGCACGTACATCATCCAGGGAAGATACGCCGCCGGACGCCACGGTCTGCAGGGAATATTCGTTCTTCAGCATCCGGTACAGATCCCGGTTGGTACCCGCCATTGCACCGTCTTTAGAAATATCGGTACAGATGATGGTCTTGACCCCGATTTTTTCCAGATAATCGCAGAAGTCACGCACCGACACGGATGTGGTTTCCGTCCAGCCGTGGGTGGCAACCATTCCGTCGCGGATATCCACACCCACCGCAATTTTTTCGCCATAAGTATTCACCATACGTTCCAGAAATGCTCTGTCCGTGATGGCAATGGTACCGAGAATGACACGCAGTACGCCGATATCCAGATATTGTTTGATGGTTTCCTCCGTACGGATACCGCCGCCCACTTCCACTTTCAGACCGCTTTCCCGGATCACTTTGGAAATCAGGGGGAGGTTCACCGCTTCTCCTGCCTTTGCACCGTCCAGATCCACCAGATGCAGGTATTCCGCACCGGCTTCCCGGAAAGAACGGGCATAGGCTGCCGGGTCGTCGGAGTATACGGTTTTCTGATTATAGTCACCTTTGTACAGTCTGACAACCTGTCCGCCGCACAAATCTATCGCCGGTAAAATATTCATAAAGTTATTTTCTCCTTTTTCGTATAGCCGGAATCGTTATCAAGAGAAGCAAAGCGGAGATGATACAGACCACTGCCGCCGTTTGCGTATTATCCCCGGTCTGAGGGGAAGCATAAACCGTTTCTTCGATTACCGGCAGACCGCAGAACAGCAGATCTTCGTTGACCTTTGCCAGCGGTGTGGTCTTCTCGGGTTCTTTTGCCAGTTCGTACAGCAGGTCAAAATCATACTGGGAATATTCTACCGTCTCCCAGGACCTGAACAGTGTCTGCAGGTCTTCTTTGGCAATCCCGGTAACACGGACAAAATCCGCTGTACTGTAAGCCAAAAGCTGATCCTCCCGGTGATATTTGTCATAGAATATACGATACTCTTCCATCTCTGTTGCCAAGTGCATCAGTTTCAGTCTCATCCACAGATTCGAATTCTTGATTTTAAGCAAATCTTCCCTGTCCTGCCAGTTCCGGTAGTAGGTATCTACTGTTTCTGCATCTGTGCTGTAGAGAAGTTCCACAGGATAATCATAATTCCAAAAACCATGCGTGCAGATTATATCTGCAAATACTGTCTGGGGAATCTCCAATTCATGGATAAAACGATAAATATTCATGGCAAAAGGACATCCATCCTCACCGGGCAAATTCTCAACTTTCTTCTTCCACTCTTCAAAAGATCCATCACCCACATACTGTATCAGCTGACCATCAATAGTATGGTAATCATTGCTGTGTACACTACATACCTCATGTGCCACAACAGGCAAGGACAACAGGATCATGCTCAGTATCACCGAAAATAATAATACGGTTCGCTTCATACTATACCTCCTGCAGTTACGGATTCTTACACAGGATTGGACGTATCTGCCACCCGAAAGTTCCCTGCAGGTTACATCTGTGCGAAGTTTTTCAGAATACGCAAGCCCACATCACCGCTTTTTTCCGGATGGAACTGGGTTCCGTATACATTGCCCTTGGAAACCGCTGCTGTCAGTTCTGCGTGGTATTCCGTGGTGGCAATAACAGCCGCATCACAGCCGCTTCCATAGTAGGAATGTACAAAATATACACATTCCCCTTCATCTACATCCTTGAACAGGGGGGATTTCGGCTTATCCTTCGGGAAATGCAGACCGTTCCAGCCGATGTGGGGGATTTTGTAATCCGCAGGCACCACCGGAGCGATGGGTACCACTTCACCGGGAATCAGACCCAGTCCGTTGTGTACGCCGTATTCGTGGCTTTTTTCAAACAGCATCTGCATACCGAGACAAATGCCAAGCAGCGGTTTCCCGGCGGCTGTTTCGGAGAGAATTACGTCCCACATACCGCAGTCCGCCAGTTTTTTTGCCGCATCCGCAAAAGCGCCCACACCCGGCAGAATGATTTTGTCCGCTTTCCGCACCACATTCGCATCCGCTGTCAGTACCGCTTTGGCGCCGATGGTATCGAAAGAACTGCAGAGGGAGAAAATATTCCCTACGCCATAGTCAATGATTGCAATCATACCAGCATTCCTTTCGTGGACGGGATTTCGTTTTTGTACTGTTCATCAATGGCACAGGCTTCCGCCATGACCCGTCCGAATGCTTTGAACATTCCTTCGATGATATGGTGGGAATTGCTGCCCGCCATCTGACGGATATGCAGTGTGATACGTGCGGCTCTGGTGAAACCGAGGAAGAATTCTTCCGCCAGCTCCGTATCAAAATCCCCTACTTTTTCTGTGGGAATCGCGGCATCATAGGCAAGATAGCTCCGTCCGGACACGTCCACCGCCGCAAGGATCAGCGCTTCATCCATGGGAAGAATGATGTGGGCATACCGTTTGATACCCCGCATATCCCCCAGTGCTTTGGCAAACGCTTCACCGAGACAGATGCCGATGTCTTCCGTGGTGTGGTGATAATCCACATTGGTATCCCCTTTGCAGTCTGCACACAGAGAAAAATGTCCGTGTCTGGCAAACAGGGTCAGCATATGATCCAGAAAACCGCATCCTGTGGCAATCGCGGATTCCGTTCCGCCGTCCAGATTCAGTTTCAGTTTGATTTGTGTTTCCGCAGTATTGCGTTCAATGATGGTTTCACGCATGATCCGTACCTTCTCTTTCACCCAAACATTCATCGATTTTTGCAATAAAGGTCTGCATTTCTGTCATGGTGCCGATGGTGATCCGGTTGTACTGACAGATTTTCGGGGCTGTGAAATGGCGTACAAGGATGCCCTTGTCTTTCAGCATTTTATACAGTTCGCCGCCATCCATTTTGTCGGTTTTGGCAAACAGAAAATTGGTTTTGGAATCCGTTACCGTGAAATTCCGCTTTTCCAGTTCGGCTTTTGTATAAGCACGGGCTTCCATGATGGCGTTTCTGGTCTTCTCGAAATAGGCTTCGTCCTCAATGGCAGCTTTGCCGGCAAGAAGAGTCAGTCGGTTGACATTGTAGGGATTGGTGGAATACTTCAGCTTGTCCATACCGGCAATGATCTCCGCCGATGCAATGGTAAATCCAAGCCGCGCGCCTGCCAGGGAACGGGATTTGGAAAATGTCTGTACCACCGCAAGATTCGGATACTTCTTCACCAGCGGCACCACTGTTTCTCCCCCGAAATCCACATAGGCTTCGTCCACCACAACCAGACGGTCGGGATCGGAATGCAGCAGTTTTTCGATTTCGGCAGTGGTCAGGGCAAGCCCTGTAGGTGCATTTGGATTGGCAATAAATGCTGTACCCTTCGCCCGGCAGAATGCATCCAGAGGCAGTGTGAAGTCGTCGTTCAGCGGGATCTCCTTATAATCCACGCCGTAGAGATCACCGAATACTTTGTAAAAGCCGTAGGTGATATCCGCAAAAACCGCACCCGGTTCAGTAAAACCCATGAACAGAAATGCCAGACTTTCATCGGAACCGTTGGATACGAAAACATTCTCTGGCTCCACGCCATATCTGTCGGCAATGGCTTTCCGGGTCGCCAGACAGGTGGGATCGGAATACAGCCGCAGATCATTCACCGCTTCGGTTGAAATGGCTTTCAGTACACCTTCAGCCGGCGGATACGGGGATTCGTTGGTATTCAGTTTGATATAAGCTTTGTCCCGTGGCTGTTCACCGGGGGTATAGGCTTCCAGATGTTGATATTTTGATGAGAAAAAAGAGGGCATATCGGTATTCCTCATGATCTTTCAGTTTTCGTCGTCCCAGAAATCTCTGCGGAAACGTACCACAGCGGAACGGGCATGGGCATCCAGCTGTTCCCGTCTGGCGAAGGTATTGACCTTTTCACCAACCTGCTGCAGCGCTTCTTCCGTATAATAAATGAAGGATGACTTTTTGATAAAATCGTCTACGGACAGGGGGCTGGAGAATTTTGCTGTCCCGCTGGTAGGCAGAACATGGTTGGGACCGGCAAAATAGTCGCCCAGTGCTTCGGGGCAGTTCTTGCCGAGGAAAATACTGCCGGCATTTTTGATCTGGGACAGGTAATCGAAGGGATTGTCGCACATGACTTCCAGATGTTCCGGTGCAATTTCGTTTGCCATTTCGATGGCTTGGGCGAAAG
>JAFUKI010000021.1 GCA_017467815.1 Clostridia bacterium
AGTATCTGAGAATGATTGATGCCAAACTGGATGAAGAAGTTGCAGAATACCACAAGGATCAAAACATTGAAGAGTTAGCTGACATTCTTGAGGTTATACGTGCAGCGGCGATTGCTCGTGGTTATACCCTTGATGAACTTGAAACTATAAGAGTGAAAAAGGCTGAAAAGCGCGGCGGATTCGAGAAAAAGATTCTCTTGATTGAAACTATCGAAAAGTGAGGTGATACCATGGCTGAATACAGATCTGCTTCGGGCAGCTCCGCCGAGGATCTGTTTATAGAACTGTTTGCTGATACGTTCGGCGCAGAAAAAGCGGGATATCTGTATTCGCAGTATCCCTTCTATGATATTTATCAGAACGCACGCTTTGCCGATTTTGTTCTTGAAAATGGAGCAAAACGAATCGCCATCGAGATTGACGATCAGGCATCTCACGATCCACGCCATGTTTCCGTGGATAAATTCTGCGATGACCTTCTGAAACAAAACAGCATGGTGCACCTCGGTTGGGATATCTATCGTTTTGCTGTGCGTCAGATGCAGAAGCAGCCTGATACTGTCAAGGATGAACTGCGTGTTTTTCTGGGAAGTGATCCGCAATTAAAGGAAATCGACGATTATCTGCCCTCTCAGCAAGGACAAGCGATCAGCGGTGAAAAGCTGGAACTGCGTGAGTATCAGCAGGAAGCTTTAGATTCCTTAGCTGCCATGCGTGATAAAAAAGAAACGATAGCATTGCTTTATCACGCTACCGGTACCGGAAAAACCGTAACTGCAGTTATGGATGCAAAACGATGCGGCGGACGGGTTCTGTTTGTCGCCCATACGATGGAATTGGTCAATCAGTCATACAACACGTTTATTAATCTGTGGGAAGGCGTATCCGTCGGCAAGTTTGCGGACAGCATCAAGGATACCGATTCCCATGTAATCTGCGGCAGTATTCAAAGTGTTGCATTGAATCTGGAGCTGTTCAAGGACGACGATTTTGATTATATTATCATCGACGAAGCACATCACGCCTCCGCCGATACATATCAGAAGGTTCTTGCTTTCTTCAAACCGAAATTCACTCTCGGACTGACAGCGACACCGGAACGCGCTGACGATACTAACATCCTCGAAATATTCAAAAATACTGCGCACAAACTGGACATTCAGACCGCAGTTGAAATCGGTGCGCTTGTTCCGGTTCGATGCATCCGGATTCATACCAATATTGATATGACCAGTGTCATGTTCAACAGTGTGCAGTACAATATCCGCGACCTTGATGTCAAAATCTGCGTTACTGAGCGAAAAAAACTGATTGTAGACACATGGGTAAATTATGTGAAAAACAAGCGAACTGTAGTATTCTGTGCCTCAGTCAAACATGCAGAACAGATTGCCCGGCTTTTCGAAGATGCGGGCATCCGAGCAATTGCTGTCTCAGGCGGTATGAAAGCTTCAGAACGGAACGAACAGCTTGCGAAGTTTGCCAATGGAGATATCAAAGTCCTCTGTGCTTGTGATCTGCTCAACGAAGGTTGGGACTGTCCGCAGACGGAAGTTCTGTTTATGGCTCGTCCGACGATGTCAAAGGTACTGTATACTCAACAGCTTGGACGCGGTATGCGGAATGCCGAGGGTAAGGAGTATCTGATGGTGTTTGATTTCGTTGATAATGCCACACAGTACAATACCCCGTATTCCATGCATCGCCTGTTCAAGCTGAAAGATTATCATGTAGGTGGAATGGTACTCGGAAAACCAGAGGATCGTGAAGCTGAAGAAGAACTTTACGCTCAAGGGGAACGCCCAGATGCTTTGATTGATTATCCTGTACACGCCACAGACTATGAAATCGTCGATATCTTCAACTGGCAGGAAGAAGCTGCCGGGATGATCAGTCAGATGGAGTTTGTCCGCCGTGTGGATGTGCAATCCGAAACGATTGAAAGATATGTCCGTGAAGGTCTGCTGATTCCCGATCTGATCGTTCCTATGAGCGAGCATCGGACATTCAAGTATTTCAAAGAAGAAACGTTGGTCGATTACGCAGAGAAGTACGGCTGGAAGCTCATTGATGACAGCAACCGGAAGGATTTGTTCATGGAAATGATCGAGCAGATGGATATGAGCTATTCTTATAAGCCGGTCCTTCTTAAAGCAATTCTCACGCACACAGATGCCGCAGGTCGGGTGAAAATCTCCGACATCGTTGCGTATTTTCGCAGTTATTATGAAACTCGCCGCGAGGCAGGTCTTGTTGTGGAGAAAGCAAACAGTATTTATGCCAAAGGCGGGTACACCGATAAAGCAGCGGAATGTAATATTCTGGCAAATCCATTCAAGCGGTTTGAGGATATGAATATGTTCCGCCACACGAAAACGCTCGGTGTGATTGAGGTGGATTCTACCGTGTGGAAGAAGCTGACCGATGCGGAAAAGAAGTGGATCGGGGATGTCTGTGAAGAAAAACTTGAATTATATTATAAGAGAATCGGAAAGTAAACGTTTATTATCAGGAGAAAAACATGCGTAAAAGAAAAGACGATGAAACATTATCTCTGTTTGATACAGTCGAACCTAAAGAGATTACAGGCCCAAAAGTGGATGTTGTCCGGTTAGATTACGTAAATGCCGAACCAATGACCTGGCAGGAATTATTTGAAGGCTATCAGAAACTCCGTGCAATTACATTTTCCTCCGGCATCAATTTCGTGTACAATCTTCTCGATATGTTTGAAGATGCGGAAATCATATTCGGCTGCGAATCTGTGATGTCCTATTCCATGCAGGAAATTATGGCATATCAGAATCAGCTTCTGGAACGTATGAGAGAAGCGGCAAGCAACTCACGCCAGAAATTGCTGGATCGTATAGACAATGGTTCGGTACGCTTTTTTGTAGCGCACGATCAGTTATCTCATGAAAAAATATATCTTCTGGAAGCGGAAGACGGCAGAAAACGTGTGGTTATGGGCTCTGCGAACCTTTCCTACAATGCATTTGGCGGAATACAGCGGGAAAATATTTGTTGTATCGACAGTGAAGCTGCGTATGACTGGTACATGAGCTGCTATGAAGAGTTAAAGGAAAATAGTACAGACGAAATTTCCGTAAAATCTTTTACTACAGCTGATCTTTCAGAAAATATGGATGCACTCCCAATTTCAGAAACTGTAAAGATTAAGAAAGCCCTTGTGATCGAACCGACTGCGGGCAATGCGGAA
>JAFUKI010000022.1 GCA_017467815.1 Clostridia bacterium
TCACACATAATTATGCAGTAATCTCAGCTTCGGTTTCAGCTTCAGTTTCTGCTTCTGCAGCAGCGCGAGATTCAGCTTCTGCTGCCGCCAGAGATTCGGATTCTGCAATGGATGCAGCTTCAGATTCCGCAATGGATTCCGCTTCCATAATAGCAGCTTCTTCCGGGAATGCTTCGGCATAGAATGCCTTATAGTCAGCTGCGGTGGTTACAGCGCCTTCCATAGTACTCAGAATTACACTGACTACGAACTTGGAGGATGCATTCATAGCAACTTTATCAATTTTCTGCATAAACTCATCTGCAGTCATTGCCTGGATCTCTTCCAGTGTAGATGCGGAGAGGGATCTGATGTTGTTTATCTTTGTTACGTTTACACTGTCATACAGCATATCGAAGTAGAAGTAGGGGCTCATCATGGAAGCAAGGTTCTGTTCCTTGTAGTATTCCCATTCATCCATGGATCTGCCTTCACCGGGATAGGTCATAAATACGTTACCGGTTGTATTGATATCCATCTGGTAATCGTCACTCAGAATGTCGATCACATCGGTATTGTCGGGATTTACCTGCCAGTGTACTCCTTCAACGCCGTACTGCATAATGGTACGCAGTTCAACATTGGTATTCAACAGTGTGATAATTTCCATGGATCGTGCCAGGTTCTTGGAGTATACACTTACAGCGAACATATTGCCGTATACGTCTTCTCTGTCTGCGATAGGTCTTTCAAATACCTTGATATAGTATTCTTCACCGTACTTTTCTTCCATATCAGGTGTACCGGTAACAACACCTACAGCGAACTTTTCACCTTCTTCAAGGGTACCGTCGCCAACATAGCCCAAAGCAGCCAGTTCCTTCATCAGGACAATATTTTCTTTGTAGCCGGGAATATCAAAGATCATCATGGGGGCAACGTAATCATTGGGCAGCAGGTCATTTCTGAAATGGCTGGCAACAACGGCCCACTTATTTTCCAGGGTCAGATATTCAACGCCGGCCAGATCATACTGCTGCAGCAGCGGAACAACGCCTTCGAGGTTCTGCATACCCATATCTTTGATAAAGAGTTCGCAGTCGCTGATGGTATTGAGCTTGTCAATATCATAATCATATGTATCAACCAGTTCTTTATTGATCAGAAGGAACTTATATTCGTCGATGGGATGGTTATTGGGGATCGCGTACAGACCGCCGAGGTCAGCACCTTCCAGGAAAGTGGGGTAAATATAGCTCTTGAGAACCTTGGAAGATGTATCCACTTCATCATCCAGTGCCTGGAGCAGACCGGATTCGATATAACGCATATAGTTATCGTAACCCTGTACCAGGAAGATGTCCAGCTGTTCAGCAGCCGGTTCGGGATACTTAACAAGGGTAACACCGATCTCGTTTACGTAGGTTTCTTCTACATAAGTCTCTTCGGTTTCTTCAGCGGTTTCTTCGATTTCGCTTTCTTCTGCGGCAGTTTCCTCAGCTGCGCCTTCAGCAGTTTCTTCAGCAGCAACGCTTTCTTCGGTTGCCTCTTCTTCTTCTGCCTCGTCAGCCTCTTCTTCATCAACTTCCGGCAGACCACCGTACATTACGGCAATCTCTTCCATACGTGCGTCGATAGCAGCCTGATATTCAGACTGAGGAACAGCGTGCAGTTCGATTGCTGTATCGTACTTAGCACGGGTAATATCATTGATAGCTTCCTCAACAAGAGTCAAAGCTTCTTCGGTGGTGTTTTCGGATGTGGGGAGCCACATGGTCAGTGTCATCGCGACACGTTCACTTTCCTCTATATCAGCTTCCAATGTCTCCTCGGATTCATCACCAAACAAGCCGCAGCCTGTCAGCAGCATATTGGAGAGCATGAGTATACTGAGCAGTATACAAAAAAACTTCTTCTTCATTATAGGAATCCTCCTCAATAATATGAGTTTGCCTGAAAAGGCTAATAAATAGTTCTTGTAATATTTTACACGAAAAAATCACTTATGTCAAGCAGTTTTTCCGTCATAAAATTTTATTTTTTCGTTTTGGATGGCTGCTCTGCACGAAATCACGAACAACGTCTATGCATTATAAACATTTTCCTTCGAGAATTATGGCAAATTTATACAAATGTTTTGTGCAATCACAATATTTACACTCTCGATTCTTTGTTATTAACTGCCAATTTTTCATCTGCTTTTTCACACAGGGCTCTCTTTTTTGCTTTTGCTTACTCAAGATAGTCTTTCAAAGATCTGGAACGGCTTGGGTGACGAAGTTTTCTGAGGGCTTTGGCTTCAATCTGCCGGATTCTTTCTCTTGTGATCTGGAATTCCTGTCCGACTTCTTCCAGTGTGCGTGGACGTCCGTCTTCCAATCCGAACCGAAGCTTCAGTACCATTTCCTCTCTGGGAGTCAAAGTATGCAGAACACTGTCGAGATGTTCACGAAGCATCTTATAGGAAGCAGCATCTGCCGGGGTCACTGTCTCCTCATCCTGGATGAAATCTCCCAGATGGCTGTCGTCCGCTTCACCGATGGGCGTTTCCAGAGATACGGGATCCTGGGATATTTTTATCACTTCCGCTACCTTGCTTGTACTCATACCAATATCCTTGGCAATTTCGTCGCAGGTAGGTTCTCTTCCCAGTTCCTGGAGCAGTGTTCTCTGGCTCTTAGATACGCGATGAATCGTTTCAACCATATGTACGGGAATGCGGATTGTACGTGCCTGATCAGCTATGGCACGGGTGATAGCCTGACGAATCCACCAGGTTGCGTATGTGGAGAACTTGAACCCTTTTTCACAATCAAATTTATCGACCGCTTTCATCAGACCGAGATTGCCTTCCTGTATCAGATCCAGAAAAAACATCCCTTTCCCGATATACCGTTTGGCGATGCTGACGACCAGTCTCAGATTGGCTTCCACCAGTTTCTGTTTGGCTTCTTCATCGCCATCCTGTATGCGGCGTGCAAGTTCAGATTCTTCTTCGGCGGTCAGCAGTCCGATCTGTCCGATTTCTTTCAGATACATCCGTACCGGATCGTCAATTGCCAAACCCTCCTGTGACAGGGCCTTTACCATATCGTCAGCAGTTTCAAAACTTTCGACTTCGCTTTCGATCTCGAACATTTCATCGGGGGTTATGAAGTCTTCCTGTGATTGATCACTCAGATCTTCCAAGAACTCTCTGTCGTCCGTTTCTTCTGCTGGTTTTGTTTCCGTGTCGAAATCATCATCCAGCAGAAATCCGCTGTCACCGATATATTCATTTAAATTATTCATTTCATTACCGTCCTTCTCTGACGGAAATTTCCGACAGATATTTTCGTTATGGTTTTCCTGTTGTCATTTCCCGACAATCAGTGGGCCGGGCGGATCAGTTTATGTCGTTGAGGAAACCGCGGAGAATCTTGGATCTGCTCTGGTGGCGAAGTTTGCGCAGCGCTTTTGCTTCGATCTGACGGATCCTCTCACGGGTAATATTGAATTCCTTACCTACTTCTTCAAGGGTTCTTGTTCTGCCGTCCTCCAGCCCGAAACGGAGTTTGATGACCATTTCTTCACGGGGCGTCAGTGTGTGAAGCACTTTGTTCAGCTGTTCACGGAGAAGCTGATAGGATACCGCTTCGGCAGGTGTCGGAGAAGAATCATCGGGAATAAAATCACCGAGGTGGCTGTCATCTTCTTCACCGATGGGAGTTTCCAGAGAAACGGGGTCCTGTGCGGCTTTCATAATCTCACGCACTTTTTCTGCACTCATACCGAGCTGTTCTGCGATCTCATCCACGGTAGGTTCTCTTCCCAGTTCCTGCAGAAGCTGACGGGAACAGCGGGAAACGCGATGAATGGTTTCTACCATGTGTACAGGAATACGAATGGTTCTTGCCTGGTCTGCAATGGCACGGGTGATTGCCTGACGTATCCACCAGGTTGCATAGGTGGAGAACTTGTATCCTTTCGTATGGTCGAATTTTTCCACCGCCTTGATAAGCCCCAGGTTTCCTTCCTGAATCAGGTCAAGGAAATACATTCCTTTTCCCACGTATTTTTTGGCAATGCTGACAACCAGACGGAGGTTTGCTTCCACCAGTTCATTCTTCGCGGCTTCGTCTCCCTGCGCAATTCTTTCTGCCAGATACAATTCTCTGTCAAGATCCAGAAGCGGAATTTTACCGATATCTTTCAGATACATTCTGACCGGGTCATCCACAGCTACGCCTTCTTCGGCGAGGAACTGTTCTATGTCATCGTTTTCTTCTATTTCACCGGATGACTCCATACCCACGTAGTTGTCACTTTCCATGTAATTGTTTACGTCGGTATCCAGTGATCCGTAGACTTTATCCATCTGACCCATATCGAATCCGGAAAATTCCATTACTTCCAAAATGTCACTGTTGGATAAGGAACCGTCATTTTTGCCTTTATCAACCAGGTCCTGCATATCCATTTTCTTGTCGTTTTCCATGTTTTCCCCTTTATTTCTGTGTTCTCTTTTGTTTGATTATATCTTCAATGCTAAGACCGGACTTAGCTTTTTTGACTTCATCACGCAGCTGTTCTGCATAGATCCTGAAAGTTTCTTCATCGTTTTTCGGCAGTTCGGAACGGTTCAGAAGCATTCTGGTTGCTCTGGAAACTTCATCAGGCGTAAAGGTCTCTCCCAACATTCCCATGGAAAAGCCGCTGTTCTCTACTGCGTCCGCAAAGAAGATAAATAAACGTTTTCCAAGATCGGTGAAGAAATCTTCACTTGTGAGTTTACCACCGGATAGAGCCGTATGCAGAAGTTCATTGTGCAGAAACAGCATTCCCAGTATTTCTTCCTCCAGTTTAGCTGCTTTGGGCTGACGCACATAATCCGGATTGATCCTGTCACCGGAACCGGATACACTGCGGATCAGATCCGCTCTTCGTTTCTTGTCGTCATCCTTGACAGCTCGCCGCCGCAGACGCTCCACATCTCCGAGAAGGCTCTTACGGTCCACGCCGAAAATTTTCGCTGCTTTATCGATATAGATATCTCTTTCGATATTGGAATACACCTGTGAAATGGCTTTGCACACTTCATTGATCGCTTTTATTTTTTCCTCATCCAGCGCCAGGTTATACTTTTCAGTCACTGCCTCTATCAGGTAATCGAATTTACTGCGGCTTCCTTCCATCAGCTGACGAAATTTGTCGGCACCGAATTTTTTGATGTATTCATCCGGGTCCTTGGCGTCCGTGAGTTTCAGGACTTTTGCATCCAGTCCGGCTTCTTCCAGCAGAGTCATAGCACGGGCAGTTGCCTTCTGTCCCGCTTCGTCACTGTCGTATGTAATGATTACTTTTGAAGCATACTTTTTCAGAATCCTTGCCTGTTCCGCTGTGATTGCCGTACCGAGAGTGGCTATGGCATTCTGAAAACCGGCAGCATGGAGGGCAATAACATCCATGTAACCTTCGCAAAGGATAAAACCGTTTTCACAGTATTTTTTTGCAAAATTCAGTGCAAACAGGTTCTTGCTTTTTTTAAATGCGGGTGTATCCGATGTGTTCAGATACTTCGGTTTGCTGTCATCCAGGACTCTTCCGCCGAAAGCAATCACATTTCCCGACACATCAATGATGGGGAACATTACCCGACCTCTGAAGTAGTCGTAATAACCGCGTTCATTTTTGCCGCAGAAATAGCCGGCTTGAATTTCCGTTTCCGAGAAACCGAGACTTTTTAAGTGGCGCAGTGTTCCGCTGACCGGTGCAAATCCCAGTCCGAAACGGCTGATGATTACGCTGTTCAGTCCTCGCTCATGGAAATAGGCTCTGCCGTTTGCGCCGATCCTTTCATCCAGCAGGCAGCTTCTGTAATACCGTGCCGCTTCCACATTCATGGCAAGTACCCGTTTTCTGGAAACACCGGTATCCCGTTCAAACTCCCCGTTCTGGGATGGCAGAGGAATGCCGGCCTTGTCAGCCAGGTACTCCACGGCAGAAATGTAATCCAGGTTTTCCATACGCATGACAAAGTGGATCACATCACCGCCGACACCGCAGCCGAAACAGTAGAAACTCTGGTTTTCCGGATATACGGTAAAAGATGGGGTTCTTTCACTGTGAAAAGGACACAACCCCTTCAGGTTTCTTCCGGCTCTCCGCAGCTGTACATAACCGGATATTGTATTCTCGATCTCACAGCGGAAACGAATATCGTCGATTATACTGCTCGGAATCATGTCCTCCCACCTTTCTTATCATTTATTTACAGTTCTCCCGGCAGCTGCCATACCTGAGGAATGAACAGATCCTTGTACATCTCTATGGCATAGCGGTCGGTCATGCCGGATATATAGTCACAGACGCATCGTTTGAGCGGCTCTGTTTCCTGCATTTTATAGTAAAATTCCGGCATCTTTTCCGGATACTTTACAAAATATTCGAATAAGGATTCCAGCATGGTGCGCGCTTTTACTTCTTCTTTTTTGGCTGAAGGATTGTGGTATACCCGGTCAAAAAGAAAAGTACGCAGTCCCATCATAGCCTCACCGATTTCCGGTTCTATCTGTATTGTCGGAGAATTTCTGCTGGCTTCGATTACGGAATTCACCATTGTGTTGATTCTGGCACTATGGGATTTGCCCAGAATCCGGATGAATTTTTCCGGAATATCTTCCCTTTTCAGAATTCCTGCGCGGCAGGCATCGTCAATATCGTGGTTGATATAGGCAATTCTGTCTGCGTATTTTATGATCACACCTTCATTGGTGGATGCCAGATGATCACCGGTGTGGTTGACGATCGCATCCCGTACTTCCCATGTCAGGTTCAGTCCTTCACCGTCATTTTCCAGCTTTTCCACCACACGGATACTTTGCTGATAATGGGAGAAAGACGGATCAAAACAATCCCGCATAACTTCTTCGCCGCAGTGACCGAATGGTGTATGTCCCAGATCATGTCCTAGTGCGGAAGCTTCGCACAGATCTTCGTTGAGCATCAGTGCTCTTGCGATGATTCTGGCTATCTGGGATACCTCCAGGGTATGGGTCAGGCGGGTTCTGTAATGCTCCCCTGCCGGGAACATGAACACCTGGGTCTTATGCATCAGGCGACGGAATGACTTGCTGTGGACAATTCGGTCCCTGTCCCGCTGAAATTCCGTACGGTTGATGCACGGCGGGATCGGTTTTTCCCTGCCTCTGGTGTTTTCGCATAAAAAAGCATAAGGTGATAATGTCATGCGCTCTCTTTCATAGAAAAGCTCTCTCACGCATTTTTTATCCGACATATCACCCCATCCTTTCGTATATATTTCCGTTGTTTTCGATATAGTTCACGAATATATATGCTTATAATATACGCTGGATTTCTCTTTTTTTCTTTTTTTGCTTTTCGATGCAAAAGGGTTTTACAGGGATTGTCTTGATGCCCGTTCTTCCGAATATACGACTTCAAAGGATGCTCTGCCGCCGGTCATTTCCGATACGGCGACCTTCAGCTGCTCTGTACGAGTCGCTTCCACAGCTGCCTGAATCAGGACGGCAGAACCGAAATCGGCTTTTTCCTCCACCACTTCCATTTTGGCAAATCCTGCGGTCAGCTTCTGGTAATCGGAGTAATTACATTCGATCAGTACGATATCCCAAGGCTCAAACACTGCCATACCTGCAGCATCAATCGCCATTTTTGCGGCAGCGGAATATGCTCTCACCAGTCCGCCGGCACCGAGAAGTATACCGCCGAAGTATCGCGTTACCACCACGCAGAGATCGCAGGCGCCGGACATCTTCAATACATTCAAAGTGGGCATACCGGACGTTCCGTGGGGTTCTCCGTCATCGGAATACCGTGCGATCGAACCGCCCTGCAGCAGGTAGGCATACACATTGTGGGTTGCATCGCTGTACTTGTGTCGGATCTCATCAATAAAGGCACGTGCTTCGTTTTCGTCAGCTACGGGCGCAGCATGACCGATGAATACAGACTTCTTTTCTTCCATCTCAACAGATACTCTGGATGCCAGTGTGATCCTGCGGTTTTCCTTTGCTTCCGGTTCTGCTTTCTGTTTCATGGATCTACTCCTCAATAATATACTTGGCGATCTTTCCCAGCAGTTTTTCGTCTGCGGTAACGGATACGTGGATGCCGTCTTCCTCATAGGAAACATCTACGTCATCGCCAAGCTGATAAATAATACCGGTTACGGCACCGTCTTCGGGGGGGATGTGGAGTTTTACTCTCCGTTTCCCCTTATTGATCATTCCTTCCAGTTTTTCAGCCAATGCTTCCAGGCCTGCACCGGTTTTCGCGGATATGAATACAATCTCATCCTTGCCGCTCTCAGCCATTCGTTTCATGCTGTACAGTTCATCTTTGTCGGTATGCTGATCACATTTGTTGAACACATACAGTATGGGTTTATCTCCTGCGCCCAATTCGGACAGCAGTTCTGTGGTGACTTTCACCTGGGAGGCAAATTCCGGGTCGGATGCATCGATGACAATCATCAGAATATCGGAATATACCGCTTCTTCCAGTGTGGAGCGGAATGCTTTGATCAGATGGTGCGGGAGATTGCGGATGAAGCCTACCGTGTCGGTAAGGAGAATTTTCACACCGCCCGGCAGCTGATACTGCTTTGTGGTAGTGTCCAAAGTAGCGAATAGTTTGTCTTCCGCCAGGATACCGGCACCGGTCAGCGCGTTGAGCAGTGTGGATTTTCCGGCGTTGGTGTATCCCACGATACCGCACTGGATGATTCCGGAACGCTCTCTCTGGTTACGCATGGTCTGTCGATTCTTTGCCACTTTTTCCAGTTCGGATTCCAATGCGTTGATTTTTTCCTTCATACGGCGGCGGTCAATTTCCAGCTTGGTTTCCCCAGGTCCTCTGGAACCGATACCGTTGCTCTTGGCTGTACCGCCCAATCGGGACAATTCTTTACCGTGCCCCACAAGTCTGGGGGCGGTATAGCGAAGCTGGGCAAGTTCAACCTGCAGACGCCCTTCTGCTGTCCGGGCATGATCGGCAAAAATATCCAGTATCAGCATACTTCTGTCAATGACCTGCACAGGTTCGCTGATGGCATTTTCGATTTCACGGATCTGGGAAGGAGAAAGTTCACAGTCGAAAATGACAAGATCACAGGAAAGTTCCGTACACATATCGGACAATTCCCTGACCTTTCCGCTTCCCAATACGGTTTTCGTATCCGGTGCTTCACGCATCTGGGTCATATATGCCACACTGACACCGCCGGCAGTTTCCAGCAGTCTCTCCAATTCGTGCAGGCTGATCAGACACTCGTTTTCGCCGTTCTGGGGATGAATGGCACACAATATGGCACGTTTGGGTGTGGATGCGGCTTGTTCGTTGTTTATTCTTTTTTCATCCATCGTTATCACCTCGTTTGCTTAAGAAAAGAAAAAGCCGGACAGGTGCCTAAGCTGCTCGCTCCGCTTTCCTGCCCGACGAATTCTCTCGGGAGCAAATTATTTGCAAATCCAAAATTACTTGCGGCTTTCCAGACGCTTCTTGAACTTATCAACACGTCCGCCGGCATCAACATATTTCTGCTTACCGGTGAAGAAAGGATGGCACTTGGAGCAAATGTCCACGCGCAGCTCACCTTCAGCATCACTCTTGGTAGAGTGTGTAGTAACAGTTTCGCCGCAAGCGCAACGGATAGTTACTTCTTTATATTCGGGATGGATTCCTGCTTTCATTATTTTCACCTCATTCCACAGATACTCACGTATTTGAGATTATACCACATTCCCATTTGAATTGCAATAGTTTTTTCAAACTTTTTTTGCAAAAAAATCGAAAAATATGATTTTTCCCCTTTAAACCCGCGAAGCGATCTGTTTTTTCAGTCGTGTGATTATCTTTTTTTCCAATCTGGAAATATAGGATTGGGAAATTCCCAGAACATCTGCGACTTCTTTCTGGGTCATTTCCCTTTTTCCGCCCAAACCGTAGCGCATTTCGATAATTACACGTTCCCTCTCCGAAAGTGACGCCACTGCTTCACGGATCGTTTTTTCATCTTCCGTTTTTTCTATGTTCTTGCTGACCATGTCCTCTTCGGACCCCAGAACATCGGACAAGAGCAGTTCATTACCGTCCCAGTCCATGTGCAGTGGTTCATCTATGGATACATCCCCTTTATGGGAAGCATTTTTGCGGATGTACATCAGAATCTCGTTCTCGATGCAGCGTGAAGCATAAGTTGCCAGTTTGATATTTTTGTCGGTTTTATATGTGTGGATGGCTTTTATCAAACCGATCGTCCCGATGGAAATTAGATCTTCAATGCCGATTCCTGTGGATTCAAATTTTTTAGCGATATATACCACAAGGCGAAGATTATGCTGTATCAGGATATCCGCCGCGTTTTTGTCCGTTTCGTACCGTCTGAGAACTTCCGCTTCTTCTTCTCTGGACAACGGCGGCGGAAGCACATCGGAACCGTTGATATAAAAACAGTTACCTTTATTCTCTCCGTAAAAAGCAAGCATCATTCTGCCGATGGTTTCCTTGAAGCCGCTGACTGCATGGAACATCTGAGAACGTATAATCATTTTATAACCCTTCCTTTTCATTATTTTATAATACACCCGGCACAAAGAGCACCGCAGCCGCCGTAATGATCCTCCGGCACATCCTCTACTACGAGAACAACATCGGCATTCTTTCCGTTTACGGTCACTGCATCCGGGATAATTCCGTAAAGCAGTTTCTCACCGCCCACTGATTTGGATGGAATCAGACGTATTTTTAAATCATCACCTATATTGGTGTCGTTTATTACCGGGTACAGCTTATGTATCGCTGCTTCCGAAACGAGTATAACCGGTTTGCCGGACAGCGGATCGGTCAGCAGGTTTCCGGAATCCACAAGAGCTGTTGTCTTTTCCGAACCGTTACCGCGCTGTATGAGGATTTCGGCTGTTCGGATCTCCGCTTTATGGGTAAACATTCTGGTTAAGAGAATACAGATTACCGCTGTGACTAAAAAAGCCGTGGGAAATCCCCGGTTATGTTCCGTTTCCATGTATACGGGTGTACCAAGGGAAAGAAGAATGGACAGAATTCCGCCGGTCAATGCGCCGCAGCCCCATACCAATACGCATTGTCTGACAAAGGATGCTGTATCTCCCATCTTACCAAAGGTGATCAGCACCATCAGGCAGGAAAAGAGTATACCGATTCCGGAAGTTATGATCCCATCGGACGGTAAAAAAAGCAGAAGGACACTGCCGAATGCACCGACGGCAGAACCGAGCAGCAATCTTTTCAATGATGTTTTCCGATGGGTACATTTCCCGCACAGAAACAGTGTCAGAAAATCCATACTGCCGTCTATTAGGAACAGCAGATCTGCATATACGATCATTTATCGTTTTCTCCTTGGTTTCTTCTGTTTCAGTATACGCTAAAGACGGCTTGGGATTCTGTCGCTTTTTGTGTGTAAGAAAAATTTTTCTTTCTGCGGAAATAGTATGATACCGGCAGGGTCATTGGTAAAACAGTTTACTTTTTGCGGGATTTCTATTGACTTTCCACTACGGTTGTGTTATCATGAACATACTGAAAGTCATGAAACGGGAGGATTTATTCATGAAAAAACCTAAACTTTTACTGTACGGTATTGACGGAGCACAGAATAACTACGTACTGGATATGGTAAATCGGGGAAAGCTGCCCGGATTTGCGCGATTAATGAGAGAGGGTGTGTATTTCAGTGATATAATGTCCACCTTCCCCACCATTTCTCCTACCTGTTGGAATTCTGTTTTCACCGGTGCTGTTCCCAAGGTGCACGGTGCGGTCTGTCAGGATCTCCACTACAAAACCGCACATCCTGGAGAAGTCCATTCGTCCTATCAAAGTGAGTATATCACCGCTGAACGGTTCTGGGAAACGGCTGGTCGTAAAGGATTACGTTCTCTGGTAATTGATACCCTTGGTGCCGGTCATGTCAAGGCCCCGAATGTAACGCATATCAGAGGCGGTGTGGGTACCAAGCCTTCCCAAATTCCCAATTATGTTTGCAACATTCAGATTTCCGGGGATTCTGCAAAATATATTAGCGGCAAAAAGATCGCCTCCGATAAATGGACGGATTTTGAAAAAGAAAACAATCCTTCCGCAAACACTTTTATTCTTAAACACAAACACAACGGCAAGGTCGTCGAAGATGCTTTCACCTGGACTGTCAAGATCACAGATGAGGGTTTGAAAATCGGCTGTGACGAAAGTGCTGCCGATTCTGCTGCTCCCATTCAGCTGCATCAGTGGACGGATGTTATGTCCCGTTCTCTCATGACGGTTGACGGCACTCCCGCTAAATTCCATTTCAGAGCGTACTTTATGGGATTTGATGCAGAGAACAATATCTATACGATTCTTGTGACCGGTGCGTATAATATTTTGCTGGAAATGGATCCTGCTGACAAAGCTGCAGAGATCGCGGAAATTCCGGAAATCAATGTTCTGTGCGGTGACACCATTGAAATGTTCGCTGATACTCTCGGGTTCTACAGCCAATGGAAAGCTAAATCATTGAATGGGCTATGGAAAGCGAAGATTATGATATTATTGTCGTATATTCCGACTCACTCGATACTGTGAACCACACCTATGCAGGCTTCCGCGAAGGAACATGGCATTCCGAAGAAATCACACAGGAAAAAGCCGAATTTTATTACGAGATGCTTTACAATGTCGAAGGTGTCATGATTGAATGGCTTATGGATAATGCAGTCGGCGAAGAGACCCAATTCGCAGTATGCAGTGATCACGGCGGTATCGGCTGTCCGGAAGGTTATATGACTCGTTATGTGTTGGCTGACGCCGGTCTGCTGGTATATGATGAGGAGTCGGAAAAACAGCGTACTTGGGACCATTTCTGGGATTTCTTTAGCCAGCAGAACAATCATCCCGGTATTGACTGGTCCAAGACACGTGCCTATCCCACCGGAAGCTGTTTTGTCAACGTAAATCTGCAGGGTCGCGAGCCGTGCGGAAGTGTACCTCCGGAAGAATTTGATGCAACTGTCGCTGAAATTATCCGTGTACTTCATAAACATGATCCTGACCCGGAAGGTCCTTATTGCATTGCTTTCGCAGTTCCCGGAGATCAGGCTGGCTTCTTCGGACAGGGCGGACCAATGTGCGGTGATGTCATATTCGGTCTTGCAGGTTCCCGTGTAGGCGGATGTTACGGCGGCGTTCACGCTCATCAGATTCCTTCCGCTTCTGTCAGAACGGGCGGTGATATGCGTCCCATCTGTATTTTCTACGGCAGCAAGTTTAAGAAAAATACAGTTCTGGATCGCCCTGCGGATCTCACGGATATCGCACCGACACTTTGCTTTGCAGCCGGGGTTCCCCAGCCCAAGGATGCTACCGGTGGCGTTATGTTTGCTGCGTTCAAGGAAGAATATTGAGTAATTGAATAAATAAAAAAGTGAAGTATCCATGCTTGTCTCCAGGCTGGGTACTTCACTTTCTTTCGTTTTTGTTTGGTTAAAGAATAATATCGCTGTTTTCTCCCTTATTCTGTGCCAGAAGCCCCCGGAGCATGGTCAGGGTTCCTTCGATATGGAAAGGTCCTTTGATTCCGTAGGCGGATATGCTTATATACAGCTTGTCTTGTGTATTGAATCTGGGGTCATAGTTTTTCAAAAAATGGGGGATGCTTACGTCAATGGCACGGTTATAGGATTCCGGTGCGTCCATATGGCGGGTATATTTTACGTTTTCAAACACCCGTCTGCATTCTTCAGCGATTTTTTTATTGATCATATAGCCGCGGTTATAGATTTCTTCGAGTTTGACATCTCTCAGCATTTCTGCCGCCTTTTTATGATCCGCAAGGGATCTCAGATAGGTATCACAGTTGAACTGGATACATCCTAGAAAACCCTTCGCAGTGTCTGTACGCACGGATGCAGATTCACCGTCTGAGTAGTAGCCGATGACGGTAGCGAGGGTATTCATCAGACCGAGGCGGATTTTGTCCATGTCAGCCTCTGTGTAGAATCCCACACGCAGTGCTTCGGAGGCGAGGGTGTTCATATACTCGGCAGAACGGATATTTTCTGCATTGAATATGCCAAGTTCAGCGATTTGATTTTCCATCGACATTGTTCAGCTCACTCCTTAATTTTGAATCCGTAGGTCTGTTCTTCTTCGATTCTGTCGGAAAGTTCCACTACATCCCCCTCATCCGTTGTCAGAACAGGCGCAATGGCACCAGTTTCATCCCGGCGTGCCTGCAATGCGGTATCACGGGAGTTATCCTCTGCGTCTCTTTCGCCGAACCAGCTCTGGTAATTTTCACCGGCGTTGACTTTACGGACAATGATTTCTGCTTCTTTCGCCAAGAGCGTATCAATGGAACCTCTGCATCTCTGTTCAAAACGGATGAACAGCTCGTCCAGAAGTGCATTGTCGCTGATCTTATCGTCGGTTTCGGTTTTGATATAATAGAAAACTTCCGCGATTTCGCTGAGTACGTAAGCGTAATTTTCTTTTGTGATATAAGAGGAGCGTGAAAAGCGTTTGATGATCCCTTCCACTGCACCAACACCGATTTCGATTCTCTCGTTTTCGGTCAGTGCCTTTACTCTGGTCTCCGAAAGGTCTTTTGCTTCTTCAGGTGTTAAGGTGATGCCATATTCCTTTGTCACTTCATTCAAAGCCAGAATTTCTTCGCTGATAGGCTGTACGGCAAAGTTTTCCAGTATGATCAGGTCTTTCATAAAAACCTCCAGTCCGTTGAGATATGCAAAAAAGACTTGACTTATGCTCGGTTTTGTGGTATACTGAATATGTGTATGTATCGCTTGGTTTCACGCGATACTTTATTAGTATACCATATTCCGCTTGCATTTGTCAAGCTTTTTTTCTTACCTGACTGCCTATACGTAAATAACCCGACAGAACAAAAACTGCCGGGTATTTTTTAGTATTTACAGGAACTTTTTGTAGTCGATCTCCGTCTTATCGTTTAACGGCTTCCAGGGCTTTGATCAGAACGCCCTTCTCGCTGAAATTGCGTTCATATTCCGTCATGATATTCTTTTCGGCTCTATCGGATTTATGTAAGTCATAGGTCACAAACTGCAGATCGAATTCGCTTTCTCCTACGGTTTCGACGGAGTATGCAAAGAGAATGTCATTGTCGGTCTTGAAATGGAGTATACCGCCGGGTTTCAGTACGCGGAGATAACTTTTCAGAAATACCGGACTGGTCAGGCGGCGGTCTGCATAGCCTTTTTTGGGCCACGGATCGCTGAAATTGGCATAGATATCCGAAACGCTGTTGTCCGGGAGATGGGAGAGAACCTCAGCGGCATCGCCGATTGTGAAACGCACATTTCCCCGCTCTGCCATGGGGATCTCCCACTTTTCGCCGTAAGGACATACACTTCCGTCAGGTTTCTGCCATCCGCCATGGCTGGCAAGGGTGCCCAGTCCTCTTTCTTCGGCATATTTTTCAATGGCGCAGACCATGACATCGCTGACTCTTTCCACTGCCAGATAGTTATGATCCGGTTCGGCTTTGGAGAGGGCGGTGATGAATCCCCCTTTGCCGCAGCCGATTTCGATACGCAGAGGACGGGCAATTTCGTAGCTTTCCGGCAGATCGGACCAGATTTCTTCCGGATTTGTGTACATCAATGAAGAAAGTGTGGTTAATCTTTCATTTCCGTAACGTTTTTTTCTCATTCTCATATTGATTATTACTCCGTTTTTTGTTAAAATATATGTATAGCAAATTTCTTCCAGCAAAACTATAATTTGCATTGAGGTCTGCATATATTATAGCATATCTTTTTCTAATTGTCTATTCTTTTTTTGAGAGGTGAATCCCAACATGGAATTGAATGTTTTCATGAAAGTGCTGGAATCTTCTCTGGTAAAATTCGGTGTCCCTTCGGATGTAGCCGGTCATCATGTGGCTACGTTACGGAAAACCTTTACCAAGGAGGATCTTGCCGACATTGAAAATATACGCGGTGAATCCGAAGTCGATGCGATAGCCGGCGGTATTGCTTCCATTCTGAACAAGAACAAGCCTGCGTCCAAGTCTTCCGCGCATACGGAACCTGCCAGAAAAACGACCGTTGAATCGGATGCGGAACATACTGTTTCCCGTTTTGAACAGCCCAAACAGGAAAACCTGCGGCCTGCGCAGAACTCTGCCGATTTTTTCGAGCACCCGACGGAAGCCGACAAGACACAGAAGGGCACTTTGATCTTCTGGGGTGCGCTGCTGCTTACGCTGCCCATTACACTTGGTTTGCTGGCTGTGATTCTCGGCGCTTTCGCTATGCTGTATATCGGTTTGATCGTTGGAATCATCGGTTGTATTGCGGCGCTGATCGGAGCTGCGGCTTGCGGCGGCGGTATTTCCCTGATCGGGATCATATACGGCATTACCCAGCTGTTCTCCAATGTACCTGCCGGTATCTATGAAATCGGTCTCGGTGTAATCATTGCCGGCATTGCGGTGTTTGTTTCCATACTGCTTTATAATGTCGCTATTCGTTTTCTGCCCTGGGTCATGCGCTGGCTGACCGTATTCTTCTCTTTCGTTATGGGGCGCCTCAAGTATTGTTTCTATCTGGCAAGAAGGGAGTGTTATAAACTGTGAAGCCAACTTCGATCATTTCCCTCATCGTTGCCGTTATGCTGGTGATCTGCGGTTTTGTAACCTGTATGATCGCCAAGGGTATGGCGGAAGCGGACGGCAATTCCCTTTTTGCGGAAAAACGCGGTGATGATTTTGTCAATACGGTTTCTCTGGCGGATACTTCTGTCAATGCGCTGGATCTTAATCTGAACGATGCTTCCATATATATTCACGGTCAGAGCGCCAACGCCTATGCAGAAATCATCAATTTCAATGACAACAACTATAATCTTTCCACCGGCAATCAGGTGCTGACCTTCAAGGAGGTTCCCGATCTGATTTCCATGCTGAAGTTCTGGGAGAACGGTTTCTCTTTTAAGGGGATGCGCTATATTTTCAATCCCAGCCAGCCTTCCCGTGAAGACGAAAGAAGTGTGCATATCTATCTCGGCACGACCGATACAAAGATCAGTGAAATCATCATTCATGCGGAAAACTGTGATGTATATATCGACAACATCAGTACCGGTTCGGATTTCAAGCTGTTCCTGGAAGACTGCAGACTTGCGGTTGATACGGTCAGTCTGACAAATGAGCTTTCCGTGGTGGGCGACAATGTTACCATGGATGTGATCGGCTGTATTTTCGGCAAAATCACTGTACAGTCACCGATTCTGGATATGGCACTGACCGATATCCTCGTTTCTACCGGTACGGATATTCGCTTTTCGGAAGGGGATGTCAATATTGATCTGCCGGCTCAGGCTTTGAATGGATGCGGCATTGCGCTTCAGACGCAGAACGGCGGTACTGTAACGGTCAACGGCAATATGGTCGGTTCTGCTTATTCCCGTGAAGATGCCGGTGCAAGCTGGTCCATTATCGCTTCCGACGGCGGAAACATCAGTATCTCTGACAGCAATTCTTAATTTGCAGCAATAAATTTATTTTACATTAACGGAGGTTAATATGGAATTTTCTTATAAAACAAAGGGTACCTGCAGTTCTATGATCACTTTCACTCTGGAAGACGGTATCGTAAAAAATGTTGTGTTTACCGGCGGATGCAACGGCAATCTGAAGGCCATCTCCAAGCTGGTAGAAGGTTTGCCTGCTGAAAAGGTTATTTCCCTTCTGACCGGAAACACCTGCGGTTTCAAGAATACTTCCTGTGCGGATCAGCTTGCCTGCGGTATCAAGGAAGCGTTGGCTGAATGTGCTGCTGTCTGATTACATAAATATCTATTTCATTTTGGTCTTTAAACAGGAGATTACGTTATGGAAAAACAGGATTTGATCCAGAAATTTTTTGATGAGAATGGCGGTATTCTTCCGCTGATTCCTATTTTTGTTCCCAGAAGATTCGGTAATGCCGGCCGCAGACTCCGTCTGCATCCCGATGATTACTATGCCCTGGGTACCAAGCGCGGTTCAATTAAGGAACGTTGGTTCTCTTCTGTAATTGCTGCTATGAACGGCGATGATGCGGCACCGGATGAGGGTATGAGTTACGTGGATATGGGTGAAGACTGTGATCCCATTACGCTGAAGGATTTTGTGGATACACTAAAGGGGGAGCTGATCGGTGAAAGTTGTTATTCCAAGCATGGTACCTGGCCAATGTATTCCAAGTTCTTCGATTATGAAGGTCCTCTGTTCCATCATATGCATTTGAACTTTGACGATGCAGCTCGTGTCGGAAAGATCGGCAAGCCGGAAGCCTATTATTATCCGCCTCAGTACAACAATTATCCCGGTACCTTTCCACATACCTATTTTGGTTTTTCTCCCGAAGTCACCAAGGAAGAAGTCCGTGAAAGACTGGCTAACTTTACGAAAGAGGATACACGGATCACGGAAATTTCCCGTGCTTACCGTATCGAACTTGGTACAGGTTGGTATACGGCTCCCGGTGTCGTTCATGCTCCCGGTTCCTATCTGACCTATGAACCCCAGTGGAATTCCGATGTAAATGCAGTATTTGAAAATATTACTGCCGGTGAGATCTATGGCGAGGATTTCCTTTATGAAAACGTGCCGGAGGATCTGAAAGGCAATCCGGATGCCATTATTGATATGATGGATTGGGAAAAGAATGTGGATCCGGATTACAGACAGCATTTCTTCCGTCCTCCAGTTGTATTGGCTGAAACGGATGCTTTCGTAGAAAAGCACGTTGTGTATGACAATCCCTATGTGGAAGCAAAAGAACTGACCGTACAGCCGGGGTGCGATGTTTGTGTTTCCGAAGAAACGGCTTACGGATGTATTGTTGTTCAGGGTTACGGTATGATGAATGAACATCCCTGTGCTGCAGCAACCATGCTCCGCTTCGGACAAAAGAGTGAAGATGAATTTTTCGTGTCTGCCAAGGCTGCAAAAGCCGGTGTGCGGATCCGCAACTGCAGCAAGACCGATCAGCTTGTGATGCTGAAACACTACCCTGCTATTGGTACACAGCAGTAAATCTCTCTGACAATTCCAAACAACCAAAGCAAGACCGGAACATCCTTTGCGGATGTTCCGGTCTGTTATATCTTGTTTTATCAGAATTTCTGCGGCAGCTTCTTCATTACGAAAACCAGAAGCAGCATGATCACTGGGAATATGGCAGCGGCAAGAAGTCCATAGCGTATTGCCTGACTTTCCGCAGCTGTGGTTATGACTTCCAGGGAACTTAAGTATGTGTCCGATATTTTTCCTGTCAGCCAGGGTCCAACGGAGCAGCCCAGGTCACCGCCCAATGCCAACAGCGAGAACAGCACGGGACCTGCTTTGTAGTTGTATTTCTGTGAGGTATAGGACAGCATTCCCGGCCACATAAGGCTGACGCCGAATCCGCACAGTGCGCATCCCATCAGGGACAGAATCGGCAGCTGGACGAATACGGTGATCAGGTAACATACAATCGTGAAGGCAGAGCATCCCAATAAGGCTTTTTCGAGATTTATCTTTTCACCAAATACCCCATAGATGGTTCTTCCAATGCCCATAAACAGTGCAAACAGGCAAGGTCCGAAAAGATCTCCTGCTATTTTGGGAATGCCAAGTCCTCGTTCAGCAAACAGGGACGCCCACTGGGACATTACCAGTTCAGCTGCGCCGCCGCAGAACATGAGGAGAAGGGCGATAATGAATACGGGGGATTTCAGGAATTTTCCGATCCCGAAATGCTTCTGTTCCTGCTCGATATTGACAATCGGTACTTTCAGGAATTTAAAAATATTGAAAAAAGGAATCAATGCCCACAGAAGCGGGATCAAAAACCAGAGGTCATTTCCGATACAGGTGAGGAGAAGGGTGGTTATGATCACCACCAGCATCTGTCCCCAGGAATAGAAGGAATGCAGAAGGCTCATGGCAGAGGCTTTGGCATCACCGGGAAGCGCATCTACTATGGGACTTACTACCACTTCGATCAGTCCGCCGCCAAAGGAATATACCAATACGGAGATCAGAATTCCCGTGTACGGATCCATTATCATAGGCATGATTCCCATTCCGGCGATACCTATTGCGGAAAACACATGAGCAGATACTGCCGATGCACGATAACCGATAACGGATACCAGTTTGATCATTAGCGCGTCTACAATGATCTGTATGATGAACGTCACAAGGACAAGGTTGGCAATCGCTTCGTATCCGATTCCGTATTTGTTCTGGAAAATAACGAAAAACAGAGGAGCAAGATTCACCACGATCGCCTGTGTAATATAACCGAGGTAACAGGCGTGGAGGGTGGGGGTATATTTTGAGTTGTTTCTCATAAAAGACAATTCTCCTGTGTCAGAGAGGGCGTCAGCGTACGCGGGTATATTTTACAATCTCGATTCCTTCGAAGTATGCTTCCAGGATTTCTTCCGCAGTATATCCCATGCCGGCAAGGTCATATGCGCCGTACTGGCTGATGCCTACGCCGTGCCCCCATCCTTTACCGACGATGATAAAGTTTTCGGGATTTTCGGCATAGGCGATTTTGTATTTGATATCACCTGTGGATTTATCGGGGATGGTTTCGGTCACGTAGGAATCCTCGTTGTTGGATGCGGAAGAATCGGGTACTTCCCCTGTAAACGCTTCTGCATTGGCACTGGAAATCACGAATATATCGCGGCGTTCATAGGATACTTCCCCATCGCTTGTCAAAACCGTAATACTTTCGTCGATATCGGAGACATATTGATCATAGGAAGTCCGTACATGATAATCGAATAGGTTGATATAACCGTAGTCTTTCTCATATGTTCCGCCATCGTAATTGTTGTTTGATGTACCCTGGGAAGCAGAACCGCCTGATAAACCATCGCTTACGACATTTTCAGTATATTCAACACTTCCCTTACCGATGACAAAGTTGGCACTCTTGACATAGGGGGTGAGAGAGGTACGTACATCTTCACAGGATTCGATGGTGACGGTATTGCCGTGAATGTCCCTGACGCGCAGGGAGTAGATATATGTGGAATTTTCCGCCAATTTTACGATTTCCACGGATTCTACCGCATTCTTTATTTTGGTGTAGCCGGCCTGATTGATACGTTCCGCCAGCTGCTGGGGAGTAATTTCCGTGATCCAGAAACCGTTGTCATGGTTGGCATAGTCTTCCCAGGGGGTTTCGATCGCCTGCAGATAAGGAATTTCCTTGCTGCCCCATGCATCTTTCGCACTGACCGTTACGCCGCCCATGCTGGAAGAATAGTATGCGGTTACAATCTCATCATCGTATGTCATAACTTGCCCCGCAGTTTCCAGAACGGCACGCAATACATTTTCGTTGATACGTCCCGCGCCTTTATATACCTGGCAGTGTGCGTTGTTGCACAGCCCGAAGGAGCTGCTGAGGTGTCGGTTCAGGTTCGTCATCGTATAGGAACGTACGGTAATGGCAAAAGCTTTGAGGGCTTCCAAGGGCCAGGAATTGGAGATTTCGTACGGCAGTACACCGGCGATATATGCTTCCAGCGGAACGATATTGATCAGCGACACGCCGTCTACAGTTCCGTTGTTATAACGCAGATATGTAAATACGCCGTCATATACATTGGCTGCCGGAGTCTTTATATAGGTATTGCCGTTGCGGTCTTCCATGGCTTTCAAACCGAGGGTGGATTCCGAACCGCAGTCGTATTCAAAGCAGATCTCATCTGTCTCGGGGTCGATAACGGAAACGGAAGTTTTGCTGGGTGCAGTGACATACACCACTTCATCCGGATATACGGACTGAACGGTTGTAAGATACTCCTCAGCTTCGTTCCATGTAGTGAACACGCCGATACGCAGGGTGTAGCCGGTGTAAACGTATGCGGGAATTACGGGAACGCCGTAACTGCCGAATATATCACAAGCCTGGGCATACATCATCTCAAATTCGTTTCGGTTATATTTATCGCAGTCTACCTGAATATGAAAACCGCCCACCACAGCATCTCTTGTACCGGATGCGATGGAGTAGGTCATATTGCTCTTGGACAGGTTTGCATCGGTCGTTACGGCAATTTTACTTTTGTTCAGCTCCCAGATGGGGGTGAATCTATAGTTTGAAGCGCTTGTGATACCGACAATATACCCGTAGGCAGTGGTGGTTTCAAATCCTACGGTAACACTGCTTCCATAGGTCAGACCCACACGAACAAGAACATCCTCGTCAGCCGACAACGAGGATGTATCTACAGGGATGGTTTCAGTAATTTCGGAATCGGCAGATATGGCTGTCGCCAATAAATATATTGTATAGTACGCCATACCACCTACCATCAGGATGGCCAGAAGCAAAGCCATTATGCGGACAAACAGCTTTTTTCTTTCTTCTTTTGTACGGCGGTGTTTAGTGGTTTCAATTTCCTTTGACAATGGTGTACTCTCCTCTGATCATAATGAAAACAGATTCGGAATCAGCGCAGATACCGCGGCCGTCTCCTCTGGGAATCAGGCACATATGGTTCTTCTCCAACGCTTCTCCGTTGTATACTTCATCCGCATCGGTATAGTCCGCCAGGCCCTGTGTGGCATCGGGTGCAATACAGGTAGCTTTTCCGGCACGAAGCATAATGTCACAGGCACTTACTGCATATACGCAGTCACCCTTCTGCAGTTCAATTACTTCGTATGTAGCAGAGGGACGGGTTTCGATCACAGGTTCGGTTTCAGCTTCCGTTTCGGGCTCGGTTTCGGCTTCTGTTTCCCGTTCCGTTTCGGGTTCGGTCTCAGTTTCAGGTTCGGTCTCTTCCTCGTTTTCGGTTTCTTTGCTTGCGGAAAGTTCTTCGATGGTGCTTTCCAGTTCTTCGAGCTTTTCGGTCAGTTCATCAATTTTCTCTGTGTATTCTTTTTCAATGGACGGACGGAAAATATCGGTCAGATAACTCAGGGAGACGATTGGGTCTTCAGAGCTGTCGTAAGATGCAGCAAATACCGTTACAGCAAGCACCGATGCAGCCGCAATGGCGCCGAGCATTACGCGTAAATGTTTTTTGTTATTCATTGCAATAACCTTTCTTTTTGAGATTATCCGGATGGATTTCCAGAATACATCACGTCCTATATTATAATCGAAAACCGATAAAAATGCAAGGGAACGGGCAGATATTCACACCAAATTTACATATTAGGCAGAATTTTCCGCTGAAATCCCTTGCATTTTCTTATATTTACTCGTTTTCTTCGACAGCAAACGCCACCTGTTCACTCAGCACACTGGTGGTAATTCCCGTTGCGGGAATCTTATTTTTTCTCAGTTTCTGTGCCGCTGTCAGTTTTTCCAGCTGCTCACCGTACTTGACGGAAGTGATCGTGACGTCACTCTTCATGTTGAACAGCGTTACGCCGACGGAAGTTCTCGTGGTCTTCTCCGGTATCAGGTCGGAGCGGATCAGGATACCCTTTCCTGCACTGTTTTCCAGAAGCAGATCCATGGGTTCCTTTTCGTAGATCACAGCCACAATGGGGGAGGCAGCCGAGAATGCGCTGGTCAGCTTACGGCGGTTGTTTTTGGTTTCATATGCCTGTACGGGAACACGTACACCCTTACCGTTTGCAAACAGGAAGATGATATGGTCATTCGGTTCGTAGATCTTCAGGGCTTTCATCATAACCGGCACTTCGTTTTCTTCAAACTCAAGTTTGGCAGGGATATAATCGCCCAATGCGGAGGCTTTTGTATTTTCAAAATCGTCGATCTTGGCTTTATAAACCTGTGCCTGATTTGTGAAGAACAACAGCTCCGCCGCATTTTCCGATTCTTCCGCGTTGGCGATCTCATCACCGTCTTTCAGCTTCTGTTCATCGGCCCCGCGCAGGGACTGACGGGTGATTTTCTTGAAATACCCTTCCTTGGTCAGCACCACATAAACAGCGTAATTGTCGACTTTTTCTTCTTCCACGGTTTCCGTGATATCATCGCTGTAGATGAGCTGGGTTTTACGGGGTTTGCCGTGTTTTTTCTTAATGGCGGCAAGCTGTTTTGCGATGATGTCCTTAATACGGATGTCGTCACGGATCGTGTCTTCCAGATCAGCAATCTCTTTCTGGAGATTTTCGATTTCTTTGATACGCTCGATGATATATTCACGGTTCAGGTGACGGAGCTTGATCTCCGCAATGTATTCTGCCTGGATATTATCAATGTGGAAACCATCCATAAGCCGAGGGATAACATCGGATTCCTTTTCGGTTTCCCGTACAATCTTGATGGCTTTGTCGATATCCAGAAGGATCTTACCAAGTCCGCGCAGGAGATGCAGTTTTTCCTTTTTCTTGGATAGCTCAAACGTCAGTTCCCGTTTCACGCATGCCAGACGGAACCGTATCCACTCGTTCAGAATATCCTTAACGCCGAGAAGTTTGGGTGTTTTGTCCACCAGAACATTGAAATTGCAGGCAAAGGAATCTTCCAGGGTGGTCAGTTTGAACAGACGTGCCATCAGCGCATCGGGATCCGTTCCGCGGCGTACGTCCATGGTCAGTTTGAAACCGTTCAGGTCGATTTCGTCGCGGAGGTCGGTGATTTCCTTGATTTTCCCTTCTTTGATCAGATCGGCAATACGCTTGAGAATGATTTCGATGGATGTGCTGTACGGAATCTGCAGGATTTCGATGCAGTTGTTCTGCTTATCGTAAGTATATCTTGCACGCATACGGAAACTGCCGGATCCGGTTTCGTAGATTTCCTTCATCTGTTCTCTGTCGTAGATCAAGTTTGCACCGCCTGCGAAATCCGGTGCGATGATGATATCCATCAGTTTCTCCGTAGTCAGGTTCGGATGTTTCAGAAGGGCGATCGTACCGTCACAGATCTCCGCCAGGTTGAAAGAACAGATATTGGACTGAAGACCTACGGCAATACCGGTGTTCGGGGAAACCAGAATGTTCGGGAAAGCAGTGGGCAGGAGAGTCGGTTCCTGGGTTGTGTTGTCGTAGTTCGGAACCATGTCTACTGCATTTCTGTCAATACCATTGAAAATTTCCGCACAGAAAGTATCTAACTTCACCTCGGTGTAACGGGGGGCTGCAAATGCCATATCACGGCTGTACTGTTTGCCGAATGATCCCTTTGAGTCAATAAAGGGATGCAGCAATGCTTCGTTACCACGGGTAAGACGGACAAGTGTTTCGTAGATTGCCATATCGCCATGAGGGTTCAGGCGCATGGTTTGCCCTACTACGTTGGAACTTTTGGTTCTGGCGCCGGTCATCAGTCCCATCTTATACATGGTGTACAGGAGTTTTCGGTGGGAAGGCTTGAAACCGTCGATTTCCGGGATTGCTCTGGACACTATAACGCTCATTACGTAGGGCATATAGTTCTTTTCAATCGTATCTGTTATATACTGATTCTGCACGATGGCAGGGATAATATCTTCTTCTGTTTTTTTTATCGTTTTCTTCTTAGCCATTTCATCCTCAGCTTCAAATGTATTTGGTACGTTCCGCTTATCAGTAAAGTGTTGTCAATATTTAATGCTATTTATTATGCTCTTCTTGTATTCTGATGACATTCCCGCCGGCTGCACGTATGATACGATTATAATAGGCAAGCGCCAAACCGCTTTCAGGCGGCAATTTTGCATATAATCGGGTCAGCTCCAGTTCATCAGCTCTCCGCAGTAATTTGAATAATCTTCTGCAGTGTTCAGCGTAGTCCTCTTTCTTACCGAGTGAAAGCCGGACAGCCTCTGTTGGATAGATATCTTCATTTTCTTCAACGGTCAGTATGCCGTATTTCCCTTTTGCATTTTTTCTGATATAGGAAATAAACTGTTCATCCGCTCCATCCAGCAGGATTACCTGACAGTTCGGCGCATAATGCTTGTATTTCATGCCGGGAGAAAGCGGTTTATTGCCGGCTTTCTCAGGCGATCTTACAGCTTCTGCCACGGAAACGCTGCGGCATATCTCTGCCAGCATTTCTTCCGTCACTGCGCCCGGACGAAGAATGGTACAGTCTTCACCGTTCAATGCAACAACCGTGGACTCCAGACCAATGGAGCAAGATCCGCCGTCGAGAATCAACGGAATTTTTCCGCACAGATCGGTGTATACGTGCTCTGCTGTGGTCGGCGAAGGTTTCCCGGAAGTATTGGCGCTCGGTGCTGCTATGGGATGCCCGGAAACTTCTATCAACATACGGGCAATCGGGTGTGATGGGCAGCGCACCGCCACTGTATTCAACCCTCCGGAAACGGTATCGGGAATGATACTTTTCTTTGGAAGAATTATGGTCAGGGGACCGGGCATGAATTTTTCGGCAAGCTTATAATAGGTTTGTGTCGTTTCTGCGATATTTTCGGCATCTGTCGCTTTTGCGATATGAACGATCAGCGGATTGTCGCTGGGTCGTCCTTTGGCAGAGAAAATCTTTTCAGCGGCATTCGCATAATATGCGCTGCCTGCCAGTCCGTAAACGGTTTCTGTGGGAATACCCACCAATTCCCCGTTGCGGATGTATTCTGCCGCTTTCTCAATCGCTTCGGCAAATGCCTTTTCTGACAGTTCTGACAGTCTTATTAGTTCTGTTTTCATTTTATTGTCCGTTATTCTTCAGCTTTTCTGCAGTTTCAGCCGTTGCAAGCGCATCTATCAATTCACCGATGTCACCGTTCAGGAAGTTTTCCAGGCTGTGGAGCGTGAAGCCGATACGATGGTCCGTTACACGGCTTTGGGGATAGTTATAGGTTCTGATACGCTCACTTCTGTCACCGCTCCCTACCTGAGAACGTCTTTCGCTGGCAATTTTCTCGTTCTGTTCCCTGGTTTTCATATCAAACAGCTTGGCACGAAGAAGCTTCATGGCTCTTTCCTTATTCTTGAACTGGCTTCTTTCGTCCTGGCATTCGATAATAATGCCGGTGGGTTTATGGAGAAGACGGATTGCGGATTCTGTTTTGTTTACGTGCTGTCCGCCTGCCCCACTGGATTTTATGGTTTCAATCTCAAGGTCGGCAGGGTTTATCTCGATCTCCACGTCTTCCGCTTCCGGCAAAACAGCTACGGATGCGGTAGATGTGTGGATTCTGCCGGCAGTTTCCGTTTCCGGTACTCGCTGTACACGGTGTACGCCGCTTTCGTATTTGAAACGGGAGTAGGCGCCTTCCCCGCAGATCATAAAAGTGATTTCACGGTATCCGCCGAGTCCGGTTTCATTGGAACTCATCAGCTCTGTCTTGTAATGCATGGCGTCAGCATACATGGAATACATACGGTACAGAACACCGGCAAACAGTGCGGCTTCATCCCCGCCGGCGCAGGCACGGATTTCCACCACCACGTTCTTGTCGTCATTGGGATCTTTCGGAAGCAGCAGAACCTTCAGTTCTTCCTCCAGACGCACCATTTCTTCCTTACCGTTTTTGTATTCCTCTGCCGCCATTTCCCGCATTTCCGGATCTTCTTCCATCAGAAGGCGTGCTTCTTCCGTATCTTCGCAGACCTTTTTGTATTCACGGTACTTTTCTATGGTGGGAGCGAGATTCTTATGCTCCTTCATCAGATCGGTATAGGCAGAAATGTCCTGCATAATTTCCGGTTTCTGAAGTTCTTCTTCGATTGTGATAAACCTGATTTCAGCGTCTTTTAATTTATTCAGCATTCTTATAAACTATCCTGTATTACGTTTTGGCGTTTTATGCAGTTGTAAAAATCAAACCTGCAGGAGATGCAGTCCGAAGCCGCACCAGGTTTCGTTGAAATAGGCACTCTTCATGGCACCTTTTTCCGTATAACGGATTGTTTCTTCGGCAAATGTATAACCTTTGCGGCAGAAATAGGCATATGCTCTCGGTACATCCGCGCTGGTAATGGCAAGATGTCCTCTGTCACCCTTCATGTTGCTGACCAGCATCTCAAAGAAATCACCTACCATGAATACATCACCGTTGGGATCTCCCTTTCTGGTCAGTCCGAAAATATCAGCAAGCTCCTTTGACTTCTGCTGACAATCCGCTTTGTCTTCACAGATCAGTCCCACGTGACCTGTTTTCAGATTGAGCATGGACTGTACTGCTTTTTCCGTTGCCGCTCTGATGCCTTCATAATCGTCATTTTTCAGGGCATCCTTGCTGATCATGAATGTACCTCCGCAGGCAAGAACACAGGGCAGATCCAGGTACTGACGGAGATTGCCTGCATCAATTCCGCCGGTGGGCATGAAACGCATCATGGAGTACGGTGCGCTCATGGCTTTCAGCATAGCTGTACCGCCTGCCGCTTCTGCCGGGAAGAATTTTACTGTACGGAGTCCCATAGTGTAGGCGATCTCCAGATCGGAAGGTCTTGAACATCCGGGAATGATCGGAATATTTGCCTTCTGTGCTGCTTCCACTACAACGGGATTCAGACCGGGGGTGACGATGAACTGTGCCCCTGCGTCAATGGCTTTTTCCAGCTGTTCAACAGACAGAACGGTACCGGCGCCAACCAGCATATCCGGTCTTTCTCTGCGGATCGCAGCAATGGCATCTGCAGCGGCTGCTGTACGGAATGTAATTTCCGCACAGGGCAATCCGCCTTCGGACAGCGCATCTGCCAGTTTTACGGCTTTCGCGGCATCTTCAATGGTCACAACGGGAACGATACCCATATCATATATTTTTTGTTCCAGTGCGGTAAGTTCTTTATTCACTTTCCCATTCTCCTTCAGAAGTTTTCATATAATCCCGACAGGGGAAATAGCCGTTTTCTGCCATTTCCCCATTGGTTTTGTCGATATTGGTTTGTTTATTTGCCGAATGCGATGAAGCCGCGGTATGCTTCGTACAGGTCAGCCTTGGAGATGACCTCGAAAGGTGCATGCATGGAAAGTACGGGAACCCCGATGTCCACGGTGTCGATATTCCAGTTTGCGATAAACTTTGCAACGGTTCCGCCGCCGCCCTGGTCTACCTTACCCAGTTCGGAAGTCTGCCAGATTACGTCGGCATCGTCGTAGATCTTGCGTACTTCTGCAACAAATTCGGCAGATGCATCGCTGGTACCGCCCTTTCCGCCGGAACCGGTGTACTTGGCCATAGCTACGCCGCAGTGGATCAGAGCATTGTTGCGCTTTTCGGATACTTCCGGATACAGCGGATCCAGGGCTGCTGCTACGTCAGCGGAGAGGCACTTGGAGTTGGCACGGATCACTGCAGGATTGCCGCCCAGTTCACAAGCCAGTTCATCGATCAGATCCATCACAAGGAAGCTCTTCATACCGGTAACGCCGTCACTGCCGGTTTCTTCCTTATCGGCGAGAACGGTCAGAATGGTGTGTTCGCTGTCCTTATTGTCAATAGCCGCGGTCAGTGCAGTATAAGCACATACTCTGTCGTCATGACCATACGCACCGATCAGCCAGCGGTCCAGACCAACGTCCACTGCTTTGCCGGCAGGTACGAGTGCCAGTTCCGCGCTCATGAAATCAGCTTCAATGATGCCATACTTTTCGTACAGCGCTGCCATAACGGTCAGCTTCACTTTTTCATCGGCGGGGGTTACACTTCCGTCTTCTTCAAAATAAGGAGAAGAACCTACGATCGCGTTCATACCTTCACCGGTGAATGCGGCACTCAGGGGTTTGCCGTTCTGATCCTTTGCCAGGTGGGGCAGCAGGTCGGTGATGCAGAATACGGGATCGCCGGGTTCATCCCCGATGGAAACATTCACGATTTCACCGTTTTTCTTGGTTACAACGCCATGAAGTGCCAGAGGAATGGTTACCCACTGATACTTTCTTACACCGCCGTAGTAATGGGTTTTGAAGTAACCCAGACCTTCCGCTTCGTACAGGGGGTGTTGTTTCAGATCCAGACGGGGAGAGTCGATGTGGGCTGCACAGATACGTACGCCCTTTTCAATGGGTTCTGTACCTACACGGAGTGCAAACAGGTTTTTGCCGCGGTTGGAATAGTACACACAATCGCCGGGATTCAGTTTTTCCCCAAGGGTATAACGGCGGAAACCTGCTTCTTCCAGCATCTTTTCGCTGTATTCAACGGCTTCTCTTTCGGTTTTGGCTTTATCCAGGAAGATTTTGTATCCTTCTGCGTATTTCTGGGCAGCTGCCAGTTCTTTCTGATTCTTCCGTTCAAATGCGGTCTTCTTTTTGTAGAAAAGCTGTTCCTTCAAAGCCTGTCCTTTGGTCTTGTCTGCCATATTCTTAACTTCCTTTCTCAATATACAGAATAATATAACTTCTGATAAATTTCCATTGTTTCTTCCACGGACTTCACATATTCGTCCACGGCTTCGTCCGGGATCTTCTTCAGATTGCCGATATCGTCAACCAGTTCCGGTCGTTTCATCCACTCGGTTACCTGTTCCTCGCCCGCATCGTAAATGGCAAATACCGTTGTCCAGCGGCTGTATTCCGTGAACAGATAGGAAAGCATATAGGTTCCGTAACGGATGTTGGTTTCCGGGTCATACAGAATTCCCGGATCCTGTGTTTCTTTCGTCAGGGTCAGAAGCCAGCTGAAGGTTTCGGGAGAGATCTGCATCAGACCGATTTCTCCATTTTCCGAAAGCATATTGCTGGCAAAATCACTTTCGTTTTTGATGACTGCGTAGATGATATACTCCGGCACACCGTATTGTGCGGCATACTTCTCCACGTACTCTGTGTATTGTCTGGGGTGATTATTCAAATCTATCCGATGCCAGATCGCCTGATAAATCGTTCCGGAAATAACGGATAATATCAAAATCGTAATGATTACGATACTTCTGACAATGGTGTTTTTTATTCTCATGTTTTCTGTCCAACTGTTGTTCTACTGTAAATCTTTATATTTTCCGGAACGCAGATCGGCTATGATTCCATCCACACGTTCCTGCAGTACATCTTTTTCCGCATCGTTTTCGATGACATAATCGGCTTTTTTCAAAAGATCCTCAGCGGCGGTCTGGGTGCGCAGTCTCTTTTCCGCGTCCTCTCTGGAAATAATGTCCCGCTTCATGATCCTTTCGATACGCTTTTCTTCGGGAGCATTTACGCATATCACAGCCTGACAAAGTCTGTCAAATCCGCTTTCGTACAGGAGGGGGGCGTCTATCAGGATAATATCCGCTCCCGCTTCGCGCAAAGTTTCTGCTTCCGTCATGGTCTGTTTCAGAATATGGGCGTGGGTGATGCGGTTCAGATCGTCCAGGGATTTTTTGTTCTCCGGTCCGAATACCAGGGAACGCATTACCGCTCTGTTCAGAGAACCGTCTTCCGATACGACGTTCTCGCCGAACCGTTCCTTCAGTTCCTGCATACAAGGGGAAAGAGCCAATGCAGGACCGGTCATGTCCCGGTAAACGCGGTCTGTGTCAATGGAAGGAACACCCCTTTTTGCAAACATTGCTGCTATATATCCTTTGCCGGAACCGCTGCGTCCGCATAATCCGATCAGCATACCTTCACCTCTTTACACATACTTATATTATTGTACCACAGCCTGCGAAGTTTTTCAACTGAAATATATAAATTTTCCCAGGCAATATGCAGATTTTTCCATGTAATCTAAGGATTCTCTGATATTCCTGTCGTATGTCCGTTTCCAGTTTTCTTCTTCCTCAGTCAATATGTGGCAGCAGTATCCCTGCATAAATTTCCGGGAAGGCTGGCAATACTGTTATCAGCAATTCCAAACGAGGAAGGTTCTCGGATGTACTATAACAAAGTGGAGATATGCGGCGTTGATACGTCGAAATTACCTACACTGACCTCAAAGGAGAAAAAAGCACTTTTATTGAAAGTCAAAGAAGGAGACATGGCTGCAAGAGAAACACTGATCGACGGCAATCTCAGGCTTGTTCTCAGTATTATACAACGATTCACCAATCGCAGAGAAAATCTGGATGATCTATTTCAGATAGGCTGTATCGGGCTTATAAAGGCCGTGGACAACTTCAACACGGAGATAGAGGTGGAATTCTCCACTTATGCGGTGCCGATGATCGTCGGGGAGATCAGGCGGTATCTGCGGGATAACAACAGTATCAGGGTCAGCAGATCTGTGCGGGATCTTGCCTATCGTGCCCTGCAGGTACGGGAACAACTGGAAGGAGAGATGGATTCCGAACCAAGTGTGGAGAAGATCGCAGAAGTACTTGGGGAAAAAACAGAAGCGGTATCCCGTGCCCTTGAAGCGATCATTGAGCCGGTTTCTCTGTATGAAACGGTCTACAATGACGGCGGCGATTCCATTTATGTGATGGATCAGCTGAGTGTTGACCGGAATACGGACGAGATGTGGCTGGAGGATATCGCTCTGAAAGAAGCGATCAGCAAGCTGGGGGAACGGGAAAAGAAAATTATCAACCTGCGTTTCTACAAGGGCAAGACGCAGATGGAGATCGCGGAGGAGATCGGTATTTCTCAGGCGCAGGTTTCCCGTTTGGAAAAAGGTGCCTTTGAGCGAATTCGAAAACAGATGTAGATATATAAGAAACAGAAGGTACCTTTTTGTGATACCTTCTGTTTCTTTCGATTTATATGCCTCGTATAGCTTCCAGTTGTTCCGGATAATATGTACTGTCGTACTTTATCCCGATATCAATGGTTACAACACCGCCGGATGCATTCACCTTACGCACGTAATCTTTCATATATTCGTTACTGTAGCGTGTTCCTTTGCCGCACCATGCGAAATCTGTACCCTTACTATTGGCGCCAATAGGCGCAAGAATATGGGGCATAGCACCGTCAATTGAACGAGACTTGGGGATATATGTGAAGTGATTGAATTCACCGCTGGTGATTTCTTCCTTTTCATACCATTTGAACAGATCATCATGGACACCATGATTCATCGCCACAAGTGCATCGGGGTTTCCTTTTTTGGCTGCTCTGTAGTAATATGCCAGGAACTTCTGATTATAGCCAACCCCTTCTTCATAACAACCGTCGACCCACCATCCCTTCACTGCGTCTCCGTAACGAACCGCATATTCTTCCATAACGGATGACCAATTTTCCAGGAAAGCATCGTTAACGGTCTGCATCGGCTGCACGCACCAGGAACGGTACCCCATTTTCTCGCCGATTACAGGATCGCTGTAAGGACCGTCACCGGTGTAATACAGGTACAGGTCTATATCGTATTTAGCAAGTTCAGGAATCAAGTCGGCGATCAGGTCCCGTTTGGCACAGGCTTCTCCCGGTTTGGTTCCGGCGATCTTATCAAAGGTTGCATTGGGTGCAATCATATATTTGGAACCCTGCATGATCGTTATAAAGTAGTATCCAGCACCGACATCGTGCAGATCCTTTGCAACGCGCTCAACGTCGAACATTTCCACTCTTCTATTCCAGTTATCCAAATGGAACTGTACCGGATCTGCGCCTTCCGGTACTTCGTACTCTTTTTCAAAATACAGAAAATGGTTGAATACCCCCCATCTCCGCTTCAGTAGTCTCTCCTGAGCAGGTGACAAAACAAAATTTTCCATATGATTCCTTTCTATCCGGTCCACGGATCCATCTATCCTGTTTACAGGGAAGGTATTCCCTGCTTTCCGTTTAATAATAACATATTGCTTCTGTAAAGTCAATACTTTTATTGATGTAAAAAAGCTGTATGATAATCATACAGCTTTTTTCGTTGCTTATTGAATTGGGTCAAGCAATACGGCAAGATGTGCAGAGATTAGTCAGCGTATACGCTTACCTGTCTTCTGCCGCCTGCGATATGTTCAAACTTAACCTTACCATCGATCAG
Organism: Clostridia bacterium; assembly: GCA_017467815.1. GTDB lineage: Bacteria > Bacillota > Clostridia > Oscillospirales > CAG-272 > UMGS1696. The sequence continues at coordinate 33,790 of JAFUKI010000022.1, forward strand.
TGCGAACAGGGTGTCGTCAGAACCACGGCCAACATTGTTACCGGGATGGATTCTGGTACCTCTCTGTCTGATGATGATGTTACCTGCTGTTACGGCCTGTCCGTCAGCAGACTTTACGCCCAGACGCTTGGATTCGCTGTCACGGCCGTTCTTGGTAGAACCTACACCTTTTTTATGCGCAAAGAACTGTAAACCTAATCTGATCATTGTTATTTCCTCCTAATCAATTTTTGAGAAATCCGTTACTTTTCCAGTACTGTCACGTCCAGATATTCGTAATATTCTTCTTCCAGATCCACAAGCTGGTAATAATACCCTTCAAACAAACCGGCTGCCGCAAACTGAACCTTCTCATCTGCATTGCCGCCCGGCAGTGCACTTTTGCAGGTTACAGTAACAGAAGCATCTTTGTCGTCAATGGTATAATCAAAATCGGCTTTGTATGCAATTTCCAATGTGTTCAAAAGAAGCATTGTCATTGCAGACAGGGCGGAACATAAAATGTCATCCCCTTCTGTGCCGAATCCTGTATGCCCGGTCTCGCGGAATCCCCAGAATACACCGTTGTGTCGGTAAAATGTTACTTTCGTCATGGATCATGCTCCATATGGAAATACTATGCGTGCGGATGGATCGCTGCGTTGGATTAAAGAGCGATCTTGTTGATCACTACCTTGGTATAAGGCTGTCTGTGACCGATCTTCTTCTTCTCGTTCTTCTTGGATTTGTAGGTCATAACGTAGATCTTCTTGGCCTTACCATTCTTAACTACGCTTCCGGATACAGATGCACCTTCTACTTCAGGTGTACCTACCTTAAAACCAGCTTCAGTAGAGATAGCAAGAACCTTGAAATTTACTTCTGCGCCTGCTTCTACATACAGCTTTTCAACGAATATTTAGTACCCTTCTCTTACCTTGTAATGCTTTCCACATGTTTCAATAATTGCGAACACTTTAAAA
>JAFUKI010000002.1 GCA_017467815.1 Clostridia bacterium
ACGGCAACAATCCGGTTCTGCTCGAGCTGACCCTGACCGTCACCAGCTACGACGAAGCCGGCAATCCTGTCAAGACCGAAAAGCTCCACAAGCTCGGCGGCAAAGTCACGGTCCGTGCGGCGTACGATCTCGGTGAAGGCATGGAAGGCGAACGCGTTGTCGTCTGCTACGTCGATGAAAACGGCACGGTATCCTATGTTCCCGCGACCTACTCCGACGGCTACGTGGAATTCAGCACCAACCACTTTTCCTTCTTCTTCATCTGCACAACCGACAAGCCCCTCGTGATCGGTGACGCAAACGATGACGGCGAAGTGAACAACGCTGACCTTGAACTCCTCCGTGCGTACTTCACGGGTGAACTTGAGGACCCTGAAACCGCAATCGTGAACGCTGACGCGGCTGACATCAACCGCAATCAGGAAATCGATCGTGCGGACCAGATGATCCTCGCCCGTCATCTCGCAGGATGGAGCAGTGTCGCACACTACTTCCCCAAAGCGAAGTAATTCTGAATCCACCCAAAAGCTCCTGTGTCATACGGCGAATGGTCGTAAACAGATATCTTAATATCGACAGAAACGCTCGGACGAAAATGTTCGGGCGTTTCTTGCGTATATGGTAGAATTTTTTACATTTTTCTGATATACTATATTCAGCGAAGGAGCGAAAATATTTGAATTTGCGGAGGATGCAATGAATGTTTAGAATATACAGCACATTGATCGAAATGTTGGCCGCTTCTGTGTTTATACTTCCCATATTTGCTATATATAACAAGTTCTTTTTTCACAGCGGAAAGCGAACCGTTTTATACATCGTATTCGGATTCTACATTACAGCAATTTTGGGGCTAATTGGTTTTCCCAGTATAACATCACTTACCATTGAATTTTCGGTAAATTTAATCCCATTCGTTGATATGGCATCGGATTTCATCAACGCTTGTTTGAATATACTTTTGTTTGTTCCGTTTGGCTTATTTTTGCCGATATTATGGAATAAGTTCAGAAGTATCAAAGGTACTGCACTGATGGGGCTGATTACATCCTGTGTTATTGAAGTATCTCAGATTTTTACTTTTAGAACCACCGATATCAATGACTTAATCACAAATACTGCTGGAACCATAATCGGATATTATACTGCACAATGTCTGACTGGCAAATTTACTAAGCATATAGTATTGGATTCTAAAGACAGAGATTTTTATATCATATGTGGCTCTGTTGGATTTATCATGTTTTTGTTACAGCCATTTATTGCATCCTTGTTATGGGAAATGGTGCTGTAATTCCCAATTTGTCGGACTGTCGAAAAACCTTTAGGAACTAAATGGCGCACTTCTCTACTGTCCTGTCGGGAGTGTCGTGCGTCCGGCGGATCTACCCATCACAAACGTAAAAAATCCCGGAGAGATGCATCGTACATTCCCGCGCTAGCATTTCGTACATTGCCGCTTTCCGTGCATACGACGATTCCCCGGCAAAACCGGCGGCAAGTTCGTCCATTTTTGGGATTCCTGCGTCATTTCATAGAATCTCGTGAAGCGATCCTCCCGAAAGATTTGTTCATGCCTCCGTCTCAATCCATTTACAGAATCCATCTTGCTTTTTGAATATCCGCGGCTTATAATATATTACCATAGAAAAACCAACGGCATAAGAGAAAGCACAGGTGGTAAAATGGACTTGAGAATCGCAATCTGTGATGATGAACAGAAGCAAATCGAATACCTTACCGCACTGGTTTCTGCCTGGTCGGACAGGACTTCCGTCACCTGTACGATCGACACGTTCCACTCCGCCGAAAGTTTTCTGTTTGATTACGCGGAAGACAAAAAACGGGACATCCTCCTTCTCGATATTGAGATGGGCGGTATGAACGGTGTGGACCTTGCCAAAACCATCCGTCAGACCAACGATACGGTTCAGATCATCTTCATTACCGGATTCCCGGACTTTATCGCAGAAGGATACGAGGTTTCCGCACTCCATTATCTCATGAAGCCGGTACTGCCGGAAAAGCTGCATACCGTTCTCGATAAAGCGGCGGCGAACCTTGCGAAATCGGAAAAACGCCTGTCCGTCACCTACGACCGTCAGACAGATTTCGTCCCGCTGCCGCAGATTATGTATATCGAAGCGCAGAGGCAGTACGTCCTGATCCATACAGTTTCGGAGACATACCGCATGAAAGGCTCCCTTTCCGATATGGAAAAGCAGCTGGACGAGTATTTCATAAAATGCCAGCGGTCGTTTGTCGTGAATCTCCGGCATGTCACGCGGATCAAAAACGATTGTGTCGTGCTGAAAAACGCATCGGAAGTTCCGATCAGCCGCGGTATGGCAGAGAAAATCGGGAAAGAAATTATCAGGCTTTTCTAAGCCAGTATTCTGAGAGGTACTTATGCTGTTTCAAAAATGGATTGACAAACGGATCGAAGCCTATCAGAGCGATCTGTTACAGAAATACTGCGACGAAGTGGAGTCCATGTACACCAAAATGCGCGGATGGCGGCATGACTACCATAATCACATTCAGGCGATGCAGGCAAGTATGGCTCTCGGAAAATACGATGAAGTGAATGATTATCTCCGCTCGCTGAACAATGACCTGACCAACGTGGACTCAACCGTCAAAACCGGGCGGGTTATGGTGGATGCCATCCTGAACGGAAAGCTGAACATTGCCGCGCAGAATGAGATTCCGGTCAATGTAAAAGCAAAGATACCGGAGGCAGCGCAGGTCACCGATATCGATCTGTGCGTCATCATCGGAAACCTGCTCGACAACGCCATCGAGGAAAACCGGAGACTGTCCGCCAAGGATCGGTTCATCCGCATCTACATAGGGCAGA
>JAFUKI010000023.1 GCA_017467815.1 Clostridia bacterium
CGAAAAATCATAGAATGGATTGTGGAGTTCCATGATCACGGTACTGTTTCAAGAACGTATCTTGCACCATTCAGTTACACTTTTGCTTCTGCCTCGTATGAAAGTCTTTTGGAGGAATACCAAAGCTATATACGCACCAACGAATATCTGAAGGAAAGTTCACTCCGGGTATATGCGCTTCGGATGCGGCAATTCTTCAAAAAAGCGGAATGTGATGGGATCGATGCCTATGAAAAGCTGGAACTGCCTTACGTTGTCCGGTATATCACAGAATATGGGAAACGCGCCCCCTGCGGTGTTCATGAATTTTTCCATGCATTTCGTTCGTTTTCAGGTTTTCTGAAGGAATGCAGCCCGGAACTGCCGATTCTGACAGATGCTCTAGTGGGAAGTCCGGCGCATCACAAAAAGGTGTACGACGGATATACACGGACGGAAGCAGAAACGATACTGAATTCCATTGATAGAAGTTCTGTTATCGGTAAACGTGATTATGCCATCATAATGCTTGCTTACAATACCGGCCTCCGAGCAGTGGATATAGCCAATCTTACCCTGCAGGATATTGACTGGAACCGCTGCGAAATCCACATCTGTCAGTCCAAAACGGCAGTTCCACTTGCGTTGCCGCTGGATGTTGATACCGGAAATGCAGTTGCGGATTACATTCTGCACGCTCGTCCAGACACAGAATCACCCTATATTTTTTTGCGAACCGTTCGTCCGTTTGATAAAATGAAGAACCGCAGTGTATCTGCCATGGTTACCCGATATTCGCTTCATGCTTTTGGAAAAGCATACCCGAAGAAACACGGCACACATGCTTTCCGGCGGGGCATCGGTGCAAGAATGCTGAATGCCGGCGTTCCAGTGCAAACCATACAGGACGTATTGGGTCACAGCACATCGCACGCACTGCCGCAGTACACAGCCGTGGCTTGGGACGGGCTTCGTATGTGTATGCCTGACTTTGCGGATGTACCGGTCATGCGGGAGGAACTGAAATGAACAGTAAGTTTGCAGATACCATACAGAAGTTCATAGCGTACAAGAACAGCCTTGGGTATCCGTATGAAGAAAGCTCAAGGATACTGAACTGTTTTGATCGGTTTTGTTTCTCCGAGTATCCTGACAAAAGCATTCTGGATCGGGAATTGTGCATGCATTGGCTTGAGCGTAAATCTTCAGAAAGTCCTGGATCCCATCGCAATCGTGTTATGGTTGTACGGGAATTTGCAAAATTTCTGCGTGGAAACGGAACATCTGCCTACATGATTCCAATTCAGATGACACGCAAATCCAAGCGGTATGTTCCGCATATTTTTACGGAATCGGAAATACAGGCATTTTTTCAGGCAGCGGACAGCTTTGAAAAGCATGATCAATCTCCTGTACGGCATCTGGTAATACCGGTGTTTTTCCGATTGCTGTATTTCTGTGGTCTGCGGCCTGTGGAAGCACGTATTCTTCTGAAGGAAAATACAGATCTGAAAAACGGAATTCTCTATATTGTGGAATCCAAAGGTCACAAGGATCGCTTTGTTACTCTTTCGGATGAGATGACCGAAATGCTTCGGAAATATACCAATCTCGTTTCGGAAGTGTATCCGGACACTCCGTTTTTGTTCCCGCGATATGACGGAAACGGACCGTACACCAAGCTCTGGACAGAAGAAATGTTCTGGCGCTGCTTCAGCATGGCTGGAATTACCGAGTTTGCAGGGCCGAAACCGAGGGTATATGATTTCAGGCATACGTTCGCTACCAACTGTATTCACCGTTGGGTACGGGAAGGCAGAGACATCGATACAATGCTTCCATACCTCAGTGCATATATGGGTCATGTACAGGCAGAGGACACGGCATACTACATCCATCTTGTACCGAACAGCTTTGAAAAGATGGCGAAAGTAGATATGTCTGTATATGAATCTCTATTCCCGGAGGTGCCGGATGAAGATTAAAAACGAAATATTTTTCCTGACCCTTCGGAATTATCTGCAGATTTATCTGTTGAAGAATCGAGGATGCAGTCAAAACACGGTTAAATCCTATACGGATTCGTTAAATCTGTTTTTCTGTTTTATGGCTGAAGAAAAAGGTGTTCCGCTTCTCAAGATGGATTGGGACTGCTTTTCTTATGACAATGTGAGTGCATTTCTGATATGGCTGCACGAAAACCGCGGATGCAGCAGACAAACACAGCTGCAAAGACTTACCGCAATCCGTTCTTTCATCCAATACGCCGGAATTGCAGATCTTTCACTGGTGGCGTTACAAACGGAACTGACAAAAATCAAGCTGAAAAAGCCACCACAGAAACCAGTTTCCTATTTGTCCGAAGAACAACTTTCTATACTTCTCCGGCAACCTGATCCGCAAAAAACAACCGGGCTGCGTGACATGGTCTTTATGATGCTCATGTATGATACCGCAGCGAGATGTCAGGAGATGGTCGATTTGCGATTGCAGAATCTGGAACTGAATTCCACAACTCCCTGTGTGTATCTGACCGGTAAAGGCAGTAAAACACGGGTTGTACCGATTATGACGAAGACAGTCCAGCATCTGAAACATTACCTGAAAAAATTCCATGAAAACACAGCAGGGGGGAGTGATGCCTATTTGTTCTATACAGTTTCTCATGGACAACGCCACAGAATGAGTGAGGATACCGTGGCCGCATTCATGAAGAAATACGGTCTGATGGCGAAAGAAGCAATGTCCGATATGCCGGAAAGAGTTCATCCGCACATGCTGCGCCATACGCGAGCAATGCACCTATATCAAGGCGGAATGCCGATGGTTCTTCTGTCGGATTTACTCGGACATGCACAGCTGGAAACCACAAGAATCTACGCATATGCAGATACGGAGATGAAAAAAGAGGCGATTGAGCGAGCCAATGGTACCAATACAACGCCAATGAGTGAAGCTATTTGGAAAAATGATGAGGAGATGATTCGAAAATTAACAGGGTTACGTTAAACACAATACAGAAGAATATCCCGAAGTTTTATACGAAAAATGCCGGTATTACGGCGGAATTCCCGGGGACTTTCGGGATATTCTTTTCTTCGGGATATGGCTGGATATCCCGAA
>JAFUKI010000024.1 GCA_017467815.1 Clostridia bacterium
AGAGAGAACCTTTTTGCAAAAAGTTTCTCTCTCCCCCCTGCACCCCCCTCTCACTTCAAAAAACTTTAAAAATTTATTGGTTGGGAGTGTGCTTGGGGATTTTTACTGGTCGGATACCACGATGTTTATTTTGCCGGAGATCTCCGGGTAGAGTTTTACGTCCAGGGTGTAGGTGCCGTAGTTTTTGATGGGGTCGTCCAGGACGATCTTGCGCTTGTCGATTTCGATGCCGTGCTGGGCTTTCAGGGCTTCGGCGATGTCCTTGGTGGTGACGGAACCGTAGATGCGGCCATCCCCTGCGGCGCCTGCCTGTACCTTCAGCTTGACAACGATGGACTGGAGCTTGGCAGCCATGTCTCTGGCTTCCTGCTTTTCCAGTTCGATCTTGCGCTGTTTTGCGGCTTCCTTATTCTTTATATCGTTCATAACCGCTGCATCTGCAATGGCGGCAAGCTTCTTGGGCAGGAGGAAGTTTCTTGCGTATCCGTCGGACACTTCGATGATCTGGTCCTTTTTGCCCTGTCCTTTAACATCCTGTAAAAGTACGACTTTCATAATGATTTCTCCTTATTGTTTCCTAAGATTTATAGATAAATGAGTTTTGGCGTATTTAATTCTGCGACATCTGCTGCAGGGCGGACATGATCGCCAGCCGTGCGCTTTCGTAGGTCAGACCGCCCTGGAGGAACGCGGTATAGGGCGCTCTCAGGGGACCGTCTGCGGACAATTCGATGGATGCGCCGCCTACAAATGCGCCTGCCGCCATAATAACGGGGTCGCTGTAGCCGGGCATTTCCCACGGTTCCGGGACAACGTGTGCGTCGATGGGGGAGGATGACTGGATACCTCTGCAGAAGGCGCACAGTCCGTCGGGAGAGGCGCATTCCACGGTCTGGATGATATCGCTTCGTCTTTCATTCCAGCGGGGGGACACGGTATAGCCGGCTTCTTCAAAGAGATATGCGGCGAGGTGGGCGGTTTTCATAGCCTGTGCCACGGTATGGGGGGCATAGAACAGACCGCGGAGCATATTCCGGTTCTGTCCGAGGGACGCGCCTGCATCCAGACCCACGCCGGGACAGCTGAGACGGTAGCCGCACAGTTCCACGGCTTTTTCCGTACCGACGATATAGCCGCCGTTATCCGCCATACCGCCGCCCGGATTCTTGATCAGGGAACCGACGATGATATCCACACCGGCTTCCTTTTCACCCACAGCCAGTGCCGGTTCTCTTTCTTCCGTGAACTCGCCGTAGCAGTTATCGCAGGTGACATACGGAGCTGCAAAGCCGAATTCCGCGGCGTTTTTGCGCACGGCATAAGCGGCTTCGCAGATTTCGTGAACGGTATGGGTGGGACGGGTCTCGTACCCTTTGGAGCGTTGGATATGCACGACCTTCACCCGGCTGCCGTATTTTTCCATACAGGCACGCAGGGCGCACAGGTCCATCTTTCCGTCTTTCAGGGGGATGGCATGGAATTCCACGCCGAAATCTGCCAGGGAACCGGATCCTTTTTCGCCGTCACAGCCGATAACAGGCTGGAGAGTATCATAGGGCATACCGGACAGGGACAGAAGCACATCCCCGGGACGGAGCAGCCCAAACAGGACAACGGTAATGGCGTGGGTACCGGAGATGATCTGGGGGCGCATAAAGCCGGCGTCCCCTCCGAAGATCTTGGCGGACAGGGCATCAATAACGTCTCTGCCGCGGTCGCCGTAGCCGTAGCCGGTAGAGGGCGTAAACAGGGATTCGCTGACCTCCGCCTCACGGAAGCAGTCCAAGACTTTTTCCGTATTCACACGGGCAATGCGGTCGATATCGGCGTATATATCGGCAAGCGCAAGTTCAGCGGCAGCTGCTTTTGCGCGGATTTCCGGGGAGATATTCATGGGCAGGGTTATCCTTTCGCGTTATATTTTTCACAGAGTTCAATGGTAAACCGGCACACGTCGTAAGTGGAAGTGGGGTGTGCCAGTGCCTTTACGCAGTCTTTCATGGCGGCAAGGCGGACGGGGGAGGAAAGGAGCTGGAACAGGCATTCCTCAATGGAACAGGTTTTGGACACAGCGCAGGCGGCACCGTTATTCAGGAGAAATTCCGTATTGCGTTCTTCCTGACCGGGGATGGGATTGACGATCACCATGGGCAGACCTTTGGCGAGGGATTCCGAGGTAGTGAGTCCGCCGGGTTTGGTGACGATGCAGTCCGCCGCATCCATCAGGAGGGACACGTAGTCCACGAAGCCGGTAACAAGGGTCTTATGGGCAAGGGTACCGGAATGCACCAGGGCATCCAGTTCGTTTTTGGCATCCGCATTATTGCCGCAGACCGCGATCATCTGGAAGTCCTTCTCAAAAGAGAGCGCGTCGATGCGGCGGACGGTATCTGCGAGGTTGCCGTAACCCATGGATCCGCCCATGATCAGGATGGTAGTGGGATCCGGATCGAGGCCCAGCTGTTTTCTGGCATCGGTCTGGGGTACGGTATTGGCAAAACCGGGGTTGACGGGGATGCCGGTATCGATAATCTGCTCATCCCGGAAGCCTTTTCTTCTGCCTTGGGGAAGGAGGGCTTTGGAGGGGACGAACACGAAATCGTTGGCGGTACAGTCCTCCCAATAGGGATGGAAGGTGAAATCGGTCAGGATGCCGAGGGTGGGTACGCTGATCATATTTTTCTTTTTCATATAGTTCAGGATCATACCGGCGAAGGCATGGGTGAACAGGACGGCATCGCAGTTCACGTTTTCGATGATCCGGGCGATATCGTCGGAGAAAGCCATATCGATCAGGTGGATAATGGGTTTATCGGTACCGCGCCGTTTTTCTGCCAGGCGGTAGCCGGTTTTATAGGCGGTTTTTGCTTTATCCGTCACCAGCAGGTATCCTTCGGAGAGGAACTTGGCGACGGGCGGGGAGACATACTGAAAGGTATCGAGCACAAAAGCGTCGTGTCCCTGTCGCTGAAATTCGGCGGAAAGGGCTTTTGCGGTAGCGTTATGACCTTCTCCGGCAGTGACAGAGAGAATCAGAACTTTTTTCATCGTTTGCCTCCGGTACGGGTGGTGGCGTTTCTGCCTTTTTTCTTATCGGCGACGGAGTAACCGAACCGCCCCAGCTCTTTGCCAAGGCTGTAGTAAGCGGCGTGTCCGTAGCAGACAAAGTCGCCCCTGCCGATATCCAGTCTGCCGTTATCGTCCAGGAGGGATTCTTCCAGTGCTACGTTTGTAATATCCGCAAGGAACATATCGTGGGTACCGAGGTGGATACAGTCGGTGACTTTGCATTCCAGCGCGAGGGGGGATTCCGCGATCCTGGGGCAGGCGATGGTTTCGGAGGCTTCTCTGGTAAGACCGCAGTGGTCAAACTTATCGACCTTCCGCCCGGTAACCATGCCGCAGTAATCACAGATCTCCGCCAGCGGCCGTGTTACCATATTGATAACAAACGCCCCCTGCTCCCGGATCTGGTCATAGGAATACCGCTCCGACCGAATAGACACATACGTCTTCGCCGGCTCAGAACAAACAATCCCCGTCCAAGCCACCGTAATAATATTCGACTTCTCCATAGTCCCCGTAGAAACCATAACCACCGGCACCGGCGCCAAAAGCGTCCCCGCCTTCCAATTCGTCTTCATATTTATTTGTCCTTTGTTTGTATTTTGGTTTTATTTGCGGGGGAAGGGGAAAAACTTTTTGCGAAAAAGTCTTTCCCCTTCCCCCGCACCCCTATCCTCTTTTCAAAAAACTTTAAAAAAGGGGAATGAGGGGGATAGAATTAACATTGATTGTTCGCTAATTTAACGATTTAAGCCACACTGTGTAGCCTTCTCCACCGAGGCATACTTGCTCAGGAGAAGTGGTGGATGAGGTGTAACTGACGCTTTGATGTTCTAAATGGGTATACACCTGTCCCAAATATTTCAAAAGTTTTTGTGGAGGGGTCTGGGGAGACACTTTTTCCCAAAAAGTGCCTCCCCGGAAATCACCCCATCAAAATCCGAATAAATTCCTCTTCACTTTCCGCATGATTCAGCTGATCCCGCAGAGATGCCGAATGGGGCAGACCTTTGCAGAAGTGGGCGGCGCGGCCTCTGGATTCGCGGATGCCGGCGTATTCCCCTTTCCGCAGGACGATTTCGTGGACCATATGAGCTGCCATATTCCGCAAATCGTCCGGTGTCGGGGTGAAGATGGGTTCCCCGGCGGCGGCTTCGCGGATCTGGCGGAATATCCACGGGTTTCCCAGTGCTGCCCTGCCGATCATCAGACCGTCACAGCCGTAATTCAGCATGGTTTGGGCGTCTTCGCAGGATGCGATATCCCCGTTGCCGATCAGGGTACAGCCGGGGGCATATTTCCGAAGTTTTTCCGCGGTTTTGGCAAGGTATTCCGGATGGATGCCGGGGGTGTACAGTTCCTCTTTGGTACGGCAGTGGAGCGTGACCTGTTCTGCGCCGGATTGTGCCAGCATCAGGGCAAATTCGGGGGCGTTGATGGTATTTTTGTTCCATCCCAGCCGGATTTTTGCGGAGGGGCGGACGTTATGTTTCCGGCAGACGTCTGCGACGGATTCCATAATTTTCCCGGCGAGGGAGGGGTTCTGCATCAATGCACTGCCGTCGCCGGATCCGGAGATCTTTTTGACGGGGCAGCCCATATTGATATCAATGCCGATGGGTTTTATGATCTTGGGAAAGCGTTCCCGGTCTTTTTCGGGTACATATGCGCCGGTGATGAGGATCTCGGCGGCTTCTGCCATCATGGAGGGGTCATGGCCGAAGATCTGGAGGGACACGGGAGGTTCCTCTGGCTCGATTCGGGCAAGGATGGCGGTTTTTTCGTCTTTATAGTGGAGAGCTGCTGCGGAGATCATTTCGCTGACGGTTTCGTCGCAGCCGCAGGAGCCGCAGATCTGGCGGAAGACGGTATCGGAATATCCTGCCATGGGCGCCAGAAACAGCTTTGGATTCATAATGGACTCCTTAATAATAACTAAAAACTAACGCCCCAAAGAAAGTTTTGATCAAACTTTTTCAAAAGTTTGCAGGTTGGGAGTTGATGCAATCAACTCCGGAGGGCAAGCGCCCTGAATCGACCGTCGCAACAGTCGAAATACCCAAGCGTCAGAAAAAGTTCCTCTTTTTGGTACTTTAGTATTTATGCAATAAATGCGCTCCTCGCTAAAGGAGAAAAAGTACGAACTAACGGTTTAAAATAACCAACATTTCATATATAACCTACTTAACCAACCGAAACACCAGCGAAGCCCCATGTGCCAATGGCGTAAACAGAACCGTCGCAAAAAATTCCGGAATCACGGCAACACAAACCGCATCGATCAAAGACGTGTTGGGCGTGGTGGCATACAGAATGATCAGCGTAACCACCCCGCGCAGAAGACCGGTCACGACCGTGTACATGGCGCGTACCGCAAAACAGTCTCTGAAATACTGGATGGACAAAATGCCGCATAAATACCCGACGGGCATATACAAAAGAGGCAGAATGGTCAGGGACGCGCCGCCCAAGGATTCGATCACAAATGCCGCGATGATCCCGGAAACCGCACCCCATTTTTCTCTGGCGGTCATGGCGATCCCCACCACCAGGGGCAGCATCAGATCGGGTACCGCGCCAAATGGACGGAACCGGGTCATCAGCGTGGTCTGCAGTAAGGCGAACAGGGATATCAGTACGATCATGATAACCCCCCGCAGAAGGGATTCCCCCTCTATGGAAAACCCCAGAAACCACCCGTTGAGCTTCTGACGGAAACTTTCGGGCTGGGGTGTGCGCTGTGGATCTTGTATCTGCATATTCACTCCAAAATTCAGTAATTACTCAGCGTACGGGGCGGATTCGGTGATGATCATAACATTGTTCAACTCCGCTATCGGTACAGCCAATCCGATTACGGCGGACAAAGTCCGGTTGTAGGGATTGGTCTCCACCGCTTCCACATAGCCGATAACAAGTCCGCGGGGATATACGCCGTAGCCGGAGGTGAGAATGCGGTCCCCTACCTGTATATCCGCATCGGCGGACAAATAGTTCAGATAACACTGCCCGTCCTTCGCCAGCGCCAGATTGCCTTCTGCTATACCGGTGGCGTTGGACCGTTCCACATAGGCACCTGCCGCCGATTGAGCCTCCGCCAGCGTGGTGACACGGGACCAGTTGTAGCCTACCTCGGAGATCTGCCCGATCAGCCCCTGGGAGGACACAACGGGCATACCAACCGTAATGCCGGCACCGCTGCCCACATCCAGGGTCAGTACCGATGAATAGTTTCCGCTTTCCCGTCCGGTAATGGTGGCTTTCGTGAACTTGAAATCCGTATGCTGGATCTTCATTTCCAGAAATTCACTCATCCAGGCGTACATCTGCTCCAGCTCCCGGTTGTCGTAAACCTGTGCCTGCAATGCGTTGACTTCCTCGCGCAGCGCCGCGTTTTCTTCCACCAGAGCATCGAATTTATAGAAATACCCCGTAAATCCGTCCACTGCATCCGCCGCCGCATTGAATACCTTCTGCATGGGCGTGAGGATCACGTTCACCGCATCCCGGAAGACAAAGGTGACACCCATGTGGGCATATACCGTGGGAACAATGGTGACAAGCAGGGTGATGACGGTGATTATGTAGAAAAATTTCGATTTAAAATATTCTTTCATAACAAATCTTTCATCTGCCGTGTGAATTTTGCGCCGGCTTATCTGGTTCTGTAGCGTACACCGCCGCCCAGTCTGCCTTCGCTTTCGATGATCCTGCCCAGACCGATGGCAACGCTGTCAATGGGCGCTTTGGCAACAACAACACGTATGCCGGTGATGCGGGAGAGCAGCAGGGGCAGACCCGCCAGCATGGAACCGCCGCCGCAGAGCATGATGCCCGTATCGTAAATATCGGATGCCAGCTCCGGAGGGGTGTTCTCCAGCGTGGTGCGGATGCTTTCCACAATGTGCTCGATCTGGTCGCTCATGGCTTCCCGGATCTCCGCCGAGGAAACGGCAATGGTAGCAGGCAGACCGTTGAGCAGGTTCCGTCCCTGAATGGTCATAGCCCCCCTGTCCGCTGCCGGGTGTACACTGCCGATCCGCTTTTTCAGCAGTTCCGCCGTTACATCCCCGATGAGAATATTGTGCTTCCGCTTGATATACCCGATGATCGCTTCGTCCAGCTCGTCCCCGGCAATGCGCAGGGATTTGGACAGAACAATACCGCCCAGAGACAGTACCGCCACTTCAGTAGTACCGCCGCCGATGTCAACGATCATGCATCCTCTGGCATCATCCACCCGCAGTCCGCTGCCGATAGCCGCCGCAATGGGTTCCTCGATCAGCGCAACCGACTGGGCACCGGCTTCCAAGGTAACGTCTTCCACCGCACGGCGTTCTACTTCTGTAACACCGTAAGGAATGCAGATGATCACCTTGGGACGGCTGAAAAGGGTGTTGCCGGATATTTTTTTGAAATAATGGCGCAGCATAGCCGCAGTGATGTCGAATTCCGCAATGACCCCATCCTTCAGGGGACGCATTGCCACAATGGAACCGGGGGTTTTCCCCAGCATGAGCTTGGCTTCATTGCCCACCGCCACCACACGACGGTTTTTTGCCTCCACCGCCACCACGGACGGCTCTCTCAGCGCAACCCCCCTGCCCTTTACATAGACGAGGGTGTTGGCAGTACCTAAGTCAATTCCTATGCTTTTCATATTGTAAATCCTTAAAATATATTTAATCAGCAACGCTGTTTTTGACGAAATAAGGACGCAGCTTTGTGTACACTGCGGAAATGGGCAGACCTACGATATTGTAGTAGTCCCCCGTGATGCAGTCGACGAAATGGCAGGCACCTTCCTGAATCCCGTAAGCACCGGCTTTGTCGTAGGGGCGGCATCGGTCGATGTATTCCGCAATTTCCTCTCCGGACAGGTCACGGAAATGCACATCGGAAGTCACCGCAAAGGCTTCCCGCATCCCGGACGCATCGGCAATGCACACACCGGTGATCACCTTATGGGTATTGCCGGACAGCAGGGTCAGCATCCGCACGGCATCCTCCCTGTCCTTCGGCTTACCGAGGATCTCATCCTTCCGGGGCACATATACGATGGTATCGGCAGAGAGAACGATCTCCCCCTCCCCGGCGGAAACGGCTTCGGCTTTGCGTATCGCCAGTTCGATGACATAGGCATCCGGCTGACCGGGGGTATAGATTACCGTACTTTCATCCGCATCGGAAGGACGGATGTCATGTTCCAGTCCGGCGATGGAGAGAATTTCATGCCGTCTGGGGGATGCGGAGGCGAGAATCAGTTTCATAAGGAAGAAAACTCCTTGTTTTTATATTTGGAAAGACCGGATAACAGATTACCGGCGGATTACAGCACGGCCGACGATCAGGGTCAGGCAGATGCACAGAATATGGGCAATGGTGATCCGCACCGTTGCGCCGAAGGTCAGAATCAGCACATGGAGATCCAGAGTAAAAGGGGACTGTGTACCGAAATCCAATCCGTACGCCAGCCAGCCAAGCACGGGAATCCCGGCAGTCAGCTCTGCCACCAGTGAACCGATGACGATCCCGGCGCAGATCAGGAGAAGGGTTATCCAGAAATTTGTACGCATGGTATACCTCGATTTGCAGGTTATATTTTTTTGGGGGGGTGAAGTTTATATTTAAAGTTTATATATACACCCATTCAGAACATCAGAGCGTTAGTGGGGACACCTCATCCGTCAGCCTTAAGGCTGCCACCATCCCCTGAGGCAGGTATGCCTCTTGGGGAAGACTACGCAGTTTGGGCGATAATTGATAGGTTGTCTATTACAATATTGTTTTGTATATACCAGTTCAGCTAAGCGAGCAGAAATTCCGATTACTGCAAGCACTCACTAAATGTTTTCCACCAGTTCAGCCAAACGAGCGGAAAATTCCGGTTACCGAAGGTAATTGCAAATGGCTGGTCCCATTTGCAAAGGAATTTTCGGTGTGAAACAAGCCAAACACCCGCAAGCACTCACGAAACGTTTCACACGCCGGTACTGCCAAACCCGCCTGTGCCTCTGTCGGTGTCGTCGAGAATGTCTGCTTCCACGAATATACCGGCACAAACCGGCAGAACCAGAAGCTGGGCAATGCGGTCGCCGGGGGATAGGGTTACACTTTCCTTCCCCAGATTCACTACACCGACCGCGATCTCCCCACGGTAGTCCGCATCAATAATGCCAACCCCGTTGGAAAGGGTGACACCCTGCTTGACCGCAAGACCGCTGCGTGCGGCAATCATCAGTACCACATCTTCCCTCTCCGGCGATACGGCAATTCCCGTGGGGATCACGGCTCTGTCCATGGGGGCAAGGGTGATGGGTCCGTCAAGTGCAGCATAAAGATCCGCACCGGCTGAGGATCTGGTTTTATATTCCGGCAGTTTTGCGTTCTGCCGCAGTTTTTTGCATCGGATCTGCATAACTTCCTCCACAAAAATAATTTTAAGATAAATCATTTAAAATAACTTCAGTGTGTCAAAATAATCGGTCTCGATCTGCCGGAAATCGGAGGTGTGCAGGTATTCGCACATATCCGGATGATGTACCATGGCATCCCGGAAATTCTCCGGACGCAGACTGATCAGCGCCAGCATACAGCCGGACTTGCGGATCATATCAATATTTTCCTTGGAAAAATCTCCCGTATAGGCAAAACAGCGGCGATTGCGGTCTTCAATTTCCGCCAGTTTTTCCGCCGTGTAGTTTGAAGGCGTGTCAATAAACCTTGCATCGGCATCCCGGCGGAGAATCTGCAGAATCGTTTCCGCCCCCGCGCCGTTTGTGGCGTAGATTACCCGTCCGCGCATTCCGCACCGCAGTACCGTATCCACTATGGCATCCGCGTCTTTTGCCCCCGCCTTCATGTCGATGTTGACGATCATGCCCGTGTTGTACGCCAGATGCAGTACCTGCTCCAGTGTGGGAATGGTCTGTGTCCCCCACTTTTCGTCCCGGGACAAGATCAGGGAACAAAGGGTTTCGGCATTCGTTTCCGCTACGGTATAAGTCACCGTTTCTCCGGTTGCGGGATCGGTACCCACGGCGGTGGCGTTGTGGTTGCAGATCAGCACGCCGTCACAGGACATCCGTGCATCGGTCTCGATCATGTCTGCCCCGTTCAGGTACGCATTATAAAAAGCCGCCAGTGTGTTTTCTTTCAGCACATCGTCCACCAGTCCTCTGTGGGCGGAGGTCAGCCAGCATTTGTGAAAAGGAGTCTTTCGGGTAAGATTTGTCATTGTCAGTACCTCGTATATTTCGTAGATTTATGCGGATCGGAACTGATGCAAGTCCATACTTTTACTTCAGCCGTTTTCCGCTGCGTTTTTCGTTGTTCCGGTATGCGCGGATCACATCGTTTACCTGCGCCGCCGTTTCTGTCGTGAACAGAAATTCTCTATGGGTCAGCGGCGGCAGAGAGTCCTGCTTGTCCCCCATCCATAAAGGCAGTGCATTGCAGATCTCGCAGATGCCGTCTTTCGCCAGTACGGGGAAACGGGTCGCCGTTCTGTCGGTGAGTATGCCCAGACAGCCTTCCGCGGGACAGGTCTTTCCGGCAATCCGTCCGCCGATGCCCCCGCATTTTCCCCAAAGGAAACAACGGGATGTGTGCATCAGGGGGATATGCCCGTATACGATCGCACCGGCGGGCATCTGCCGCAGCATGGCGATGGTGGCTTCCGGGGATGCGGTCAGGGATGCGACTCCCGATACATACCAGTACAGCGCACTGTCCGGGTTCCACAGATTCAGCCGGAAGGAACCGTGCGCGGCAAGTCCTGCCTGTTTGGCAAAATACAGCTGACCGGGACTGTGGATCTGTACAAAAGGACAGTCCGCTTCCGCCAGTGCATCCAATGTCTTTTTGGTATCCCCGAACAGCACCGCAGGCAGGGATACGCCCACCTTTTCGCCCGTGCCGCCGGCGGATCTCCATTTATACCATTCCCCAACGGGGAGATAGATTCGTGTAAAATAGTCCAGCGCCCCGGCAGTCACCTGATCGGCAAACATACACTGGGCGGTCGTGGGGCATCGCTTCCCCCCATATCTCTCCGGCAGCTGTACCGCAGGCGCATAGGGCGCACCTTCCCGCACCGCTGCATCGGGGAACAGTGCATCCGTCAGCATCTGCACCCCGCTTCTCCGCAGGGCATTCAGGGAGGATACGGGACACCACACCCCTTCTCCCACGTCAATCGTCAGTCCGTTATCCGACAGGCGGAAGGGAGTGCCGCCGAATTTGCACAGGTTTTTGGCGATGCTTTCCTTAGTCAGAGGATTGCCGGTTGCCGTCTGGGCAGTTTCTCCCGTGACGGTTACGGAAATGCCGGTTACGGTATCGGAAAGGGTCAGCTCCATGGGTTCGTCGGCGTATATCCTGCAGGAGGCTGTGATCTCTTTTGTGGGGAGGATATATTTTTCTTCGGTTTTGGCTTTTTCGGAATTTCCCGACAGTTCCGCTAAGGACGCCCGTACACCCAGCATATTGCTGTAGGGGTTCCTGCGCTGACCGGCGGCAAAATATCCGTCCGTGAAGCCATCCCGGGAGAAGAATTCGTCCAGTGCGGCGATTTCCTCCTCGGTGGCGGCTCGTCCTTCATCCAGAAGCCGACGGTAGATTTTCGTAACGCCGTACACATACGCCGCCGGTTTCTGTCTGCCTTCGATTTTCAGGGATGCCACGCCGCTGTCGATGATCTCGGGGATCCACCGGGCGAGGCACATATCTTTCAGGCTCAGGGGGTACGTGTTTTTCGGAGCTTTTGTCAGGGATCTGTCCGTCCACTTTTCCCGGTTGGCAGCAGAAGCATCTCCCAGTCGGATCGCCGTATAGGGCAGGCGGCAGGGTTGGGCGCATTCGCCACGGTTTCCGCTTCGTCCGCCCATTGCCCAGCTCATCAGGCATTGCCCGGACAGAGAAACACAGTGGGCGCCGTGGAGGAACATTTCAATTTCCAGGGGGCATTCCTGCACCAGCCGGCGTATCTCCCCGAGAGAGATCTCTCTGGGCACCACCATCCGGGTAAATCCCATTTCCGCCAGTGCAAAGCCGTCGCCGGGATCGGACAGCGTCATCTGGGTACTGGCATGGAGGGCGGCTTCGGGGAAACGGCTGTGGATATTGGCGGCAATACCGGCATCCGCCACGATGAATCCGGTACAGTGATTCTTCAGCAGATGTTCCGCCAGAGTGAGGACATCCCCCATTTCCTCCGGGCGGACCCTTGTATTTATGGTGATATAGGAAGCCGCGCCTGCATAACGTGCCGCTTTCAGTGCTTCCGTCAGTTCATCTTCGGTGAAATTCCGGGCGCGCATCCGGTTGGAGAAGGCAGAAGCGCCTAAGTACACCGCATCCGCACCGGCGGAAATGGCGGCAAGCAGGGCATCGGGGGAACCGGCAGGAGCAAGCAGTTCCGGTCGTTTTTGCTGGATCATGTTACGGTAATGCGGCCTTCCGCTTCCTTTCCTGATGTTTGCTGATTCCGTCTCAATCGTTTCCCCGCAGGAGGGATTCGATATAGCGGATCTTTTCTTCTCTGGTACGGGTATCGCCGGCGCCGGGGGTCTTGCGGCTTTCCAGATATTTTTCCAGCAGCTTCACTTTATCTTCGGCTTCCTCGGCACCCACGCCGGAATTCCGCAGCATATCGCTGAGACGGGTGAATCCGTCATCTGCGGCGGCGGCAGGTTCTTCGGCGGTATTCTCCTTACCCTTGCAGGCGGCAAGTTCTTCTTTCAGGTTTTTGATGGTCACTTCATAAAGGGATGCCTGGGCTTCCAGATTCCGGATCCGCTTTTCCGCCTTCAGCCGTTCACCGCAGGCGTCGATGGCGCAGAGCAGAGCGGCATTGATGGGGGGCATGGAACGGACAGTATAGCTTTTGGTGGCGTTCATCTGTTCGTTGACCATGGCTACAACGGCTTCCACAAATGCATCGGATTCGTCCGTGATAAGGGTCAGATTTGTGCCGGCAATATTTACTGTGATCTTACGTTTTTGTTCCATAAGTACCTCCTGGAGAGCGTGATATATCATTCCAGCCGGAAACCGGGTATCGGTTTTGGCGTGTATTGTTCGGGCAGACGTCGTTTTTGTACGTTTTCCGAAAAATGGGTACAAAACGACATAATAATAGCATACATATACATTATACTATATATTGTCGCCGGATGGTAGGGGGTAAATATAAATTTTTCAAAAAAAGTATTAAGATTACTTGAAAAAAGAGGTGTATACAGGGACTTTCGGAGAAAAGAATCAGGCAGGATTTGCCGTGTATATCCCGCATTCCGGCGGATACAATAAGACCAGCCTGATATGGAGGATTACGTTATGTACTGCAGCCGGAAAAGAGAGAACGGGATGGAAACAGCGGGTACTGCCAAAACGGTGGTATCCGCAGCGAAAAAGCAGTATCCGAAAGGATTATTTACGGTGCTGGCGCTTCTGCCGGTGCTGTTGTTTCAGTCGGCTCTGCCGGTGCGGTGCACAGCTGCGGATCCATCGTTTCTCAGCGAGAGAGAACGGGAGATTATTGTACGCGCCGTTGCAGCGGAATGTCCGGATGCATCCTACGGGGTGCAGGTAGGACTTGCAGGGGTCATTTTACGCCGGCTGGAAAGTGGGCGGTACGGAAATGACGCAGCCTGTGTGGTATACGCCGCCGGATTTCTGCATTGTACCGAAAGCGGGCGGATAGCAGGGTCTCTGCCGGAAGATGCACTTGTTCAGGCA
Source organism: Clostridia bacterium (assembly GCA_017467815.1). Classification (GTDB taxonomy): domain Bacteria; phylum Bacillota; class Clostridia; order Oscillospirales; family CAG-272; genus UMGS1696. The sequence continues at coordinate 13,807 of JAFUKI010000024.1, forward strand.
GAACACGCTGTGGAAACTGCTCTGCGCGGAGGAGATCCCACGGACGGTGCTTTATATTTCGCCACCCCGGAAAACCATATGACGCCACCCACCCGGATCACCTACCGGGAAGGCGGATATATTTTCGGGAAACGGTAAAAAAGTCTTGCCAGATGAAGGAATTTGTGTTATACTGTATTTGTATTCTGTGGAAAACCACGGAAAATCAATACGTTAAGGAGATATAACATGAAAGGATTCTGGAAAGATTTCAAAGCATTTATTTCCAAAGGCAACATTATCGATCTGGCAACAGCGGTTGTTATCGGTAATGCGTTCAACAAGATCGTAACCGGTCTTGTGAACTATATCGTAATGCCCCTGGTCAGCCTTCTGGCAGGCGGACTGAATATGGAAGACTGGAAGTACGTGATCAAAGAAGCCGTGCTGGATGAGACCGGCGCCGTTGTGGAAGCAGAAACTGCCGTACTTTACGGTACGTTCCTGCAGACCATCATCGACTTCCTCCTGATCGCACTCAGTATCTTCATCGTACTCCGCATCATCATGAAAGCCAAAGCAAAGCTCCAGGCAGCCGAAATCGCCGCAGCCGAAGAAGCAAAAGCCAAAGCCGATGCCGAAGCTAAAGCCAAAGCCGACGCCGACGCCGCAGCAGCAGCCGAAGCCAAAGCCGCAGCCGAAGCCAAGGAAGCCGAAAAACTCCAACTCCTCAAAGAGATCCGCGACTCCCTCCGCAAATAATCAGGCTCACCGCACATCACGTCCTGGATGTGCGGTGTTTTTTGTGTTTGGGTTTTCTTGGGGAAGGGAGAAAAACTTTTTGCGAAAAAGCTTTTCTCCCTTCCCCAAAACCCATCCCTCTTTTCAAAAAACTTTGAAAAAAGAGGGGATTTTTGTTTTTGGTATAAATCAAACCCAATCAAACTCCATTGGTGAAAGCCATACTCCCGCCAATCGCCCAAACTGTGTAGCCTTCTCCACCGAGGCATACTTGCCTCCGGAGAAGGGGGACCACTGAACTTCGCAGAAGTTCGGTGGTGGATGAGGTGTAACGTATGATTTGCAGTTCCTATATTGGTGAGATATTACATTATATATACTATATACCAATTCAAAAATACTAAACCGCACGCAACACCTCATCCGTCAGCCTTAAGGCTGCCACCTTCCCCCACTGGGGAAGGCTTACACAGTGCAGCGGAAATTTGGAGTACGGTTTTCACCAATGGAGTAATGGTGTAAACTATGTCTTTGCACAATTTGTCTTTGCACAATTTGTATACTATGTTGCTCTTGACATAAAAAACATCCCCAACAAACGTAACATACATCCCCCCGTTCCCCCACATTCCGAAGGAATATATCGTGGACTTAAGATTTATCTTAAGTCCCCCGCAGAGTGCATATCGCGGACTTAAGGTGAAACCTTAAGTCCCTCTCCCCTCTTGCAATTTCCTCATAAATATAGTATAATGGTACAAATAACCTAAAAAACAGGAGAAAATGATATATGAAGCAGTTGATGCTTGGAAATGAGGCGGTAGCGCGGGGGCTTTATGAAGCCGGCGTGAAGTTTGTGTCCAGTTATCCGGGAACACCGAGTACGGAGATCACCGAAGAAGTGGCGAAGTATCAGGAAATTTATGCGGAATGGGCGCCCAATGAAAAGGTGGCTTTTGAAGCGGCAATGGGTGCTGCGGTCGGCGGCGGACGGGCGTTCTGCGGTATGAAGCACGTTGGTCTGAATGTTGCGGCGGATCCGCTGTTTGTTGCCGGTTATACGGGCATTTCTGCCGGTTTTGTGATCGGTGTTGCGGATGATCCGGGAATGCATTCCTCCCAGAACGAACAGGACAGCCGGCACTACGCCGAAGCTGCCAAACTGCCCATGGTGGAACCTGCCAATGCGGCGGAATGCGTGGCATATGTGAAGGAAGCGTATCGCCTGTCCGAAATGTTCGATACACCGGTGATCCTGCGTATGACGACCCGTGCTTCCCATTCCAGAAGCGTTGTGGAACTGGGTGAACGGGAAGAAACCGAGATCAAGGCATACGAAAAACTGCCCCAGAAATACATAATGATGCCTGCCAATGCCAAGAAGCGCCACTTTGTTGTGGAAGAACATCTGGCAGCACTGCGGGACTTCGCGGAAACTTCCGATCTGAATACCGTGGAAGACAACGGCGGCGAGGTCGGCATTATCACAGCCGGCAATGCCTATAACTACGCAAAAGAAGTATTCGGCAAGAACGCATCCTACCTGAAGCTGGGTATGGTCTTCCCTCTGCCGGAAAAGAAGATCGCCGAATTTGCGGCAAAATACGAAACCGTCATCGTGGTGGAAGAATTAGACCCCTTTATCGAAAATTTCTGTAAGTCCCACGGCATTCACGTGATCGGTAAGGACGTGCTTCCTCTGTGCGGCGAGTATTCCGACGAACTGCTGGCGAAGCTCCTGCTGGGCGAAGATCCCGACTGCACCATGCTGGGCGACGAAATTCCGAACCGTCCTCCGGTACTGTGCCCCGGCTGTCCCCACAGAGGCGTATTCTACACCCTGTCCAAACTGAAGCTCCGTGTTTCCGGGGATATCGGCTGTTATACACTGGGTGCTGTTGCTCCCCTGAATGCCATTGACTCCGTATTCTGCATGGGCGCTTCCATCTCCTCCCTCCACGGTACTGTAAAGGTACGCGGCGAAGAGGACAAATACGTTTCCGTTATCGGTGACTCCACATTCATGCATTCCGGAATGACCGGTCTTGCCAATGTGGTATACAACGGCGGCAACACCACTACCCTGATTCTGGACAACAGCATCACCGGTATGACCGGTCACCAGGACAACCCCCTGACCGGCAGAACCCTCAAGGGAACAACTGCACCGAACCTGTCCCTGGAAGCCATCTGCACTGCGCTGGGCGTTGCTCCGGAACACATCCGCGCCGTTGACCCCAACAACCTGCCGGAACTGGAAAAGATTCTGAAAGAAGAAACTGCAGCTCCCTGCGCTTCCGTCATCATCTGCCGCCGTCCCTGTGCGCTGCTGAAGGGCGTAAAGCGGGGCAAGCCTGTGATGATCAACGAAGACAAATGTGTAGGATGCCGTGCTTGTATGAAGATCGGCTGTCCCTGCATTTCCATTGTGGATAAAAAAGCAAAGATCGACGCAAGTATGTGTGCAGGCTGCGGACTTTGTCCTCAGATGTGCCGTGTTGGTGCGATCTGTGAACAGGAATAAGGCGAAAGGGGGATTTTGAAATGATTAAGAATATTATGATCGTCGGCGTAGGCGGACAGGGATCCCTGCTTGCGTCCAAGATTCTGGGTAAAGCGGCTATGGATGCCGGTTATGACGTAAAGGTTTCCGAAGTACACGGTATGTCTCAGAGAGGCGGAAGTGTTGTAACCTATGTACGGTACGGGGATGAGCCGGTATATTCTCCCATGATCGGTACCGGCAAGGCGGACGTGATCCTGAGTTTTGAAATTCTGGAAGCGGCACGCTGGCTGCCCTGTCTGGCTATCGGCGGTGTTGTGGTTACTTCTCTGCAGCAGATCAACCCGATGCCGGTAATCACCGGTGCGGCGGAATATCCCGCAGAGCTGGTGGAAAAGATGCGCGCTCTGGCAGTGGATGTACGTGCGTATGATGTACAGAGCATTGCAAGAGAAGCCGGGAATGAAAAGGCGTCCAATGTAGCGCTGATGGGTATTGCGGAAGATGCGCTTGGTTTTGACGAAGCGGTACTGCGCGGTGCGATCGAAGCCTGTGTTCCGGCGAAGGCATTGGATGTGAATCTGAAGGCTTTCGATATGGCGAGAGAACTGGCGAAGAAGTAATTTGAGATGATGAATAATGCCCGTTTATTCCGATTGGGTTTGGGATAAACGGGTGTTTTTTTATGGGGTGGAGGGGTGTACCTGGCGGTGGGCGATATACGCTTCGCGTGCGATATATTCCTGCGGAATGTGGGGGAACGGGGGAATTGGTGTAGGATTGGTGTTTGTAATATATATTACATTTGTAGTGAAAAGGTTTCCCCTCCCATTTGTTGGGTTTTAGGCGTACGTTGCGGTGCTGTTGACAAATAATATGAAATAACATCAATTTGTCAAAGCAGACAAAAAGGTTCAGCCAAAGCCTCCCTCCGAGAGGGAGGTGGCGCGCGAAGCGTGACGGAAGGAGCCTGCGGAACTTATGCTTTGCAGTTGTTTTGGTATACGCACTCTCCCTCAGTCACCTTACGGTGCCAGCTCCCTTGAGGCAGGTATGCCTCGGAGGGAGCCATGGTGTAGGATCGGCGGTCAAGTGAGTATGGATTTCACCAGTGGAGTCAGATAGAGTTTGGTTTATGCAGAAAAACCAAAAATCCCCCCTTTTCCAAAGTTTTTTGAAGAGGTGAGGGGTGTGCAGCGAAGAATTGCTGCGCAAATCTTCAGGAGAGGAGAGACTTTTTCGCAAAAAGTTTCTCCTCTCCCCCTGCAAAAAAACCACACACCCCCGAAAAAAACTCTTGCCAAACTGCGTGAAATATGATATACTATTGTAAACTGTTGAAAAGGCGTAAGTACTCCTGATGGTGGAAATGGCAGAGAGCTGGCGGGTGGTGAGAGGCAGCGGAACTGTGAGGGGGAATGGGCCTTGGAGGGCGAGCTGAAAGGCGGAAGCTGAGTAGGTGAGACGGAGAAGACTTCGTAAAAAACGTGAGAGACGAGTGGGCGTATGATACGCCAAGCAGGGTGGTACCGCAGGATAACAAGTTCCTGTCCCGGCATTTTGGGACGGGCTTTTTCTTTTTCTGAAGAAGCGCATCCCGTAAATAGAAAGGAGACAGAAATATGTCAAACGAAAAAATTCCCTACAAAATTTATCTTTCAGAAAGCGAGATGCCGGACGCATGGTATAACCTGCGCGCGGATATGGTCAACAAGCCGGCACCCCTTCTGAATCCGGAAACCCACAAGCCTATGACAGCCGAAGAGCTGGGCGAGGTTTTCTGCGATGAACTGGTAAAGCAGGAATTGGACGACACCAACGCATGGTACCCGATCCCGCAGGAGATACGTGATTTTTATAAGATGTATCGTCCTTCTCCCCTGGTACGTGCCTACTGCCTGGAAGAAAAGCTCCAGACACCGGCGAAGATCTATTATAAATTTGAAGGAAACAACACCAGCGGCAGCCACAAGCTGAATTCCGCCATCGCTCAGGCATATTACGCCAAGAAGCAGGGTTTGACAGGTGTTACCACCGAGACCGGCGCCGGTCAGTGGGGTACGGCATTGTCCATGGCCTGCTCCTACTTCGGTCTGGACTGCAAGGTGTACATGGTTAAGGTATCCTACGAGCAGAAGCCTTTCCGGAGAGAGGTAATGCGTGTATACGGCGCGTCCGTAACGCCTTCTCCGTCCATGGACACAGAAGTGGGCAAGCGCATTCTGGCAGAACACCCCGGCACCACCGGCAGCTTAGGCTGTGCGATTTCCGAAGCGGTGGAAGTGGCATCCAAGGATCCGGGTTACCGCTACGTGCTTGGCAGTGTACTGAATCAGGTAATGCTGCACCAGTCCATCATCGGTCTGGAAACCAAAGCGGCGCTGGACAAATACAACATCAAGCCGGACATTATCATCGGCTGTGCAGGCGGCGGATCCAATCTGGGCGGTCTGATCGCACCGTTCATGGGTGAAAAGATCCGCGGCGAAGCAGATTACCGGATCATCGCCGTTGAGCCGTCTTCCTGCCCCAGCTTCACCCGCGGCAAATACGCCTACGACTACTGCGACACCGGCAAGGTTTGTCCTCTTTCCAAGATGTACACCCTCGGCAGCGGCTATATCCCCTCTGCGACCCATGCAGGCGGTCTCCGCTACCACGGCATGAGCAATACGCTGTCCCAGCTGTACGCTGACGGTCTGATGGAAGCGGTATCCGTCCCCCAGACAGAAGTTTTCGCCGCCGCTGAAGAATTCGCCAGAGTAGAAGGCACGCTCCCCGCCCCCGAAAGCAGCCACGCCATCCGCATCGCCATCAACGAAGCGCTCAAGTGCAAGGAAACCGGCGAAGAAAAAACCATCGTCTTCGGCCTCACCGGCACCGGCTACTTCGATATGATGTCCTACGAAAAATTCCACGACGGCAAAATGACCGACTACCGCCCCACCGACGAAGAAATCGCCGCATCCCTGGCAAATCTTCCTGTGGTGGAGTGAATATTGGAATTTCTTGGGGGAGGGAGGAAAACTTTTTGCGAAAAAGCTTTCCTCCCTCCCCCAAACCCCCTCCCTCTTTTCAAAAGACTTTGAAAAAGGGGGATTTTTTGTTTTTTCGGCATAAACCCAATAGCAGCACACTCCACTGGTGAAAACCATACTCCCGCCAATCGCCCAAACTGTGTAGCCTTCTCCTGCGGGAGAAGGGGGACCGCGCAGCGGTGGATGAGGAGTAACGTAGGTTTTGAACCTACTAAATTGGTATATTATAAATATAATGTAATATTTCACCAATTCAAAAATACT
>JAFUKI010000025.1 GCA_017467815.1 Clostridia bacterium
TATATTTATAATATACCAATTTAGTAGGTTCAAAACCTACGTTACTCCTCATCCACCGCTGCGCGGTCCCCCTTCTCCCACAGGAGAAGGCTTACACAGTTGGGCGAATTGGGGGAGTTGGGCTGTAAATCTTTTAAGACTGTAGTTCTTTATATTCCAGGCTTTAAATCTTTGTAGTCCAGTTCAAGGTGTTTTAATATGTCTGCTGTTACTGTGTGAAATCTGTATCGGATCATCTTATTGGAGTACCGCAGTACACGGATTCCCCATCCTGACAGTACTTCATCCCGCTTTGCATCCGATTCACGATGCTCCGGGGCTGTGTGCTGGATACCGTCTATCTCAATTACCGTCTTTTTCTCCGGAATGTAAAAATCCACAATATAATTTTCAATATTATGCTGCCGCTTTACCGTCAATGGCAGCCGCTTCAGAAGATCATACCACAGATGTTTTTCCTCCGGCGTCATATTCCTGCGTAGTTTTTTCGCAGCTGACACCAGCTTTTTATTATACGGTATCATCAATCACCTTTCACCGCACGGTTCTTGATCGCACCCGTGGAGATCCTGGTGACATATACTTTCTCATCCGTCAGCACCATGGAACGGGGGATATCCGTCGTCAGCATATCCACAATTCCCTCTTTTTCCGCCTGACGGAGAAATTCCATCGTGTCTTCCGACATTTCCGAACCGTCCATGTCGAAACAGCCGATGACGGAACGGTCCCGCACAAGACAGCCTTCGCCTATATGGATCAGCATCAGTTGTTCATCCTTCTGGGCATGACAAAATACATATATTCCGTATCCTTGTCCTCTTTGTCCGCCGGTACCGTATCCAGTTTTCTTTCCCCGAATACTTCCGGGTCGGGCTGGGCGTTGGAGAAATTCGTGCCGCCGGAAGGTTCGATCAGAATCCCCATCAAAGGATTGTTCAGCCGGATCCGCAGTGTCTCGTCACAGTCGGGAGCAGCACGGAGAGAATCCGCCAGCAGCCGGCAGTTGAAGCCAAGGGTCACTTCTTCCCCTTCCAGGGAACAGGGTACTTCTTCAAATACCGAACCGTTGGAAGATACGGAAGAAATGCTGATGCGGTCTTTCAGAAATGCCATTTTTACATAGGGTTTGCTGTTGCCGCCGAGACGGTCTTCGGTGATCAGCAGCGCTCTGTCGATAGCACCCAGCAGCTCCTTCCGGGATACATAGCACTGCGCTCTGTAGGTCGCCGGCAGGATTTTTTCATACTGCATATAGGTAGCTTCGATCATGCGTACAAAGAAATAAATTTCGTCAATCTTAAAAATAACGTGCTTTCTGCCGAGGATCAGGGTAAGTTCGTCCTCGGTGTCCCCCAGCATCTTGGTCAGCTCCGTGAGGAATTTGCCGGGGATGATCATTTCCGCATCCGGCACATCCTCGGGAAATACAGTCTTGGCAGCAGCCAGCCGGTTTCCGTCACAGCCGACTACGGTGAGAGAACCGTTGGCAATCCGGAACAGCGCACCGTTGAAGAAAGGACGCTGGTCATTCTGGGCAACGGCAAATACGGTTTCGTTGATAATATCCTTAATAATATGCTGGGGAATATTGTAGATTCTTTCGCCGATGAACTTGGGCATGGTGGGGAAGTCCATACCGTTCTGGGCAGTGATCTCAAAAGAAGACTGACCGCCGGTCACTTTCACCTTGTTGCGCTCGTCGATCTCAATGGTCACATCCCCTTCGGGCATAACCTTGATGATCTGGAGAATTTTGCTGGTATTGATGACATAAATGCCTTGTTCTTCAATATCACAGTCCACGGTCGTCTGCATACCTTTTTCCAGGTCGAATGCAGAAATACGGCAGGTGGTATCCATATCCCCTTCGAATTTACCGTATCTTTCCACGGGGGGACACTCAAAAAGTAATCCTTCTACGCTTGTCAAAGTGTTTTTCGTCTGCGAAATGCCGGACAGGGGAATCAGAGCAGCGAGAAGCTTGGCTTTGTCGAATGTAACTTTCATAATAAACTCCATCTGCCGCCGGATGCGGCGAAATTAATCTGATAAAAATTGTTCTTTGTCTTTATGTTGTTCTTTCGTTCTTCCCCATCTCAACGCGGATACCTTCCGTCCCGCAGGATCGCACATCCCCCTGTGGGCATCCACGGGATCCGCGTCACCTGCGCTGCCTGTCAGATAGAGAAAGAATAAATATATAAATAATAAATAATGCAGTCGAAGTAGCCGTAGTGGGAGCAAAATTGTGGAAAAGTGGAATCCGGTTCCAAAAACGGCACGAAACCCCGGAATATCCACGAAAAACCGCCCTTCGGCGAAAAAATCTATCCAAATTTTTCTGTGGGAAACCTTTCCTGAACCGAAGCAAAAGTCCCTGTTTTCCACACCCCCGTGGGCAGATCCGTCGTATTTTCGGAAAAATCTCCGCGATTATACAAAATTTTTGATTGTCCACAAGTTTGGGAAAAGGGGCAGATCTGTGGGAAAGCCGTATCACGGGAAGCAGTCGGAGAAAAAATCCGCCGCAGATGTGGAAAACCCAATCCACAGCCCTGCGAAATTATCCACAGCGGCAATTTCAAGGAAAAATCAAGCCTTTCATTGGGGGAAACACCCCCTTTTTCCACGAATCCTGTGGAATTCCGCCTCTTTTTCCACAACCAATCTCCAAATTTTCCGCAAGTTTTCAACAACCTGTGGAAAACCTTGTGGGAAACCTAAAGTTGTAGTCCTGAACCTGTGGGGATGGTGTGGGTTTTGGTGGGGGAGCGTTTTTTTTGCAGGGGAGGGAGAAAAACTTTTTGATAAAAAGCTTTTCTCCCTCCCCTGCACCCCTCCCTCTTTTCAAAAAACTTTGAAAAAGGGGGCAGGTTTTTGTTTGGGGGAGTTACATCAATTTAGTGGGTTCAAATCGTACGTTACACCTCATCCACCACTACGTGGTCCCCCTTCTCCCTCTGGAGAAGGCTACACAGTTTGGGCGATTGGCGGATGACAGGCTTTCACCAGTGGATTTTTGTTGGGTTTGGTTTTGGTGGATGGCTGTAGGTAAAATTATCAGGTCAATCTGTGGATTACTATATCACGCACCCAAGAAGCCGGCGTGGGAAATCAGGGTCTCGGTGGTCCCTGATTTCCATCTCCACTACTTCTGACGCTCTGCAATAACAATATCCCAACGCACAGCACCACCTGCGGGAGCCAATCCCCATTCAGAGAACCAAAACGCCACCCATCCAATAAACCCCTCATAAAAGTTTTTGCGGAGCTTTTTTCAAAAAGCGACCCCGTCTCCCCGTACCCACATCAACCACCAACGCGCTTGACTTCCTTCATGATCTCAGTCACAGTGGCTTCGAATAAGGGGTCGGTGGTGAGGGCGGATTCTACCATGGTGATGTTGGAGTGGACGGTGCTGTGGTCGCGGGAGAAGATGGCACCGATCTGGGGGAGGGACATTTTGGTGATGACGCGGACGGTGTACATAGCCACGTTGCGGGCGTTTTTGATCTCTTTTTTGCGGCTGGAACCTAAGATGTCCTGGGATGTAACCTTGTAGCGGCGGGCTACGATCTCCAGAATGCGGGTAACCGTGTCACCTACCGGCTCGGAGTCGCGTAAGTATTCCGGGAGGGTCGTGATGACCATGTCCATGGAGATGGGCAGACCGGAAAGCAGATTTCTGGCACCCAGCTTCTTGATCACCCCTTCGATCTGACGAATGTTGGACTGAAGATTGTTTGCCAGAAACTCAATAACATCCATGGGCACATCCATGTGGTTGTGCTGCGCCTTGTTTTTCAGGATCGCCAAACGAAGCTCGTAGTCCGGCGGCTGAATGTCGGTGATCAGACCCGCTTCAAACCGGCTGCGGATCCGTTCTTCCAGAGTGGTCAGCTCCTTGGGCGGACGGTCGGATGTGATGATGATCTGCTTGTGATCTTCGTACAGCGCGTCGAAGGTGTGGAAGAATTCCATCTGCGTGGATTCCTTGCCGGCGATAAACTGAATATCGTCGATCAGCAGCATATCCGCACGGCGGTACTTCTCACGGAACGCCGCATTGGACTTCACCCGGATCGCTTCGATCAGCTGGTTCATGAATTCTTCGCCCTTGACGTAGATCACCTTCATATTGGGGTCACGCTTCAGCGCACGGTTGGCAATGGCGTACATCAGGTGTGTCTTGCCAAGACCGGAAGGACCGTAGATGAACAGGGGGTTGATCTTCATCCCCACATTATCCGCAACGGAAAGAGCCGCGGCATGGGCAAGCTGGTTGGAATTGCCCACCACGAAATTGTCGAAGGTGTAATCCTCGTTGTAAGTCAGCCGGCGTTCACTGGAAACAGGTTCAGCGGCAGGTGCGGATCTGTCTTCGTCATCGTGAACGATACCCGGATAGGCTTCGCGGATCAGGGCATTCATTTCCGTATTATCGTCTTCCGCAAGGGCAGCGGCATCCACGGCGGCGTCGCGGCTTGCTTCCTCTCTCTGGCGCACGATATCGGTGGGATACAATGCGTGGCTGAGGCGGACGATTTCGGGTGCCATGGACAAATCGGTAATAATAACGATGGCTGGCTTATAGCCGATAACTTTGCAGATCTGGGAAGCGAGCATCTCGCTGTAACGATCCGCGATGATATTGCGCTTCATTTCATTTTCCACAGCGAAAACGGCTGTTTCGGAATCCAGAGAATCCAGACGGCATTCTTTGACCCACAGGTCACAGGCTGTTTGGGAAATGAGCTCTTCGTCGACCATGGATTTGATCGTGATCTGCCATATGGCAGCCAGATCTCCGGAGTTCAGGTTGGACATTGAACCCTCCTTTTTTATACATTATATTATATAGCAATAAGTATTTACTTTATATCATATATGGGGGGAAAAGTCAAGGGTTTTGGGGGGTTAGGGGGGGA
>JAFUKI010000026.1 GCA_017467815.1 Clostridia bacterium
ATTTCTCCCTTACTTCCCCAAAAACCGGAAAATGTTGTCGTGGTAGAGTTTTTGGCGGTCGGTTGGGGAGATTTTCAGGTCGTCGAGGATCTGGTTGTCGAGGGCGAGCCATTCTTTGACCCAGTCGGTTTTGTATTTTTCGGCGTCGGCGTCGCTGCCGTAGAGGATGTTATCAGCGACGTCGTAGCCTATGGTATAGAGTTTGGTGAGGAGTTCGCGGCGGTAGATTTTGGGGGTACCGGGGGTGAGGTCGAAGAACATTTCGGCGGTATTTTTCAGGCGGTGTGCATCCTGGAACTTGCCGTACAGGGCGATGCATTCGTCGATCCACGGCCAGGAGCAGTGACCCATGGAGAAGCGCAGACCGACGATATCCAGCAGGGCTTCCCAATGGATGGGTCGGTTATACTGGGAGGAGACCTGTCCGTCCCACAGAATACCTGAATGGAAAAACAGCGGCAGGTCCATTTTTGCGATCTCCGAGATGACATCCATACTGCGGGTCTCGGAAACGTAGAAGTCCGTGCAGATGATCTTGAAGCCGGAGATCCCTGCATCGGCGGCTTTGCGGATGTTCTCCATGATGTTTTCTTCATAGGGATGGATCCACATAACGGGGAACAGCCTGTCCTCGTGGCCTTTGCACCAGTTTTTTACTTCGGCAAGGCGATCATCGAAGGAGGAACCCAGTTCCGGCTGAGCGCGGTCGGGCCAGTTGGAGAAAACACAGGCACCGTAGATACCGGCAGCTTCCATTTTCGCCAGCAGATCGGCGGGATCAGGAACGGTGTTGTTGGCATGAACATGCATATCAATAATTTTCATAAATAACCTCCCATTGGATACATGGTATTGGATTTGCTGTATCCATTGTACCATAGTCACCGGAAGAAGTCAACACGACCCCGCAGGATTTTCTTCCGGCGGATGAAGGGGCGATGTTTACGGGAACTTGCGCATCCCTGTATTGGGGAGAAACTGTTGATTCATTTTACATATATTCTGACGAAAATGACCAAGAACTGTCAAAAAAGTTTGTAGTATAATATTGTAGGTCTGTATGGGAAGGTACCGCACAAACCTACACTTCACCACGGGAGAATTTATGGAAAAAGATATCTACAAAACAAGCCGGTTCATGTACATACTGGAAGCGGCATTTGAATATTTCATCAGCCTGATGGTGGCAGGCGCGTATCTGGCGCGGCTGACCACGGAGATCGGTATGTCCGATGCCATGACGGGGATCGTCAGCTCCCTTGGCTCTCTGGCGTCCTGCTTCCAGATCATGGCGATCTTCCTGTTCGCCAACCGGAACGTAAAGAAACCCCTGTCCGTTCTGTATCCCCTGGCGCGTATGGGGTTCATCTTTCTGTACGTCATTCCGTTTCTGGATGTTCCGTCATGGGTGAAAACGACTGTGTTTATGACCGTACTGTTTGTCGGTCGGCTGATCACCAATGCCATCAACTCTCCCAAGATCAACTGGTTCATGTCCCTGGTGGACGACAACAAGCGGGGCAGCTTTACGGCGAATAAAGAGATCGTGTCCCTGCTGGGCGGCATGGTGTTCTCCTTTGTCATGGGCAAAGGGGTGGACTTGCTGGAAGCGGCAGGGAATACCAAGGGTGCCTTCATCCTATGCGGCATCACCATATTTGTGCTGACCATACTCCATACAGCGACCCTGTTGGTGGCAAAGGAAAAGCCCATTTCTCCGAAGGAGATCATCCCGATCCGGAAACTTCTGCCCGAACTGGCAAGGGATACCACGGTTCTCAAGGTCATTCTGGTTTCCGTTCTGTGGACGGTTGCCACCTACATTACTACACCCTTTGAGTCCACCTACCGTATCAAGGAGCTTGGCTTCTCCATGACCTTTATTTCTGTGGCGTCCATGGTGTATTCTTTTGTCAGAGTGCTGTTTTCCAAGCCTTTGGGTCGTTATGCGGATAAAAATACCTTTACCAAAATGCTGAATTTCTGCTTCGGCGCCGCGCTGATCGCTTTTGCGGTCAATGCGTTCACAGTTCCCGGCAACGGTGCGCCGATGTATATCGTTTATAACATTTTCTACGGCATCGGCATGGCGGGGATCAACAGCGGAAGCATCAACCTGATCTACGAACACGTCAGCAAGGAAAAGCGTGTATGCGCACTGGCTCTGAAAAACGCCATCGTCGGACTGGTGGGATTCGGCACCACGCTGCTGGCAAGCCGGCTGGTGGACTGGATCCAGGCAAACGGCAACCGATTCTTCGGGATTCCCGTATACGCCCAGCAGGTAACGGCGGCAATTACGGTGGTGATCATTGCGGTGATCCTGATTTATCTGAATACTGTAATAAAGAAACTCCCTGCGCAGAAAAAGGATTGACCTTTTGGGGAATATGCATTATAATATAAATGTCCCCCGCGCAGAATCGCATCCGGGAAATACGGCAGAAAGGCAGGTACGTGCATGAGCAATTTTGTAATGCGGATTCCCGACATTATGAATTACAACGCGGAATATTACTGCGAAGACAGCAACAGGCTGAAGCCGGAGAGGGTCTGGCAGTTTCATATGCACGACCGGATGGAGCTGTACATTCTGCTGGAAGGGGATGTGTCCTTTGTGGTGGAGTCGTCCCTCTACAAGCTGTCTCCCGGAGATGCCATTGTTGTGCGCCCCAACGAGAGACACCACTGTATTCTGAATACCTGCTCGGTGCATAAGCATTGGTGCTTCTGGTTCGACACCGCATCGACCTTCCTGTTCGGGGATTTTGTGAGCCGCGAATACGGCAGAAACAACCATATCGTACCGGATCCGGCGGCGAAGGAAGACCTGCTGCGGATCTATGACAAGCTGAAAGAGGCAAGCGCAGACAGCGACATCCACCGGCAGTTCTGCACGATACTGGAAATGCTGAACATATTCCGCCGGTTCCTGCCCAATGCTTCCTGTCCTCAGACCCTGCCCGCCATCCTCTCGGACATTCTGGCAGACATCGACCGGGATTTCAAGAATATCCATACCCTGGATCAGATCCGGAACAAATACTTCATCAGCTCCAGCACCCTGAACCGGATGTTCCGCACCCACCTGGGCACCACTCCGAAAATGTACCTGGAGTCCAAACGCCTCGCCCATTCCAGAATGCTGCTGAAAAACGGCAAATCCGTCCTCGCCGCCTGCATGGAATCCGGCTTCTCCGACTGCTCCAACTACATCCGCCTCTTTAAAAAACATTTCAACATCACCCCTGGGCAGTATCGGGGGGGATAGTGGTTTTTTGTGGGGGAGATTTGCGAAGCAATTCTTCGCTGCACACCCCTCACTTTTTCAAAAAACTTTGGAAAAAGGGGTTGGGACAAGGTTTGGTTGACAGAATTGGTGTACGGATTATATATTGAATTTTTACTCCCAAGTACCGTTTGCGTTCCCCCTTTGATCTCGCAGTATTATTGCCTCAAGGGAGGTGGCGCGCCAAGCGTGACGGAAGGCGCCTGCGTAACTTACGCTTTGCAGTTGTTTTGGTATACGCACTCACCCCCAGTTACCACAGGTGACAGCAGCGTACATCTGAGAACACAAAGTAGAAATGGAATTGTTTTTGAAAAGAAGAAGGATTATCATTTGCATCCGCAGATGTTGACAATGCCTGAGAGAATTTTTGAGTATCCAGTCTGCAGAAAAGCCATCGCGCAGTGGGAAAACGAGTGGTAATGATATAATAGAATAGAGATTCTGATTCAGACCGTTCAAATTTGAGCGGTCTTTTTTTATTTTGCGAATTTTGTTCGTTGGGTTTAAGGCGTATGTTTCGATGCTGTTGACAAACGCAATGTAGGAAATCGGCAGAAAAATTTGCACGAACCAAGCCTCCCTCCGAGAGGGAGGTGGCGCGCGAAGCGTGACGGAAGGAGCCTGCGTAACTATACGGTTTTGCTGTTTTTTACGTATACGCACTCTCCCTCAGTCACCTTACGGTGCCAGCGCCCTTGAGGCAGGTATGCCTCGGAGGGAGCCTTGGTTTGGACTGCGTTTGGGGGGTTGGGGTTAGGTATTTATGTAATTGGTGAAAACCGCACCTAAAATTTCCGCTGCACTGTGTAAGCCTTCCCCAGTGGGGGAAGGTGGCAGCCTTAAGGCTGACGGATGAGGTGTTACGTGCGGTTTAGTATTTTTGAATTGGTGAAATATTACATTATATTTATAATATACCAATTTAGGATGTTCAAATCCTTCGTTACACCTCATCCACCACCGAACTTCTGCGAAGTTCAGTGGTCCCCCTTCTCCGGAGGCAAGTATGCCTCGGTGGAGAAGGCTACACAGTTGGGGCGATTGGCGGGAGTATGGTTTTCACCAATGGAGTTTGAAACGAGCTTAATTTACGCAGAAAACAAAAAATCCCCCCTTTTTCAAAGTTTTTGAAGTGAGAGGGGGGTGCAGGGGGGAGAGAGAAGCTTTTTTTCAAAAAGTTTCTCTCTCCCCCTGCAAAAAAACCACAAAACACAAAAAATCTCAAAATTGTGTCAAAATTGTACGTGAACCTATTGACACAGGAGGGAAAATGTGGTATAATGTATGCAGTAAAGCTATAAAAGGCGAAAAATATACCGCCAGCCCGATCACTGAGAAAGGGGGAATGTGTTTGGGAGATAAGAAGACCAAACGGGCGGTACAGAACATGAACAGAGAGCCTTTTGCGGGCGAACCGGCTGTACGGATGACGGGTGTCATAAAAGCCCATGATTCCGCCGGCAACGCTTTCTCTGTGGGAGTTGTCACATTCGAGAGATTTGATACGGATAACTATCAGATTACAGTCTCGCCGCGATGGAGCGTCATTGATGCTCTGCCGGGGAATGTGTTCAAGGGCCTCGCCGGACTGGATCTGGGCGGACGGCTTGCATCGTACTGCCGCCGGAACATTCTGCCCCGCTTCATTGCCGAAAGGGTGCCCGGACCGGAGCGACCCGACCTGACCGCACTGTTTCCTATCGAACCGCCGGGAGCCGATCGTGCTTTCGCGTGGCTGCTGGAGACACAGGGCAGACTGGGCGGCGATAACCTGACCATGGAAAAAGCCGAAGATGCCGGAATCGTACGGTTCACCACCGCATCCTCCATCCTCGCCGAACCGCTGACACCCCTGCATACCGTCACCCTGCCGAACCTGCGGGACGTGGCTTCCTCCAATGTGGATTTCCGCCGGAGTATGCTGCATATCCTCGCAAGCGGCGCTGAAGTGGAACTGACGGATGAAGGACGGAAGCTGTCGGGTGAGGAATACTGCACCATGCTGCGCCTGCTTCTGCTGCAGGAAGGGCTGGATAAAAGCTACCGCCACCGACAGCGACGCGCAGGCATAGACGCCGCTAAGGAAGCCGGCAAGTACACCGGACGGAAACGTATTCCGGTGGATAACGAATTGCTGGAACAGATCGCGGCAAGCCACGCACAGGGCAAGGTCAGTACGGCAGATGCCATGAAAAGCCTCGGCATTCCCTCCCGTTCCACCTTCTACCGAAGACTGCGGGAAGTCCGCGGCGGCTGATATGTTTAACTATTTGTAAACATTTTGCCAAATCACGGAAAGAACGGAACTTTTTCACTCTGTTTTGAGTCTGTATACCCGAAAACAAAAAAGCGCCGGTGAAAATATGCAGTCACCCGCGCACACTCTATTATATAAAAGGAAGGTAAAATCAATGAAAAGGAAACTCAATGCGATCCTGGCGCTGATTCTGGCAGTCATGATGATCGTACCGTCTGCGGTAGTTGTTACTGCTGCACCGGATGGACTGGAAGTGTCCGTAAGCGGCGCTTCTCTGAATAAAGCAGGGGACACCATTCTCGATCCCGCCGCTATTAAGGTAAACGCTACCACCACCACCGCAACACAGGATCTCTACCTGACCAATGGCGGTACCATCAGCCTGAGCGTAGCAGCACAGTCCGGCTGGAAGGTTTATCTGACCTCCTCCAATAACAATGCTGTTCTGTTCACCGGTACCGAAGTGGACAGCAAGGGCGTTATGACCGGTACCAGCATCACTGTAACCGGTGACAACGCTGCAGGCAAGACCGCACAGCTGGTTCTGACTGCCAAGAAAAGCGGTCAGACCGATCAGGTAATCACCCTGAACTTCACTCTGGTAAAGAACCAGATCATCGGCATGGATGCTGTGGTTAAGGTAAACCTCCCCGGCGAATCCTACTACAGAAACAACCACACCATCACCGACTCCGACTACTACATGACCGAGTCCTACATTGAAGTAACCAAGCTCAATGTATTCTATAACGACGCAATCCCCGCCAAGACCGGCACCATCGGCAGCCTGAAGATGGGCGTTGGCGCAACTGCTGCGGAAAGCAAGGCAAACCTGGCTGCAGGTACCAAGGTACAGGTATTCGGCGGTGACGAATATCTGACTCTGTCCTACGAAGACGCAAACGGCTATACCTATGTACGTACCTACGACCTGGACGTACAGAACTCCAACATTACCAAGATCGAAGTAGTCAACGTACCGGATACCCCCCGTACCCCCAAGGAAAGCTTCACGGAAGCCGAACTGACTGCTATGCTGGTGGAAGAAATCAGCGTTATCGCGTACTACGACAAGGCAGGTAACAGCGAACTGACGTACAACAAGACCAACTATAAGGCAGTAGGCAACTACACCTTCGATTTCTGGACCGATGCAACCTGCATCACTCCGGATACCACCATCGACAAGAACACCTACTTCACCGTTAAGTCCGAAAACTTCGACACCAAGGGCAAGGCTTGCTGGCTGATCGATGATTACATCACCTTCGGTAAGGTACCCAAGTTTGTTGATATCGAATGGCTGAACGGTTCCAGAACCACTTATGCGGACGGCATGACCCTCGGCGACAGAATCGAAGACTGGGATAACGTGATCGTATACGTATACTACGAAGACGGTGCGGAAGAATACTACACTCCCGAAGATATCGCTGCTCTGAACATGGATATCACCCCCTTTGACAGAGGTACCCGTGTGATCACCGTTAAGACCATTACTTCCAAGAACGTAGTGATCGAATGCGAAATTACTCTGCCCGCCGGCTTCAACATCACCGAAAACAAGGTGGTGGATATGCAGATCACCAAGAACCCCACCAAGATGACATACCAGGAAGGCGACAACCTTGACCTGACCGGTCTGGAAGTTCAGCTGACTTACGAAAACGGCAATAAGGTTACCAGAACCTACAATTCCGACTACATTTCCGTAACGCCCGCCCATGGTACCAAGCTGGCTGAAGCGCAGAAGATCGCTGTTACTTATAAAAACCCCGAAACCGGCGTTACCCTGACCAAGGAAATTTCCGAAAGCGCTATGAGCGTTCAGGCACCCGGCGCAAAACTGGCTGACACCATCATTCTGGAAAACGGTAAGACAGATTACTTCGTAGGCGAAGCATTCAATGCGGATGAATACGTAATTCTGTTCGTGTACGAAAACAGCACCACCAAGACCAAGCGCTACAACCTGAAGGACGTTGCCACCAGCAAGACCTTCTCTGCATACTCCAAGGAAGGCAGCTACAACCAGAAGGTAACCGTTAAGGATCCTCTGACCGGCGAAACGGTTGACCTGTCCATCCCCGTAACCGCAACCGTACGTCCCGTACTGGAATCCATCACTGCAGAAACCACCAAGACCGAATACCTGGCAGCGGAAATGCCCATCGTTAAGGACTTTGAGATCACTGCCAAGTACGACGACGGTTCCACCAGAACCATCAAGGTTCCCGCAACCAACGCAAGTCTGGAAAACTACACCGCATCCTATACCGAAGACGGTGTAACCTATACCATTACTCTGGCGCCCCGTACGCTGACGGAATCCGACAAGACGATCGTTGTAAGCCTGAGAGAAAAGGTAAGTTCTCCTGCAAGCACCGTTACCAAGACTGTAGAAGTTGACATAAATGTTACCGTACCTGCGTGTGTTCTGACCACCTACACCAGAAACACCACTTCCGGTCTGTACACCTACAAGGAAGTACCCTACGAAAACTTTGAAGAAGCTCTGCAGGATGCAGTAAGCGGCGACGAGATCAAGCTGATGAAAGACGTCGTTATGACCACCGACTATTCTTCCTCCAAGACGCTGGAGATCGACCTGAACGGCTTCTCTCTGACCATGATCCGCGGTGAGCTGTATGTATACAGTAAGGCATCCGCCGACACCAAGATCACTTTCACCAACAGCGCAACCAAGGACGGTACACTGATCTACACCACTGATGCCAATGACAACATTATCATCAGCAAGGGTAAGGATTATGTGATCGACCGTGATTCCAGCGGCGACGGAAAGTACACCGTTACCATTTCCTCTGTGAAGAACGGTACTGTAACCGGTCCGGACGAAGTGACCCACGGCAACGACGCCAAGTTTGTTATCACGCCCGACGACGGTTACCAGATCAACACCATCCGTGTAAACAACAAGACCAAGCTGGCTGACGAAAACGGCGTTCTGACCATTGAAAATGTAAGCGAAGACCTGACTGTTACCGTTACCTTCAAGGAAGAAGAATGGGAAAACCCCTTCAAGGACGTATACAAGAGTGCAGACTACTACACTGCGGTTAAGTTTGTATATGACAACGGTCTGTTCAACGGTACATCCGCTACCACCTTTGAACCTCACGGTGAAATGACCAGAGCTATGTTCGTAACCGTACTGGGCAGACTGGCGAAGGTAAATGTAAGCCAGTACAGAACCTCCAGCTTCAAGGACTGCACCACTGCCAATGCAGATTACGCTAAGTTTGATTATGCAATCCCCTACATCCAGTGGGCAACGGAAATCGGTCTGGTTGAAGGTTACGAAGACGGCACCTTCCGTCCCATGACCCCCATCAACCACAACGAAATGTACGTTCTGATGCAGCGTTACGCTGATCTGATCGTTAAGCTGAACACCAACGCATCCAGCACCACCATTACTGCATCCGATGCAGATGATGTACCCGCATGGTCCCGCGCAGCCATTCAGTACGCTGTAAAGAACAAGTTCACCGTTACCAGCGGTTACAATATGCTGAAGCCCGAAGAGGACGCAACAAGAGGCGAGCTCGCTCAGGTTCTCCAGAAATTCTGTACCAACGTTCTGGACATGAAGGGCTAATCCTCATCAACCCAGCCAACCTTCCTCTCCGCAGGAGATCCCGCAGCAATGCCGATCTCCTGCGGTTTTTATTTGGGTTGGGGGGGTGTTTTTTTATTTTGCAGGGGGAGGGGAGAAACTTTTTGCGAAAAAGTCTCTCCCCTCCCCCTGCACCCCCACTCCTCTTCAAAAAACTTTGAAAAAGGGGATTTTTTTATCTTCTGTGTAAATCAAACAAATAAATACTCTATTGGTGAAAACCGTACTCTAAGTTTCAACTGCACTGTGTAGCCTTCCCCAAGAGGCATACCTGCCTCAGGGGATGGTGGCAGCCTTAAGGCTGACGGATGAGGTGTAACGTACGATTTGCAATTTCTAAATTAAAAACCGTTCCCAAAAAAATCCCCCCAAAAATATTGTATACCCGCCAAAAGCATGGTATACTTTATAAGAGGGATTCATCCAATCCCATAGATCATCCAAAGGAGTTACACCAAATGTCCCCGAAAATCTTCCTTTCCACCCCAACGAAGACCATAAACTACACAACCGCCTTCTCCCATTGCGGTGCAGAATGTCTCGGCGGATATCTCACCCCTTATCCCGATAATATCACCGAGATCTGCGACGGTCTCGTACTGTGCGGCGGCGTGGATGTACATCCGAAATATTACAACGAAGAAATAAACGGTGCAGGTGAGATCGATGACGCGCGGGATGTGCATGAAATGGAGCTGCTCGCGAAGTTTGTCCGTGCCGGGAAGCCGGTGCTGGGGATCTGCCGGGGGCATCAGGTGATCAATATATACTTCGACGGCTCGCTGGTACAGGATCTGCCCACCCGTGATCTGCATACAGCCGACGAGGACCTTCCCCACGCCGTATCAGCCGAAGGGGAGAGTATCGTTTCATCCCTGTACGGAAACCGGTTTGTCACCAACAGCGCCCATCATCAGGCGGTAAAAACAGCCGGAAAGGGGCTTCGTATTACCCATTATTCCGAAACCGATCATGTAGCGGAAGCCATCCAGCACGAATCTCTGCCGATCATTGGTGTACAGTGGCATCCGGAACGAATGTCCCTGGCACATCGCCGCCCCGACACAGTGGACGGTTTGCCGCTGATCCAGTATTTTGTGGATTTGTGCGGGAAATGATGTGGGGGTTCCGTGGTTCTATTGGTCGGGAATCCTGAGTATCGGTATGGAATGGCTTGGCGGACGGTTTATACCAATTTTGTCGGTTTAAAACGTACGTTACACCTCATCCGTCAGCCTTACGGCTGCCACCTTCTCCTGAGGCAAGTATGCCTCGGTGGAGAAGGCTACGCAGTTTGGGCGATTGACGGGGGGGTTGTTTTTTACCAATAAAGTTATATTAGGTTTGATTTACGCAAAAAAATAAAAAAATCCCCTCTTTTTTCAAAGTTTTTTGAAAAGGAGGGGGTGCAGGGGGAGGAAAAGCTTTTTTGCAAAAAGTTTTTCCTCCCCCTGCAAAATTCAAATAAAAATCCAATCACTTACCTTCCACAACAGCAGGTTCGGTGGCGTAGGCGGAGGCGGGGACGGTGTAGGTGGCGGTGGTGCCGTCGGCGTGGTGCCAGATTACTTCGAAGTCTGCGGGGGCGGGCATGGTTTGGTCTCCGGTGGGGGAAACCCGGTTGCGGTGGACGTCATGGAACGGCTTGAAGGTACCTTCTCTTGGGTAAATCTTCAGCACATTATCCTTGAGTTCCATTTTTGTGGTGGCAAATTCACCCTTTTCTTCGTACGCATAGGTGTAGTAGTCATCTTCGTACAGGGTAAATTCCGCATCCTTACCGGGGTATACGTGGATGTACAGCTTACCGGGACGGTAGTTGCGCAGGGAATAGTGGTGATCCTGCATTACTACAATGGAGCCTGCCTTGACGTACAGACCGCCGCCGTAGATAATTTCTTCCGGCTTGAATACAAAGGACTTCGGACCTTCGTACTTCTTTCCGGTGTAGAAATCGAACCATTCGTCTTCTTCCGGCAGAACCACATTCATATCCCATACGTTTACAAGGAACGCGTCGCCCAGCATATATTCGTTGTAGACTTTGTCGTATTTGTCAGTGTCCATGTACATCAGAGTCAACGGACGCAGTACGGGAAGGGATGTAGTGTTGGCTACATGGGCAGTACCGTACAGATACGGGAACAGCTTGGAACGCAGCTGAGCATACCATCTGTAGCTGTCTTCTCCGCGGGTGTCCGAATTGAGGAACCACGGCAGATCCCAGTTTGCCCAGCCCAGATGCTGTGCCCAGGGTGCCAGGAATCCTGCATGATGGGCTGCAGCAGAGCCTGCGTACATATCGAAGGAAGCATAGGAGTGACCGCACATCGCATAGTTCAGCATGGATACATTGGAGCGAATGCCGCCGCCGGTGTCACCTGCCCAGGTTGCCACATATTTCTGGGAACCCAGATAAGCGGAGCAGGAATAGAACATACCGCGTCTGCCGGTGTATTCCTGGTATCCTTCCTTCATCTGCTTCGCATACACTGCGGGATACAGATTGCGGATCTCCGCGTCGGTATATTTGTCTGCCCAGATATGGTCGGGACAGGGGGTGACCTGCGTGTTGCCGTCCATTTTGAACGCATCCGCACCGTTGTCCACAAACTTCTTCAGATGTTCGAACCACGGTTCGTCTTTTTTGGTGATCGTGTCGGTACGGCGTACTTCAGTGAAATGCTTGTCCTGAATCACAGCACCTTCGAAATTCGCTTCTCCGTCTTTCGCCATGTCTCCCTCTTCCTTCCAGAAGAAGTCGTAGGCACAGTTCGTCCACAGACACAGAGAATAACCCATCTGATTCAGGTTATAAGGGAAGTTTGCACCATATGCGTGCAGACCCATCCAGTCCCAGATGGGGAATCGGTTGTAATCCCATTTTTTTTCGGTGGAAGCATCATAGAATGTTTCCATCCATGTGGGTTCCAGACTGAATGTATCAACGGGAATATCTCTTTCCTTATACCGCAGCGCATCGTACATGAAAGAATGTACATCGGCTGCTTCATTATGTACAACAGTAAGACCGTAGAACTGCTTGGGCATCATAACGGGACGACCGGTGATCTTACCCTGCAGATACAGGGTTTCCTGCATATTGCTTCCGCAAACCACGATAAAGTCCAGCGCACCCTGCTTGCTGTAAATATGCAGTTCGTCCGGGTTGGTCGCACCGACGTCGAATGTATGTACATAGGTACAGTTCATAATGATCGCCCAGCCGCGGCTGCTCATCAGATACGGAATCGGACCGTAGGCGTGTACATTTTCCAGCTGCATCAGAACTTTCTGTCCGCGGTGCTGCAGAGTGCCGCGGGTAGCATCGCCCAGACCGTACAGGCGGTCGGAAGGATCCAATGCCATGCGGATATCAAACCCGCCTTCGTAATCGTCGCTCAGAGTGAAGGGGAGGCGGTATCCGTTTTCTTCAATAACGGCAGTATTGTCTTCACCGGAATAGATCAGTTCCGGTTCACCCTCGGGCTTCAGATTGATGATCTTGTACTTGGGCATAAGACATTCCCGTTTTTTACGGTAATCCCAATGCTGAATGCGGTATATTTTATCCGCAATCTTATAAATTTCGGTCATACTAATGTCCTCCGTTTTGATAAAAGTAAAATCTTTGTCTGCTGCAAAGCTTTACATGGTTATAGTACCATATACATTTCCGTATGTCAAGAATAATGTGAAGCGGTTTTTCATTTTTTTTACACATTACTCCGCGTACTTTGGGGAACCATCATCCGCTTTTCCTGCCGGATACACAAAAGAATTATTTCTCCGTAATCACAGCCGCATCCTTCTCATATTCTGCTGCACATACAGTATAATTGGTGCTGGTACCGTCGTCATGGTGCCAGATTATTTCAAAATCCACGGGGGCGGGCATGGTGGTGTCTCCGGTGGGAGAGGCATGACCGCGGGCGGGATCGTGATGGGAGGTGTAGCTGCCTTCTCTGGGGTGGATCGTCAGAACATTGCCGGAAAGCGTAATCTTCGTTTTGGCGATCTCCCCTTTTTCGTAGGCGTAGGTGTAATAGTCGTCTTCGTACAGAGTGAATTCCGCATCCTTGCCGGGGTATACGTGGAGGTACAGCTTGTCCGGACGGTATTCGCGGAGGGAGTGCGCCCAGTCCTGCATCACCACAATGGAACCAGCCTTTACGAACAGACCGCCGCCGTGGAGTTCGGAAGGCGTATACCGGAATTCCTTTTCCCCTTCCCACTTTTTGCCGGTGAAGAAATCGAACCACTCGTCCTCTTCCGGCAGAACCACATTGTTGTCCCACGCACTTACCAGAAGCGATTCCCCGAACATATACTCGTTCTTCACCCCGTCATACCGGGCATTTTCCGGATACATCAGGCTGAGAGGGCGCATGAGAGAGATGGACGTCTCATTGGCAACATGGGCGTATGCGTAAATATACGGGAACAGGCTGGAGCGAAGCTGGGAGTACCAACGATAGCTTTCTTCCAGTCCCGGCGTCTTGAAGCACCAGGGATAATCCCAGGTGGACCAGTTCTGATGCTGGGTCCAGGGTGCCAGGAAACCGGCGTGACAGGTGACTTTGTTCTTGACGTACATATCGAAGGACGCATTGGAGTGACCGCACATGGCGTAATTCATCAGAGAAACCAGCACATTCAGAGAGCCGCCGGTATCCCCCGCCCAGGTAGACGCATATTTCTGGATACCCAGATACGCGCCGGGGGTGTAGATCATGGCACGGCGGCCGCAGTATTCCTCGTAGCCTTCCTTCATCTGACGGGCGTATACAACGGGGTACAGGTTCCGGATCTCGTCATCGGTGTAGCGGTTTGCCCATACGCGGTCCGGGAAGGGTACTACCTGCCATGCACCGTCCAGCTTGAAGGATTCCGCACCGTTGTCCACGAATTTCTTCAGATGCTCGAACCAGGGTTCGTCCCGCTTGGTTACCTTGTCCATGACATATCCCTGCATCAGATTGGCGTCCTGGATCACCAGATCGTCCCGGTTTGTGTTCTGTTCGTCCGGGACCATGTCGTTTTCTTCTTTCCAGAACAGGTCATAACTGCAGCACAGCCAGAGACTCAGACCGTAGCCCATGTTGTTCAGCGCTTCCACAAAGTTGCAGCCATATGCATGATCACCCATCCAGTACCAGATGGGGAATCGCTTGTAGTCCCACTTTTTCTCGATGGATTCGTCGTAGAATTTTTCCATCCAGGAGGGTTCCAGACCGAACATATCGCAGGGGATGTTTCTTTCTTTGTAGCGGACAGCGTCATTGATCAGGGAATGGGCATCCGCCTGTTCATTATGCACCACGGTCAGACCGTAGGACATTTTGGGCAGCATAACGGGACGACCGGCGATCTTGCCCTGGAGGAACAAGGCTTCGCGCATATCCTTTCCGCAGATCACGATCATATCCAGAACCCCGCGTCCTGCGGAAATATGGAGCATATCGGGATCGGAAGCACCCATGTCGAAGATGTGGGCGTAGGTGCAGTTCAGCATGATCGCCCAGCCGCGGGAGCTCATCAGGTACGGGATCGGACCGTAGGCGGTGGGGTCTTTCTGCAGCATCAGCACGGACTTTCCGCGATGCTGTATGCTGTTTCGTGTGGCATCCCCCAGTCCGAACAGTCTGTCCTTTTCATCCAGCGGCAGACGGATATCGAAGCCGCCGTCCAGGTACGCTTTCAGGGAAAACGCCAGCGTATACCCATTTTCGAATACCGCACTGTCTTCCTCGCCGGCATAAATCAGCTCCGGCTCTCCGTCAAACGCCGTATCAATCAGCCCATATTTCGTCAGCAGCGACCCCCGCAGCTTCCGATATTCCCAGCTGATCACCCGATACACATTTTCTGCAAGTCTGTAAATCTCAGTCATAATTCCCTCCCGGGTATAAAAAATTGTGTTCTTGCCGTAATACTACCACAGTTGCAGAGTAATTGTCAATAGTATTTCGAAAAAACAGAAAAGAAAAATCATCCCGAAAGCAAACAAAAAAAGACCGCCCACTCTCCGAACAGTCTAAAACATACTATATCACTGTAACCCCAACCCCTTTCCCAAAGTTTTTTGAAAAGAGAAGGGGGGCGTGGGGGGAGGAGAAATACTTTTTCGCAAAAAGTGTTTCTC
>JAFUKI010000027.1 GCA_017467815.1 Clostridia bacterium
GACCTATTTTGAAAACGGCGGACAGCAGCTTTCTGTTTCGGTAGTATCCCAGGAAGAACTGCTGGACGCAAAAGTACATCCGGAAAATCACCGGGATCTGATTGTTCGCGTAGGCGGATACAGCGATTATTTTGTAAATATTTCTTCCGATCTGCAGGACAATGTGATTGCGCGTACAGGTTACGGCAGATAAACAGGACAAAAGAGTCCGATGTACCCGGTTTTTTCTGTACAGCGGCTGTTCCCCCTTCAGCAAAGCACCGAAATGCGGGCAAGGTACCGGAGCAGGCGCAAACGGACATCACAAAGGTGATCCCCTGATCGCTGACAGCATCGGCGCCACCCCCGGCAGGAAGCGGATTTATTCTGAATATCAAATTCAACAAAGACGTTTTCAATCCGGAAGAAGGACTGAATAACTTCATCGCCCTGTGGAAGACCTGTTTTGAAAAGGGCGGTCAGCAGATGGCAGTTACCGTAGTTTCCAAAGAAGACCTGGAAGATGCTCTGATTATTTCGTCAACCTGGTTCATGAACTTAAGGAAAACGTAATCAAACGTACGGAGAACTGGAGATAAACAGATAGAAAAAACCTGCTCTGTAAAAAGGGCAGGTTTTCTGTCGTATATGAGATTTATCAGACAATCTTATCAATCTGCTCATAAAAGCAAACGGGAGAGAGATCCGCCGATCTGTTCCCGGAAGAAACGAGATACGACCGCATGGCGTAGCAGAATGCACATTTGGACGGATACCCTTCCGCCGCAGGCACAAACCCCTTTGACTTGGCATATTCATACAAAGCGGCAGTTCCGCCCTGATACAGCCGGGACAGTACGGGGTATTTATCCTGCGGTACATTTTCCGTGAGATAATCTTCCGTTTCCGCGGAAATACCGGGACATCCCGATGGAACTGCATTGCCGTATAAGTCAAAATGGCAGTGGCAGGTGTCCAGCAGGGATGAGCAGGGATCCCTCGTGATCCACTTTTCTGCCGGCTTGGCAGGGAACAGATCCTTTGCAATGGCAAGAGCACGACCGTTCATGCCCACGCCGTACTCAGCCGCTGTGTCGGTAATATAATTCTTCCCCAGAACCTGCATCAGCTCTTCCCTGGTGTGGGTTTTTGTTGTATCCAGCTTCATGAGAGGACGCAGATAACAGTCCTTCCAGATGAAGTAGTCAAATCCGCATTTCTCCAGCATCCGGCAAAGCAGAATCGGCCGTTCCAGCGGTACAAATTCAATATGGAAGGGATCCACGGATACCATAACCGTATCCACCCCCAGATACCGCAGCTTCAGCAGCCTTTCCTTGATGATCTCCTCATCCTTCGCCCAGAAAGCATTCGTCTCAATATAATCCACGCCGATCCCATGCCGGTTCAGCGCTTCAATCAGCGTACACAGCGCAGGAAAGTTCATAAACGGCTCCCCGCCGCCAATATGCACAGACCGCGTCCGCGCCTTCTCCAGTACAGCCGCAGTCTCCTCCGCCATCTCCGCCGAAATAAACTCCTTCCCACAATCCGGCGCCGACCCAAACATACAATGCCGACAAGCCGCCGTACAAACATAATTCGAAATAATCCCAGAATAAGCAGGTGTGTTCATGTTTTTTTAGTCCTTTTTTGATGTGTTTTTTTGCAGAGGAGGGAGAAACACTTTTTGATAAAAAGTATTTCTCCCTCCCCTGCACCCCTCCCTCTTTTCAAAAAACTTTGAAAAAAGGGAACTTTCTAATTTTATCATAACGTTAAGTGATGATTACCAAGCAACTCATCTGTAAGCCTAATACTTCCCATAATGCTAATAATACTAAAATTGATGCACCCAACTCAAAAAGAAATATTTATGAAGTTTTTTGAAGAGGGGTGCAGGGGAGAAACTTTTTATCAAAAAGTTTCTCCCCTGCAAAAAAACCTCAAATAAAATATTTCTTATCCAGCGCGCGCATTTGGACGGCTTCCAGTAGGTGGTGTTTGCGGATTTGACCGCCGATGATGTTTTCTTCGGGGATGCCGCCTTTGCAGAATTCCAGGTCGGCGAGGGTGCGGGCGACGCGGAGGATGCGGTCGTAGGCTCTGGCGGAGAGGTTCAGGCGTGAGAAGACGTCTTCCATGATTTTGGTACAGGTTTCATCCAGGGCGCAGAAGGTGCGGAGGGCGTCGGTCTGCATCATGCCGTTGGAGAGGGTGTCGGCGTTTTTGTAACCGGCTTCACGGAAACGGCGGCGTGCCAGGTCGCGTGCAGCGGTTACCCGTTCACGGATCTCCGCAGAGGGTTCTGCCGGTTGGACGGTGGACAGCTCGGCAAAATTCAGAGCCGGCATTTCGATCTGGATGTCGATACGATCCAGCATGGGACCGCTGATTTTGGATAGATAATCGTGGATCTGCTTGGTTTTGCAGGTGCAGGGATGCTGTTCGTTTTTACTGCCGTAGTAGCCGCAGGGACAGGGATTCATGGCACATACCAGAATGAAGGACGCCGGATAGGTGACTCTTCCCGCAGCACGGGTAATGGTAACCTGCCGGTCTTCAATGGGCTGGCGCAGAGCTTCCATGGCATTCTTCTGGAATTCCGGAAACTCGTCTAAGAACAGAACACCGTTGTGCGCCAGAGATATTTCTCCGGGGGATGGCATTTTTCCGCCGCCGACCAGTGCCGCAATGCTGAGGGAATGGTGGGGAGAACGGAAAACGCGGGTCGTGATGTACGGCGTCTCATCGCTGAGCATACCGGCACAGGAATGGATTTTCGTGGATTCCAGCGCTTCTTCACGGGTCATGGAGGGGAGAATGGTTGCCATCCGCTTGGCAAGCATGGATTTTCCGGAACCGGGAGGACCGATCAGTAAAATATTGTGTCCCCCGGCAGCGGCAGTTTCCATTGCCCTCTTGGCGGCGTACTGCCCCTTTACCTGTGAAAAATCATCCCCAAATAAGGGCGAAGCTACGTCCATAAAAGGATCGTCACAGCTTGGCTCCATGAGAGCTTCCCCGTTCAGATGGGCGATCAGCGTGGGAATATCCGGCACACCGTAAATCCGTACCCCTTCCGTTTCCGCAACAGAGGCTTCCTTGATGTTGGCAAGGGGAACAAAAATCTCCGTTTTCCCGGCGGCAATAGCGGCAAGAGTCATGCCGAGCACCCCCCTGACACTGCGTACATCACCGGAGAAGGAAATCTCCCCGATGAAACACTTGTTTTCCATATCGCAGCTGCCGGGAATAATGCCGCAGGTCTTGTATAAAGCACAGAGAATCGCCAATTCCAGCGCGGTACCTTCCTTTTTCCGGTCCGCAGGTGCCAGATTGACCGCCGCCGCCATTTCCGGGATGGGAAAACCGCAGTTGGCGGCGCCTGTGTAGATTCGTTTTTCCGATTCGCGGACGGCAGCATCCGGCAATCCCACAATCTCAAACTCCGGCAGATTCCGTTCTGCCGTGCATTCTACCGTGACCAGGAAACCGTCAATACCATATAAAGCCGCCGCATATGTGATGGCTAACATTATTATTCCTCACTCTTGCTGTCTTCGGGCAGGGTGATCCCGGAGATGTCGATTTTTCCGTGAATTCTTTCGTGATACGCAATGTTGGTGCGCAGAAGATGGAGAAAATGATTGTTGGGGGAGCGTCCTTCGGCTGCGGCAACGGCGAGGAATTTTTTGTACAGTTCTTCATCGATCCGTGCAGTGAAGGAGGCTTTGTTCTTTTGTGCCATAACAGTTCATCCTTTGTCTTATTTTTCAAAACTCCGCAGAACGGTAATATCATTCTTTGCGGTGTAAGTAACCGTCAGTTCGTCTCCGGGGTTTACAAGGAGCAGCGCTTCATCAAAAGCGATCTTGTAAACATCCCCGGCGGCAGAGCGAATGTACGCTGTGGTACTGCCGTCCATGGGGATATAGAGAATTTCTTCCACTACAATGGATTCCTCCACAATGCTGTCCGGATCCGTCTTGTCCTCCATACCGGCAGCAGCGAGACGGCTCTTGTATTTCTGGAATACCTCGGTCTGTGTCTCCGATGTAACAACAATATTGTAGTTGGTTACATTTACCATGGAATACATCTTCACAATACCGTTGGCATCCTTCAGTACCATGATGTAGGTTGCTTCTCCATCCACATTGATTAAGGACGGGAAGGAAGCCGTGTAGCGATACTGCTGAACAGAACCCTGTGCGGCAGCCATAGCGGAATATTCCTCGGCACCGGGTACGGCATAATAGGTGTATTCTCCGGTGCGGCTGTTTACCATAATGAAACCGATATTTGCTTCATCGTTGGAAACGGAAGTAACGCCGGTGTATACGTAAACGTCATCGCCGATGATCTTGTAACCGAAATCGTCGGTGGTAACGGTACAGCCGGTCTGCGCCAGAATGGAGTTGAAATAGCCGTTCTTCAGCATACCGTACCAGTCGTATTTCTGGCAGATCAGATTGCCGTTGTAGACAATGTCGATCCACGCCGGAATTTCACCCAAAGCATACCGTACCGTCTCACCGGTGCAGGCATCCATCACCAGCACACCGGAAACGTCATAGGCACCGAACCAGCCGGCGTAGGGTTTCATAACGGAAGCGATCCAGTAGGGATGTCCGTTGTCATCAATTTCAAAATAAACAGAACCGAATATGTCAAGGGGGGCGGCAAAACGGAGCGCACGCATCAGATCGCTGTTCAGATAAGCGGAAGGGGAAATGGTGATATATTCTTCCAGACGGATAAATTCCGCTTCGAAGTTAACCGGGTCAACTTTTACATATCCGGGAATACCGGAAGAATTGTTCTGAAACCATTTGAAGAAGGAAGCATATTCCAGAGGCGCAACCTTGTAAGGTACGCCCTGCATAGCGATCTGGGTATAGGACTCGGATACCGTGTACTGGGAAACCAGATCGGACAGAGTACCGAGGGTGCGCGCACCAATGATCTTGGCGGATTCGGAATCCATGAGGGCAATGTCGGTTACGTATTCCGTGAGAGGGATCTCCTCGGCAAAGTCGCCTTCTCTCAGATCGATCATTTCGGAATAGGTCTTCGCCCGGAACAGCTGGGAGGAGATCAGGGAAAAGAGCAGAATACACGCCAGCGCCAGAGCAGCGATCCCCAGAAGCACTTTGATAAACGGGGGGAATTTGATCCTTCGATCAATTATTGTAATTTTACCCCAGAGAAACCTTGTAAGGAGAAATGCGGCGCCGATGATGATGAGAACCATGAAGAAAAATGTCCAGAATTCGCCGGAACAGGGATTGATCGGCGGCAAGGTCACATAATAGACAATACCGATGATAAGCAGGGCAAGGATGCTGATGATCAGTATGCCGGGGAATTTTTTGATTTTCATAAGATGCCTCCTATATATTATTTATTATATACAATAATAAGTATACCATATTTTTCATGGGAATGCAATGGGATTCAAGGTCCGTCATAAAGGTCTTGACAGGAAAAAATGAATGTGCTATACTATAACTGCTTGAATCAGAGATGTTTATAGGCAGTTTTTTGCAGAAATTCAAAAACTGCTGTATTCATCCTAAGACAAAATGGAGGACTATTATGGATCAGATTAAAGTTGGTGTAATCGGTGTCGGCGCACGCGGGATCTGCTATGCGGCAGGACTTCTGTGCTGGAGAAGAGATACCGTTGTTACTTATGTATGCGACCTGTACGAAGACCGATGCCAATTTGCTGTAGAGGATATACAGAAAAAGAACGGCAATACCCCCAAGTGGACAAAGAATTACAAAGAACTGATTGAATCTCCCGATGTTGAAGTGGTTATTGTCACTTCTTCGTGGGATAATCATGTTCCTGCCTGTGTTTACGCCATGAAATGCGGTAAGCCGGTTGCCACTGAAGTAGGCGGTGCCTATTCCATTGACGACTGCTGGAAACTGGTGAATGCTTACGAAAAGACCGGTATCCACTGCATGATGCTGGAAAACTGCTGCTACGAAGACAGAGAACTGGCTCTGCTGCGTATGGTAAGAGAAGGTATGTTCGGCAAGATCGTACACTGCGAAGGCGGTTATCAGCACGACCTGCGTGACGAGATCTGTGAAGGGGAAGAACGCCGTCACTACCGTCTGTGCAACTACCAGAACCGCAACTGCGACAACTACCCCACCCACGCCCTCGGTCCGATCTCCAAGATGCTGGACATCAACAGAGGCAACCGTATGGTGAAGCTGATCTCCATGGCATCCGGCGCATGGGGTCTGAACGACTATGCAAAGAAGCACGACAATATCCCGGCTGAACTGCAGACCTACCGCTTCAAGCAGGGCGATATCGTAAAGACCATGATCCAGTGTGCCCACGGAGAGACCATCTGCCTGACTCTGGACACATCCCTGGTCGGTCATTACACCCGCAACCTGACCATCCGCGGTACTGACGGCTGGTTTGAAGAAAACAGCAACAGACTGCAGTTTGACAACAAACCCAGAAAGGGCGGCAAATACGATTCCTTTGAAGCATACCGTGAGGAATGGAGACACCCCATCCGCGAGGCGTTCTTAAACCAAACGTCGCCTGGCTACACCTTCGAGAATGACTACAAGTTCGCCATGCATCAGGGTATCGACTGGTTGGTACTGGATGCCTTCTTCACCTCCCTGCACGACAACGATGTTCCCCCGATTGATACATACGACTGTGCCGCATGGATGGCGATCTCACCTCTGTCCGAAATTTCCATCGCCAACGGCAGTATGCCCGTGGATATCCCGGACTTTACCAGAGGTATGTGGACGCACCGTACCGAAAAGAACACCGGCTTCTACGCGCTGGATAAATGATTCCCGATCTTTCCAAAACCGTGATGGGAAATGCAGAGTGTCCGTAAAACAGTAATCCTAAAAATTACTAATTTACGGCATCTGTCAGACAGGGTTGGTAATAACAACGAAAATGAGTGATGCCAGGTCGAAAGACCGAGCATCACTTATTTTTTTCATTTCAACACATTTTCTGAAAAAATACGGAGGAATTATCATGACAAACGATCAGACTTATGTACTTGGCGGCGACTACTACATTCCCGATCTGCCCTTATCCGATACCGAATCCAAACTTTTGGGCAAATATGGACGGATGCGGGAAGCCTATCTGAAAGAACACCGTACCGGACACGGCAATACAGCAGGTATCATGGGTACAGCATATGAATATTATGAAGAAAAAAACCGAAAATTGCAGAAATGAGAGCAGATCCTATTTCACCCGTGAGGGACTGACTATGACGGAAGTTGTTGAAATGCTGGCTGATGAACACGGGTGGAGTGAGAGCGTCCCCGATCTTTCTGGCAAGCTGCACCGTGGTTCACTGCGTTATACCGAAGCAGTGGAGCTTGCCGATGTGATGGGGTATGACATTGTATGGCAGAAATGCCGGGGAGGTCGCTAATATCGAAAAGCATACTTACGGCTATATCCGCGTCAGCAGTAAAGACCAAAACGAAGATCGGCAGCGCATTGCCATGAAGAAAATTGGCGTATCAGAGAAAAACATCTATCTGGACAAGCGATCGGGCAAGGATCTCAACCGTCCGCAGTACCAGAAACTTTTACGGAAATTGAAAAAAGACGACCTGCTCTATATCAAGAGCATCGACCGTCTTGGACGAAACTATGAGGAAGTATTGCAGCAGTGGCGGCATCTTACCAAAGAAAAAGGCATTGATATCGTTGTACTGGATATGCCGCTGCTTGACACCCGCCGCGGAAAAGACTTGATGGGAACATTCCTGTCAGACATCGTTCTGCAAGTGCTGTCCTTTGTGGCAGAAAACGAGCGTACCAACATCAAACAGCGACAGGCAGAGGGTATTGCAGCTGCTAAAGCGAAAGGCGTTCGCTTCGGCAGACCACCCAAACCGCTGCCGGAAAACTTCTATAGCTGCTATCAACGATGGAAGAAAGGCGAGATCACCGGTACAGCGGCAGCCAAAGAATGTGGAATGCCTCTTGCAACTTTCCGTTATCGGGCGGAGATCTATGAAAATACCATGATATTGTAAAATCTCCATTTTTACAAGAATGTGTACCTTTTTGTAACCCGATCTCTGCCTTCGCTTCATTCGCTAAAAATAAAAATTTTAACAAATTTTATATAGACATACCGATGGTTCTGTGATAAAATATCTTTAAATTGGATAGTTGTATCCTTTAACAAATAGGTACACTTTTTCACTAACGAAAATGAAGGAGGGCGCAGAGCGATGCGACCACTTGAAAACGCCATTTGTCTGAGCAGACCACCCGATCTGCACCTTCGGGAATAGACAAATAAACCGAACAGCTTTACACAAAATGATATTTCCACAAGGAGAAAACACTATGAAAAAACGAATTTTGAGTATGCTTCTTGCCATCGTTATGGTGGTGAGCCTGCTGCCGGGCGTTTCGCTGACAGCGAGTGCGGCATCAGAAAACGGTTTTTCCGATCACGTGTCGGATTCTGCAGAAGATGACGGCGTTGCGCTGTCCAAATCCGTCACCTATGATCCCGAGACGGGAAAGGTAACGACCGTTATCGAAGCGTATACCACCGGTACGGTTACACTGACGAATGTGACCAAGCCTACCGATATTATCCTCGTCCTCGACGTTTCGGGGAGCATGGATTATTCGTTCAGCGGTGAGAATAACGGAAGCGGCGAACGCCTTGCGGCTATGAAAGATGCCGTCAACAGCTTCATCGATCAGACCGCTGCGCAGAACTCTTCGCAAACGAATCCTTCTGAAATGCACTCCATCGCCATCGTGACGTTCGCTTCCGAGAGCAACGTGCGGGCTGGATTTACAGATGTCAATTCGACTGGTGCGCAGACGTTGAAAAATGTCGTCAGCGGACTTCAGGCAAACGGCGCCACTGCTGTGGATTACGGTTTGGAAGACGCTGCCGATCTGTTGACTGATCGCGCTGCTGCGAACAACGGCGCGTATGCGGAAAGAGAAAAGGTCGTGATCGTATTCACCGATGGCGATCCCACGCACGGCAGCTCGTACGACGACGAGGTTGCGCATGATGCGGTCAACTCTGCACAGATGATCAAATCCACCGGTGCGAAAATTTATTCCATCGGTATATTCAACGGAGCCAATGCTTCCGGAACCGATGAATCCAATATCTTCATGAACTATGTTTCCAGCAACTATCCGAAAGCGTATGGCTATACTGAGACAGAATACGTATTCATATTTCCCGTCACCAATTATTTGCTTGCACCGGGAGCAGAGCCGTATTACACCGGCCATTACATGACGGCTAATAACGCATCTTCTCTGAACAACATTTTTTCAACCATCTCCTCGCAGATCGGCAAGCCTGACGTAGAACTTGGTTCCTCTGCCACGCTGATTGATGTTGTCTCGGACTATTTTACCATTGAAGGGCTCGGATCCACTCCCACCATTACTGCACAGACTTCCGAATATTTGGGAAATGGCAGTTGGGCGGCTCCTGTAACCGACCCTGCGGTAGATCCCGTTCTTACCGGAACCGATACCATTACGGTCAACGGCTTTGACTTTGATAATAACTACATATCCGAAACCGCTCGTGACGGCTTCTACGGTAAAAAACTGATCCTGACCTTCGTTACTATTCCCAACTATGATGAGATAGACGAAACAGGCTCCTTTGCCGATGCTTCGATCCCCACCAACGATACCGCTGCACTTCTTGACAGCGAAGGCAATGCTGTGGAATATGTTCCTTCTCCCACCTTGACTGCCAATACAGTCACCTATCAGGTGGTCGACAGCACTACCCGCACCATTGCCACCTATTACCGACTGCCCGGCTCCACTGTCACTCTGCTGGACAAGCCTGCCGATACTGCGCAGTATACATACAGCGCGTGGACAACGCAGGATGCAGCACTGAACGGCAGCACATTCACCATGCCTGCAAAGGATGTTGTACTGACCTCCACGGGTACGACTAAGACCTACACCGTGTACTACACCTACACCGGTAATATTCCTACAGGTGCAGATCCTGCTGCGGCTCCCACTGCGGCAACGTACTCCGTTGGAGCAACTGTAACTCATCCGACAGTCACCGCGCCTGCCGGTTATACCTTCTCCGGATGGACCGAGGATGACGGTGATATCACTGGCGACAGTTTCGTTATGCCCGCCGAGGATCTTCATTTTGAAGGTCACTTTATCGCGTCTGCCAACAGTTATACTGTTGAACACTATCTGATGGATACTGACGGCAATTATCCTGAAACCCCCGACCATGAAAACGTCTATGACGGTGTTAAGACGGGAGATGCCGTTACCGCCACCATAGCTGACCACACCGGCTTCACTTTCGACGAAGATAACGAGAATAATGTGTTGAGCGGTACTGTGCTGGCTGATGGCAAGCTTGTGTTGAAGGTGTATTATGAGCGCAATAAGTTCCCTGTAACTTATCAGTATGACGGCACTGTACCTGAAGGTGCCGATCCTACCGAAGAAGCGCTGGAACAGGCTCCTTATGTAGGTACCTTCTATTATGGTCAGACTGTAGCTATCCAGCCCGATGCCGCTGCTGCCGGCTATACTTTCTCCGGCTGGCGCATTTACACCGGTGACACCGCTATAACCGATGGCAAGATGGTAATGCCCAACAGCGATGTGGTCTTGACGGGTCACTTCGCTCCTATTCCTGCTAAGTATACTGTGGAGCACTATCTGGAAGATGCAAACGGCGGCTACCCGGCTGCAACGCCCTATACCACGGAATTTTCTGTTGGTGTTTATGTGGGCAACACTGTGACCGGTGTCCCCAACACTTATAACACCTATACCTATGATCCTGTTAAGACTGCTGGGGCAAACGCAGTTATGACTGATGTAGCAGGTGTCAGCGTTCCTTCCGGCGAAGTCACTGCCGACGGCAAGCTGATCCTCAAACTGTACTACACCAGAAACGCATACAATATTACCTATCGCTTTGAGAATAATCCCGGGAATATAGGGGTTCCCTCCGGTCACAGCAATGTGAAGCACGGTACTGTTGTTGATCTGGCAGATGTTATCGCTCCTGCCGGTTATACCTTCGACGGATGGTATTATGGTACGGAAAAGGTTGGCGACAGCTTGACCATGCCTCGTGAAGATGTGGAGCTGGTTGGTCGCTTCACTGCCAACTCCGGTGTTCCCTATGCCGTGAAGTATTACCTGCAGAACGTGGATGGCAACGGATATACGGAGGATACCAGTAGTTCCTATACTGCTGCCGGTACCACCGGAGATTACGTTGTTGCCGCCACCAAGGAATTTACCGGCTTCTCCTTCGATACTTCCAAAGGCGCATGGAACGGTCACATCAAGGGCGATGGCAGCCTTGTTCTTGAACTCTACTATAACCGCAATTCCTACACCGTTTCTTACTATTATTTCGGCACACCTCCTACGGACACCGCTATTTTCATGGGCGGCGAATCTCTGACGATCAGCGAGTCTAATCCCCTTATTGTCACAGAAAAAGTGCTGTATGGCGCGGCGAAGACTGTGAGACCCGTACTTACTGCTTCGGATGGAAAATATGAGTTCAGCGGCTGGTATACAGCAAATCTACCCGGTGTTCCTGCCAGCAGAGAGCTTTCCGAAGGTACTTCCTATACCATGCCCGCTCACAATGTAGAATTCCGCGGCGCTTTGTATAACTACACGGTCTACTATGATCTTAACGGAGGAACTCTCAACGGCAAGGATGTTGTTGAACCCAAAGAGGTCAATTGGAACGATGCAGATCTTCTGCCCGAAGGAACTCCCGTAAAGGATAATATGATCTTCATAGGCTGGAGTCATGAAAGCAAGACCGCTTATGTTACTGACAGTGACAAGTACAGTGATCTGGCTGCGACCCCCGATGTGGAAGTAATCATTCTGAAGGCAGAATATGTCAACGGATATACTGTCACTTATGATTGGGGAACGGAAAACATTCCCACCGGCGTAACCCTGCCCACCGATTCCGGCCTTTACGCTGAGGGAGATACTTACACCGTTGACACCACCTACCCGGAAGGTTATACGGTTGAGACAAAGGACTCCTACGGCAACGTGACCGGTGTTTACACCTTCTCCGGCTGGGACAAGAACGGTACCATTACCGTGACTGGTGATGTTCTCATCAGCGGTTCCTGGACTTATACAGAAGTAGGTGTTGATACCTGGACAGTTACATATGAATGGACCAATGCACCTGATTCTGTAACCAAGCCTGAAACAGTAACGGGTATTGTCAACGGTACACTCTATACTGTGGATACCACGTACACTTCCGCCACAGAAATACCGGTTAGAGATCTGTTTAACAACATCATTGGCTACTGGTCGTTCTCTGGTTGGGACAAGAGCGGTACACTCACGGTGACGGACAACATCATCATCAGCGGCTCCTGGACATATGAAAAGGTTGATGTGCCGGTAATTCCACCCATTATTCCTATTGGCACAGCGGAACTTATCAAGGTGGATGCAGAAGATAACTCTACCGTCCTTTCCGGCGTTGTATTCGAACTGTACCGTGCAAATGGCACACATATAGGCACCTATATGACGGACGAAAATGGCGAGATCAGGGTTTCCGATCTGGTTGCAGGAAGTTATTACTGGTTGGAGATCCGGTCTGCAGAAGGATATGTTCTTGACGATTCCAAGCACACGTTCACAGTTCCTGCGTGGCAAACGGTCTCCGTTGTGATAGAGAACAGCAAGAGCGAAGTTCCCGGAGCATTTGGCGATGATCATTATGCCTACATTATAGGTTATGATGATGGCCTGGTCCATCCAGAAGCAAATATAACAAGAGCCGAGGTCGCAACCATCTTCTTCCGCCTGCTGAGCGCAGAAACACGGAATCAGTACATGACCCGTGAAAACATCTTTTCCGATGTGGACCAGGGTGATTGGTATAATACCGCTGTTTCTACCATGGCGGCCATGGGGATCGTTACCGGACGTCCTGACGGATCCTTCGATCCCAATGCCAACATCACCCGTGCCGAATTTGCAGCCATTGCAGCTCGATTTGATAAGCACGGCAATACAAGCGATGCATCTTTCACCGATATCTATGAACATTGGGCAAAGAAAGAGATCAGCATTGCCGCAAACAACGGCTGGGTTCTCGGTTATGAGGATGGAGCATTCAGACCTGATCAGTATATCACTCGTGCGGAAGCCATGACGATGGTGAACCGTGTACTGCAGCGCATCCCTGAAAGTGTGGATGATCTGCTTCCGGATATGGTCGTCTGGCCCGATAACATGGACACTGAAAAGTGGTATTACCTGATGGTGCAGGAAGCAACCAACAGCCATTATTATGAGCGTAAGGTCAATGGCTATGAATATTGGCTCGAACTCCGTGAAGTGCCTGATTGGACAATTTATGAAAAATGAATGTTACTGACAGGACTACACGAACAATCTAAATGATTCCTTGCTTACAAGGGCGTATTTCTATACGGGGTATGACCCGTATGTGCGTCCTGCGGAGCGAACAACCCTGACACCCGAATGTCAGGGTTGTTTTCCTTTTTCAAAGATTGTGACGGGAAACTGTCGCGGTCGTGTTTATATGGAGATCCAATTCATAAAATTTTATTATAAAATTTCTTGACAATGCGCAGAAGATACAGTATAATGTACGTAAACCCATCCTGCAGTACAGCAGACGGGAAAAGTGCTGAATATAAGTTCTATTACAATTACGGAGGTATATTATGGAACAAAAATGGAAATCCGGCGCGGATCAGATCAAAGTTGGTGTAATTGGTATCGGTGCCCGCGGTATTTGCCATGTGGCAGCTATTTTGTGCGGCAGAGCAGATACCTGCGTAACATATGTATGTGACCTTTATGAAGATCGCTGCCTGTGGGGCGTGCGTGAAGTACAGGAGCGCAGAGGCACTACTCCCAAATGGACAAAGGATTACAGAGAACTGATCGAATCCCCGGATGTAGAAGTTGTTGTTATTTCTTCCGCCTGGGAAAATCATCTGCATGCGTGTGTGTACGCTATGGAATGCGGCAAGAAGGTGGCTACCGAAGTAGGCGGCGCATACAGCATTGACGACTGCTGGAAACTGGTAAATACATACGAAAAGACAGGCATCCACTGCATGATGCTGGAAAATGTCTGCTACAGAGCAGAAGAAATGATGGTCATGCGTATGGTCAGAGCCGGTCTGTTCGGTGACATTGTACACTGTGAATCCGGTTATCGTCACGATATCCGCGATGAGATCATGGAAGGGGAAAAGAACCGTCATTACCGTCTGCGCAACTATCAGAACCGTAACTGCGAAAACTATCCCACCCACTCTCTTGGTCCGATTGCCAAGACCCTGGATATCAACCGCGGCAATCGCATGATGAAGCTGGTTTCCATGGCATCTCCCGCCTGGGGTCTGAACGAATATGCAAGGACCCATGACAACATTCCCGCAGAACTGCAGACATACCCCTTCAAGCAGGGTGATATTGTAACCACTCTGATCCAGTGTTCCCGCGGCGAGACGATCTCTCTGGCACTGGATACATCCCTTCCTGTACCCCATCACTACAAGCACTCCATACGTGGTACCAAGGGATTTTACGACGCGGCGGATAAAGCTGTGTTCGTGGATGGCATGAACTACGAAACCTACAAGCGTGATAATTTGGCTGACTTCCGTGACGAATGGGAACATCCCGTTATTCGTGCTTACCGTGAAAAAACAGCTAAAGAAGGCCGTGATTATGTGGTTGGGGACCATCGTTATTCCCATTTTAATATTGACGTTTTGGTATTCGATGCCTTCTTTGACTCCCTGCACAATAACGACGTACCGCCGATTGACACCTATGATACCGCATCCTGGATGGCAATCACCCCCCTGTCCGAAATTTCCATCGCCAACGGCAGTATGCCCGTGGATATTCCGGACTTCACCAGAGGTATGTGGACGCACCGTACCGACAAGAACACCGGCTTCTACGCGCTGGACAGATAATTTATGATTTTTCAAAAACCGTAACGGGAAACTGTTGCGGTTTTATTTTTGTAGAAAATTTTTTTGAATCCATGAATTTTTTTAATATGAATCCCTTGACAATGCGGAAATGATACATTATAATGAACTCAA
>JAFUKI010000028.1 GCA_017467815.1 Clostridia bacterium
AATCTTGCAATCCCACCCATTCCATGCTATAATAATATATTATCCCCCTCCTATAAAATAAAAAACCAAACGGGAGAATCATATGAATTTTGATATAGCAGTAATCGGCGCAGGGCATGCCGGTGTGGAAGCCGCTCTTGCCGGTGCGCGCTGCGGATTGAAAACCGCTTTGTTTACCCTCTCGCTGGATGCGATTGCGAATATGCCCTGTAATCCTTCCATTGGCGGAACGGGTAAAGGACATCTGGTGTATGAGATTGACGCATTGGGCGGTGAAATGGGCAAAGCGGCGGATAAGGTCACCCTGCAGAGCCGGACGCTCAATACCAGCAAAGGCGCGGCAGTCCGCTGCAAACGCGTACAGGCGGACAGAACCATGTACTCCGCGCGCATGAAACAGACGCTGGAAAATGAACCCAATGTCACCATCGTTCAGGGCGAAGTTACCGGAATCACCACGGAAACTGCGGCGGACGGTACTGTTTCCGTCACCGGGGTCAATGTTGCTCCTGCCGGATGGTTCGGATGCCGGGCGGCGATCCTCTGCACCGGTACATACCTCGGCGGCGTTACCCATGTGGGGGACGTCATGCGCCACAGCGGACCGGACAACTCCCTGCCTGCCGATGCACTGACCGGATGCCTGACGGAACTGGGTCTGCACATGATGCGTTTCAAGACCGGCACACCCCCGCGGATCCACAGACGAAGCATTGATTTTTCCAAACTGGAAAAGCAGGAAGGGGAAGAATACATCGTACCGTTCTCCTCCCTCTCCGACGAAGGGGAAATGAACAAAATCGACCAGATCCCCTGCCATATTGTATACACCAACGCGGAAACCCATCGGATCATCCACGAGAACATCCACCGCTCCCCCCTCTATTCCGGCAAGATCCACGGCACAGGTCCGCGGTACTGTCCGTCCATCGAGGACAAGGTCATGCGGTTTGCCGATAAGGAACGGCATCAGCTGTTTGTGGAACCCATGGGGCTGAACACGGACGAAATTTATCTCCAGGGATTTTCCTCATCCCTCCCGGCGGATGTACAGGAACAGATGCTCCACACGCTGGTGGGTTTTGAAAATGCGGAGATCATGCGGTATGCCTACGCCATTGAATACGACTGCATTGACCCCCTGGAGCTGTATCCCACCCTGGAACTGAAGAAGGTACGGGGTCTGTACGGCGCAGGTCAGTTCAACGGCACATCGGGTTACGAAGAAGCGGCGGCACAGGGACTGATCGCCGGTATGAACGCATCCCTGGCACTGCGCGGCATGGAACAGATCATTCTCCCCAGGGATTCCAGCTATATCGGTACGCTGATCGACGATCTGGTAACCAAGGGAACCAACGAGCCTTACCGGATCATGACGGGGCGGAGCGAGTACCGGATCCTTCTGCGGCAGGACAATGCGGAAGACCGTCTGATCGAATACGGCTACCGCTGCGGACTGGTATCGGAAGAACGGTATCAGGCGGCGAAGGAGCGCATGGCGGCGGTGGAAGCGGAGATCGAGCGTCTGCGTCATGTCAACGTAGGCCCCTCCTCCGGCATCAACGCCTTGCTGGAAGAACGGGGAACAGCACCTCTGTCCAGCGGTTCGTCCTTGGCAGACCTGATCCGCCGACCCCAGATGGATTACGCCTGCACAGCCCCCTTCGACCCGGAAAGACCGTCCCTGCCCAGAGCATTGGCGGACAAAGTATGGACGGAGCTGAAATACGAAGGCTATATCAAGCACCAGTTGGAAGAAGCCGCCCGTCAGCGCAAAGCCGAATCCACACTGCTGCCGGACGACATAGATTACAGGGAAATCAAAGGTCTGCGCATCGAAGCGGCACAGAAACTGACAGCCGTCCGCCCGGCATCC
Organism: Clostridia bacterium; assembly: GCA_017467815.1. Lineage (GTDB taxonomy): Bacteria > Bacillota > Clostridia > Oscillospirales > CAG-272 > UMGS1696. The sequence continues at coordinate 1,880 of JAFUKI010000028.1, forward strand.
ATCGGTCAGGCACAGCGCATCTCCGGCGTCAACCCGGCAGACATCACGGTACTGATGATCTGGCTCAGAGAGAGACGCGGCGATTGAGCTGGCTTTGCACGGGGGGACTTTTTGGGAAAAGGATTCTGAAGATTTACAAAATAATTCTATCGTATAAACAATCCCCCCTGAATCTGTTGAATATTGTCCTTTTTTTTAAGTTTTTTGAAAAGAGGGAGGGGTGGGCAGTTGAGAATTGCTGTGCCAATCTCATGAGGGAGAAAAACTTTTTCGCAAAAAGTGTTTCCCCCTCTCCTGCGAAACAAAATTAAAAAGGAGCACTACGCCCCATGACGCATAATGAATTTTTATCTTTATATCTTCCTCTTGCGGAAACACATCTTTTCCATCCGGTGTTTACGGATGTAAAAATTACCGAGAAGCTTTGCGGGATCTGTGACCGGCTGGCGGAGAATGCCAAGCGGTTCAATCTGACTGCCATTACTGCCCCGGCGGATATGGTGGAGAAACATATCATTGACTCCCTGATTCCCCTGGATCTGCTCCGGAAGAAGGGCATCCTGGACGAAAATTTCCGCATGGACGGAAAACCGGTGCGGATGTGCGATATCGGTGCCGGCGCCGGATTCCCCAGTCTGCCCATGGCGGCGGTGCTGGCGGAGTTCGACGGTCGTGTGCTGGCAGTGGACGCTACGGCGAAAAAGGTCCGCTACATCAATGAAACCGCGGAGATCCTGGGCATTCCCCGTATGTCTGCAGAATCCGGACGGGCGGAAGAGCTTGCCGTGACGGGACTGCGGGAGACGTTTTCCCTGGTAACGGCACGGGCGGTGGCGAATCTCAGAGTCCTGACCGAGCTTTGCGCGCCTTTTGCCATGGTGGGCGGTTATTTTATGCCCCTGAAAGCACACGCGGAAGAAGAAATCGCCGAAGCCGGCAAAACACCGGTGACCATGGGTCTGCACAGCGAGGGTGAGATCCCCTATGCCCTCCCCTCCGGCGACACCCGTACCCTGCTGCTGTACAAAAAAGTCAAGCCCACACCACCCCAGTATCCCCGCCCCTATGCGAAGATTCTGGCTGGAAAATAAGCGGAGTTGCAGGAGAAAAACGTATGACACAGTATGAAAGAATGGTAAACGGTCTGATCTATGATCCTGCCGACGCAGAGATCATGGAAGAACAGCTTCCGTATCAGGATGGATTATGGGCATTCAACCAGCTGAAACCCTCTCAATTCGCCGAAAAAATCCGGTATATGAAGGAAGTTTTCGCCGAATGCGGGGAGAACTGTTACATCGAACTGCCCTTCCGTGCCAACTGGGGCGGACATCATGTGCATTTCGGGAACGGGGTGTATGCCAATTCCAACCTGACGATCGTGGATGACGGTCATGTGTATGTGGGGGACAAGGTCATGTTCGGTCCAAACGTAACCATCGCCACCGCCAATCACCCCATCGACCCCACCCTCAGAGGGAAGGGACTGCAGTACAATAAGGATGTTTACATCGGTGAAAACACATGGATCGGCGCAGGTGCGGTGATCGTCCCCGGCGTACATATCGGCAAAAACACCGTTATCGGCGGCGGAAGTGTTGTCACGAAGGATATTCCCGACAATGTTGTGGCTGTGGGCAATCCATGCCGTATTCTCCGGGAGATCGGAGCGCATGACCGGGAATATTTTTACAGAAACGAAAGAATCGACTGGGAAAATTTACTTTGAATGACATACAAAAAAGAGGTACATACCGTGCATTGTACACAGGCGGTACCTCTTTTGATTATGCAGATTATTCTTTTACAAATTTATCCTTGATTTTCAGAATCAGCTTGAAGATCTTTTTGCGCAGGAAGAAAATGATCAGATACAGCGATGCGCCGATGAGGTAACAGATACATTCCGTCAGGCTGCGGTTCATGGTCCATTCCACTTCGCAGATGCGGAGAATACTGAAAATGACCATTGCGATGGCGAAAGCGGTCACATAGATGAGAATTTTCTCGATGGCTTCCCCCTGTTTTTTCTTCTGACCTGCCAGAACCTGCTGTTTGTATTCCTGTTCGTCCATGGTATATCCTCCTTTTTTAGGGTTTTGTCACATTATACCACACCCGGAGGATAATGTCAACTGTCGTTGAAGGGAGATGGGACTTAAGGTTTTACCTTAAGTCCGCGATATGTGCTTCGCACGCGATATGCACTCTGCGGGGGACTTAAGATAAATCTTAAGTCCACGATATATTCCTTCGGAATGTGGGGGGAAACGGGGGGATTTGGGTTAGCAGTAATTTAGTAGGTTCTAATCGTACGTTACACCTCATCCGTCAGCCTTAAGGCTGCCACCTTCCCCCACTGGGGAAGGCTACACAGTTTGGGCGATTGATGGAAGTATGGTTTTCACTAATGGAGTTTGGATGGGTTTGATTCACGCAGAAAATAAAAAATCCCCCTTTTTTCAAAGTTTTTTGAAAAGAGGGATGGGGGAGGAGAATTGCTGCGCAAATCTCCAGGGGAGGGAGAAATACTTTTTCGCAAAAAGTGTTTCTCCCTCCCCTGTAAAAAACCAAACCTAATTACCACCTTGACATCACCTGGCAAACATGATACAATGGTAAAAAACACCCGAGGGGGAAATGGTAGTATGGAATTTTTTAAAGGAATACATTTGGATATGAAGGCGCAGACGCTGAAGTTTCCGGTGCTGCGGCAGGTGATCGAAGAATGCGCGGCGCGTGGGTTCAATATGGTACTGTTGGAGTATCAGGACAAGTTTCCGTATACGGGGGAGCTTGCGGAGTTATCGGCGCCGGACGCTCTTACGGTTGAGCAGATCGAAGAGATCAAGGCGCTCTGCCGGGATAAGAATATGGAGCTTGTTCCCCTGGTACAGTGTCTCGGACATCTGGAATGGGTTACACGTTTGGAAAAATATGCCTCTCTCGGTGAGATGTATCCCCGACTCAAGCGAAGCAGTCCCAGCCTTTGCAGTTCCGATCCGGAATCCTTTGCTCTTGTCAAACGCATAACCGAGCCCGTTCTTGCCATGCATAAAGAATCGAAATATTTCTTTATCGGCGGCGATGAAGTGGACGTATCCCACGAATGCCCCCTTTGCGGCGGAAAAGACAAGGGAACTCTCCTCGGTGAATACTATAAAAAAGCCGTACAGTGGATCTCCGGGGAAGAAGGCAAAATCCCCGTAATGTGGGCGGATATGGTACTGGCGTACGACAACATTGCCGATTATCTTCCCAAGGAAACCCTGCTTGTGGACTGGGAATACTGCAAGGGCATGACACCCGCCCAGCAGAAACGGTTCTACGGTGACACTGAACCGGTTGCAGAGGCTTGTGACGATCCTTTTGCTGGGGCAATCCGCCTGAAGGAAAAAGGATTCCGCGTACTTACCGCCCCGGCGCTCCGTTCCTGGGCAGACAGTACCTTCCTGCCGCGGAATGTGCATCTGGACAATTCTGTGGCTGCATTCTACACCGCCAAAGATCATGATATGGATGGGATTCTGGTTACAAGCTGGGCGGTTCGCCGCAACCACTGGTACCTGGCTGAGCCGATGCTGTGCGCTCTTGCCGAGCTGTTCCGTGACGAAAACGCCACTGCACGGGATATGGAACGCCGTTATGCCGAAGATGCCTTCCATTCCGGCGACACATCCTTGGTATGGGTCCAGTTCGAACTGGGTAAGGCAGTGGAAAAAGCATGGGAAGCCGCTGACTTTATTTCCGCTACTGCAATCGGGATAAATGCCCAAACCGGTCTGTATCCGGTCGCGCATCTGATGTACCAGCTGAACGACAAGGAATTCCGCGGCAATGCCGAAGTGCGTGATGCCTACCGCGCAATGGCACAGGCAGGCGAAAAAGCCAAAGAAGCCATTCTCGCCGCCGGAACGCCCACCGATGCCGCCAAACTGATCCTCTGGTCCGCAGAAATGGCAATCTTCTACGGCACATACATAGCAGAGCTGTGCGACAATTACAAAAATGAAGCATGGGTCAGCGAAATGCAAGCCCGCCTCGACGCATTCGCCCCCCACATCCGCCAGCTCAACGAATACATCACCGACTTCACCTTCACCACCGACTACCATACCCACATCGAAAACCACAAACGCTTTCTCGACTGGGCGTTGAATGAGTGATGTAAGATTATTTTATTATTTTGCAGAGGGGGAGGAGAAACTTTTTATCAAAAAGTTTTTCCTCCCCCTGCAAAACTAAATATTCACTTACAGAATAATTTCATGGCCTACCTTGGCGGATTCGTAGATGGCGTCGAGGATTTTGATCATGTTGAGGCCCTGTTCGGGGACGTAGTCGGGGGCTTTGCCTTCAACGATGATGTCTACGAAGTGTCTGATGGCGGCGTGGTGACCGTCTACGCCTTCGTATTCGGGTCTGAGGTCGACCTGCTTGCCGTTTTCTTCGGTGTGGATCATGAAGCCGTGGGAACCCCAGGAGATGCCGGCTTTGTCACCGCGGAGTTCTACGAAGGTCTGTTCGCTCTTGATGTTGGATGCCCAGCTGAATTCGATCTGGAGGCACGCGCCGTTTTCAAAACGGATGAAGCCCATTGCCAGGTCTTCTACGTCAAAGGTACCGTCCGCTTTTGCTTCACCAAATGCGGAGTGTACGGAATCGCTTTCCGCATCGTTGCCCGCAAACTTGCTGTAGGTACAGCCGCTTACCGCTACCGGCTTCGGGTTGCCCATCAGCCACATGGAAAGGTCGATCATATGTACACCCAGGTCGATCAGAGGACCGCCGCCGCTCTTTGCCTTGGTGGTGAACCAGCCGCCCTTGCCGGGAATACCGCGGCGACGGATCCAGCCGCAGCGTCCGCAGTAAAGCTCACCTGCCTTGCCTTCTTCAATGAACTTCTTCGCATACTGGGATTCAGCATAGTAACGGTTGTTGCGCATTACCATCAGCACAGCACCGGACTTTTCGGATGCTTCCTTCATCTTCTGTGCTTCAGATGCGTTGATCGCGTCCGGCTTTTCGCAGAATACGTGGATACCGCGTTCCAGAGCGTATACGGCAATGATGGAGTGGAAATCGTTGGGGGTGGCAATGTCCACTGCGTCCGGCTTAACGGTTTCGATCATTTCCTTGAAATCTTCGAATACCGGAACGTCTTCGGACAGACCGACCCGCGCACGGGAACCGATACATTTGTCAATTATCAGGTCACACAGACCTACTACTTCTACTTTGGGGTTGTTTGCATGGCAGTCCAGGTGGATGTTGCCCATGCCGCCGATGCCCACCAGGGCTACGCGCAGCTTCTTGGTTTTCTTGCAAGCCATATTTTTTATCTCCTTTAAAGAAAATTATGTTCGGTGTGATATAACCAGAAATATTATACCCCACATGAATGTAAATGTCAATATTTTCTCATAAAAACAATATATCCAATGTGGTTCTGTTGCCAAACGCAATGTAGGAAATCAGCAGAAAAAATCCGCACAAACCCAAGGCTACTTTGTGTAAAGGAGGCTTTGGCTGGGTTCGCTTGTCTGCTTTGCCGAATTGGAGTTATTTCCCATTGTTTGTCAACAGCACCAATGTACAGACGCCTGTGATCCTCTGTGCATTCCGGTAGGTACATACAATTCTGCCTCTCCCGGCTAAATAAACAAAAAAAGCCTCGAAAATCGAGACTTTTTTGACGCAAAGGGTGGGATTCGAACCCACGGTCGGTTATTAGCCGAACACACGATTTCCAGTCGTGCGCCTTAGACCAGCTCAGCCACCTTTGCAGATGTGTTGTGTCTATTTTTTATTCTTTTCAGACCGCTTTGATATTATACCACATCGGGGTGCTTATGTCAAGACCTTTTTTGAATTTTTTCTTTTTTAGTGGAAAACATTCTTTTGGGGAAGGGGGAAGGGACTTAAGGTTTTACCTTAAGTCCGCGATATACACTTCGCGTGCGATATATCCCTACGGGATGTGGGGGGAAACGGGGGTGGTTATATTTTGGGTTATCACCAATTCAGTAGGTTCTAATTGTTCGTTACACCTCATCCACCACCGAACTTCTGCGAAGTTCAGTGGTCCCCCTTCTCCTGAGGCAAGTATGCCTCGGTGGAGAAGGCTACACAGTTTGGGCGATTGGCGGGAGTATGGTTTTCACCAGTGGAGTTTGGCTGGTTTTGGTTTATGCAGAAAATAAAAAAATCCCCCTTTTTTCAAAGTTTTTTGAAAAGGAGAGGGGGGTGCAGCGAAGAATTGCTTCGCAAATCTTCAGGAGAGGAGAGACTTTTTCGCAAAAAGTTTCTCCTCTCCCCCTGCAAAAAATAAATTCATATTATCTCACAAACTCATTAAAAACGCTGCTACGGCTTTGCCGAGGAGTTCGTAGCCTTCGGGTTTGAAGTGGGTGCAGTCGTCGCAATGGAGGGAGAGGTCGGTGAGAGAGACTGTGTAGAGGTCGTCGAGGGGGAGTTTGCTGCTTTGGGCAAGGCGGCGGACGATTTCGTTGCGGCGGACGGTCTTTGCGTCGCCGTCACTGAGGACCATTACGCCGTTTTCCTTTTTGCAGGTGGTGGTGGAAGTGGCGATGCTCAGCTTGGATGCGGGGAAATGGTCACGGAGCGCCCAGATCGTCTGCTGGTAGAACATTTCGTAATCTTCATCCGTAATATAGCCGGCGTGGAGTCCGTTGTTGAAATGGATGTAGTCGTACTTGTCGTTTTCCTGCTTGGCGAGAAGGAAGATTTCTTCCAGAAGACTCGGATTGTCGATCCCTTTGGAAGTGGTGAGCATGGTCAGCGCCCACTTTTTGTCCAGCGCACGGTTCACGTAGGCGCTGTACCCCTGGGTGATGGAATCCCCGATCAGCAGAAGACGGGGCTTTTCTGCGTTGTCGGCATCTTCCCGCCAGATGTTCGTCCATTCGATCTGTTCAAGCTTGTATTTGTACATGGTTTTCACTCCTTCCAATATGTTTCATACGGTATTTCTGCCGAAAATTGACTGCTCGCTTATGCCTTTTCGGTTTTCTTTACGTCATGCCGCAGGAAGCCTATGATAATGGAAAGCGCGATCAGCACTTCCGTGATCACACCGGATATTGAACCGGATATGCCGTTGTAGATCAGCCAGCACGGACAGTTGGGCAGGGTCAGCAGCCGCACCATCTTCGGTGCTTTGGAATACTGTGCGAATGTGGTGGACACCGTTCCGATCATGGGCAGAATGGAGATCCAGCCCTCCCATGTAAGTATGCTCAGTGCCAGCGATGTCCCGATAAACACCGGCAGCCACACGATTGAGTTAGCCCATTTCTTATCTTCCCGGAAGAAGAACACGGTGGCACGCAGGGCAGATAACAGATTCATCGCCGCGCCGGAAAATGCCCCCAGCAGACCGAAATGGGTAAAAAAGCACAGACTGCCCATTATCTGCAGCAGCAGGATCGTCCCGCGGCGCTTGCCCTGGAACGCCAGCAGCAGAAATGCGGTTCCGCAGAATCCTATCGCCTGAATAATAATATCTTTCATGTTTTGTGGGATACCCTCTTTGTTTTCTGTGTATTCTGATGATCGCTTTCTCCGGATCATGTTTCCGGTGAATGATATTGTCAGTGTTCCTTAATTATAAATCAATCGTACGGTATTGTCAAGTCATTACAGGGAAATTTCGGGAGTACGTTGGGTTGGGGTATGGTTGGGGTGGCAGGAATTTGGTAGGTTCAGAACGTACGTTACACCTCATCCACCACCGAACTTCTGCGAAGTTCAGTGGTCCCCCTTCCCCTGAGGCATACCTGCCTCGCTGGCGAAGGCTACACAGTTTGGGCGATTGGCGGGAGTATGGTTTTCACCAGTGGAGTTAGATAGACTTTGATTTATGCAGAAAAATAAAAAAATCCCCCTTTTTTCAAAGTTTTTGAAGTAAGAGGGGGGGTGCCGAAGAATTGCTTCGCAAATCTTCAGGGGAGAGAGAAGCTTTTTCTCAAAAAGTTTCTCTCTCCCCCTGCAAAAAGATCCACACTAATTAATCTTCATCATCCTTGTTAGCAGCGGCTTCGGCGATGACTTTCTGGGCTACGGCGCCGGGGACTTCTTCGTAGCGGTCTACGGTGAAGTCGTAGGAGCCACGGCCCTGGGACATGGCGCGGAGAGCGATGGTGTAGTCCATCATTTCAACCTTGGGAACGTCTGCTTCCACTACGGTGTAGCCGGACTTTCTTTCGGCGGGGTTCATACCGAGAACGCGGCCTCTGCGCTTGTTCAGGTCACCGATCACATAACCTACCAGGGTATCCGGTACGGTTACCAGCAGGGTGCCTACGGGTTCCAGGAGAACCGGCTTAGCCTTCGGGAGACCTTCCTTATATGCCAGACGTGCTGCCAGCTTGAAGGAGATTTCATTGGAGTCTACCGGGTGGTAGGAACCGTCGTACAGGTCGGCTGCCAGGTTTACAACGGGGTAACCTGCCAGAACACCCTTCAGCATTGCTTCCTGCAGACCCTTTTCAACTGCGGGATAGAAGTTCTTCGGAACGGTGCCGCCTACTACGGACTGGGTAAAGGTCAGACCTTCTTCTTCACCGTGGGAGAAGCGCATCTTAACGTGACCGTACTGACCGGAACCACCGGACTGCTTCTTATGCTTACCTTCTACATCCGCTGTACCCTTGATGGTCTCGCGGTATGCGATACGGGGTGCGGTCAGGGCAACGGATGTGCCGAAACGGGTCTTCAGCTTGGATACAACTACTGCAAAGTGGATGTCGCCCATTGCGGACAGGGTCATCTGCTTGGTTTCTGCGTTGTTTTCGTATACCAGAGTCGGATCTTCTTCCAGCAGTCTTGCGATACCGGTAGAGATCTTATCTTCGTCGCCCTTTGCGGCAGGCATGATCGCCTGGGTCATGTAGGGCTTGGGGAACTTGATCTTTTTGTATACAACATACGTACCTGCGGTCAGCGTATCGTTGGTGTTGGTGTTGTTCAGCTTGGCGATCATACCGATATCACCGCAGCACAGGGATGTAACTTCGGTCTGCTTCTTACCGCAGATGGTATAGATATGGGACATCTTTTCGTTTTCGCCGGTGTTTACGTTCTTCAGAACTGCGTCCGCTTCCAGCGTACCGTTCATGACCTTGAAGAAGGACATCTTACCAACAAAGGGGTCGGCGATGGTCTTGAATACGAACAGGGAGCAGTCGCCGTCGGGAGAGATCTCCTTTTCTAAGAATCTTTCGCCTTCTTCCACCAGTTCCACCTTCTTTGCGGTAGGACGGGGGAAGGAGCCGCTGATGGTATCCAGCAGGAATGTTACGCCCCACAGGTTCACTGCGCAGCCGGAAAATACGGGAACGATGGAACCGTCGATAATACCCTGGTGGAGAGCTTCGATGGCTTCTTCCTGGGTGATCTCGCCTTCTTCGAAGTACTTTTCCAGCAGTTCTTCACTGGTAGCTGCCAGTGCTTCGTTCAGGTTTTCGGTATAACGGGCAGCGATCTCTTCCATTGCGTCGTCGAAATCCGCTTCGGAACGTGCGCCCTTGGCGTCGAAGGTATATACCTTCTTCTGGATCAGGTTCAGGAACTTCACGTCCTTGCCTTCCTTAACGGGAACCAGAACGGGACAAACTGCGGAACCGAACTTGAAGTGCAGTTCTCTGAACACTCTTTCAAAGTCTGCTTCGGGGTCATCGCACTTATTGATAAAGAATGCTCTCGGAATACCTGCTGTGGAAGCCTTATCCCAAGCCAGTTCAGCGCCTACTTCTACGCCTGCTTTACCGTCCAGTGTAATGATTGCTGCATCGGCTACGCGCACACCGGCGTCTACTTCGCCCTGGAAGTCCAAGAAGCCGGGGGTATCGATAAAGTTGATCTTGCAATCGTTCCATTTGATCGGTGCGAGAGTCAGGGTCAGGGAAAAGCCTCTCTTTACCTCTTCGGGATCGTAGTCGCAGACTGTGTTGCCGTCGGTGATGCGTCCCAGGCGTGCTGTTGCCTTGGAAAGATATAATGCTGCCTCTGCTACAGAGGTCTTACCGCTGCCGCCGTGGCCGAGCAGGACGATATTCCGGATCTGTTTGGTGGTAATGTCTGCCATAATGGAACTCCTTTATGTAAAGTAAATAATTTTTTGGTAACGATATTTCTGTTCATATAACAAATAGACAAGCCGTTACCTTTACATTATACAGCATTTTGTTTATTATTTCAAGACAACTATGCGATTTTTTTGGTGGTTAGGTTGACATTTATTTTCTTTGTTTTTTGTGCAGGTTGCATAATACCTATGGAATTACGGTGGTTTTGTTGGGTTTTTCTTTATTTTTGGGTTGGGTTTATGGTTTTTGTTTGGTTTTCTATGGTTGGTTTTGATTGGATTTTTCGTTTTTTGGGTTTAAATCTTTTGTTTGGGTTTCTACGGTTGGTTTATTTTAAATCTATTGTTTTTGGTGTCCTGTGCGGACGGCACTTAGAGGGACCTGCCAAAGCGAGGCCCCTCTAAGAACTCCCCCGCTTGGCGAAATAGTATAGGCAGGCTTCTTTTTGCTGTTTGTTTGAGAAAAATAGTGGAGGTTGCAGATTAGCGCTAACCGCGATTTATTGGTGCAGTAGTGGAGTAAGGCTTGTGGAAAAGTTTGTTTTTCTTGTAACTAAGCATAGTGATATGATTTGGCTAAAGGGTAATATAGGCTGCCGCGGTAAGAGGTGTTCGTAAGACTTTTGCCGCGGTAGCCTATATTTTTCCTATACGTACTTCATTTCTGTGCACTGACCCACTTTTTAACAGTGTAAACCGTCAGCAATATTCACTTTATTCTTTCGCCCCTTCCGCGGTCAGCGCTGATTTGCATCCTATATTCCTTTTCTCAAACATACAGCAAAGCAAGCCTTACTCCACTACTAATAAAGCGGGGGAGTTCTTAGAGGGGTTTCGCTTCGGCAAACCCCTCTAAGTGCCGTCCGCACAGGACACCCTAAAACTTTATTCAAAAACAAACCTAATGTAGAAAACCAAACAAAAACCATAAACCAAAAAACAAAAATCCCCACCCCAAATCATATGTAGAACACCAAAATATAAGACCTAAATAAGAAAAACCTCAACCCGAACCCCCTGCTTCCGACAAACTTCAATAACATGCTTAGTCCCCTTTGAAGTCCCATCCCAAAAAGCAATCACCATATCCGCATAAGAAATAATCTTCAAATTTCTTTCTAAAGGCGCATATCTCCCATACCTCTCATATTGCGGCAGAAATTCTGTGTAAGGTATGCCGTTCTGTATGGCATATTCCTTTGCAGACGTATCCACCCCCTTGGCACCACCGGAAACAATCTCTGATGTTCCTTCCGGAAGATATTTCTGTAAATCTTTGACCTCAAGACCACGTGATCCTATTATCGCTACTTTCATTTTTTATTCTCCGTATATAATTTTTTGTAAAATATAATAGATATACTATATATCCATTTGAGACATTATACCACATAATTACCTTAAAATAAACACATAATATATCTATACAGAGGTAAATTTATGCCCATAAAAAGTGTGTCCGTCCGGATGGAAAAAGAAATGCTCCAAAAACTCGGTTACGTCGCCGAATACGAAGGACGTTCCCTCAATAGCCAGATCCTGGTGCTGATCAGAAACTGTATCAAAGACTTCGAGGAGAAAAACGGAAGAATCGAAGGTAATATCGAACCCTTTGATAACGTAAAACCAACAGGCAAGAAATAAAAAGTGGCTGTCACTAAAAAGACAGCCATCTTTTCTTTGTATTTCAGATCCCCCCAAAATAACCTTCTCCGAAAACACCGGAACAGATCCTCTCCCGATCATTTTCAAAGTTTTAAGGGGATCCAAGGGGAATTTTTTTCAAAAAATCCCCTTGGCAGATCTCAAAATCCTCAATTCTCCCGTAAATGCTCGATCGGCTCGTCTTCCACGGACGCCAGGAAGTCCGGCAAAGCTTCGATCGGAAGCTTCTGCGGCTTCGGCGGACGGGGACGGTCTTCACGCTTTACGGTCGCTTCCTGCTTCTCTTCCGCAGGGCGGTCACTGCGCGGACGGCTGCGGTGTCGGCTGCGACGGCTGCGGTTTCCGGAAGGCTTGCTTCCTTCTCCTGCCCCTTCTTCCTTCTTTTCACCGGTTTCTGCCACTTCCTTTGCGGAAATGTCAGCAGCTCCCATGTTCTCCGGCTTTCCGTTCTTGCGGCTGCGGCGGCCCTTGTCGTTCTGTACCTTGTCCGCCCCTTCGTAGGTGATGATGATCTTACGGTTCTTGTCCGTGCCTACACTGTGGGTGGAAATGTTTTCCATGCCCTGCAGCTCGCTGTGGATGATCCGTCTCTCATATGCGTTCATGGGTTCCAGGAACACGTTGCGCTTGTACTTCAGTGCTCTCTGTGCCATTCTTCTTGCCAGGGCGCGGAGGGTTTCTTCTCTCTTGCTCCGGTAGTTTTCAATGTCCAGAGAAATCTTTACATAATCCCCGCTGCCGTGTCCGCTGCGACGGATGGATGCCAGATTCAGCAGGTACTGGATCGCGTCCAGGGTCTCTCCGTGGTGACCGATCAGAATGCCCGTGCCGTCGCCTTCGATCTCGATGGCAGGATATACGTTGGCGTCACCGTTGATTTCATAGGTTTCCCCTTCCGGACAGGGTGCCGCTTTCGCCGCTGCGCCCAGCTGCATATTCGCCAGCAGGGTGTTGGTGAAGGACAGGGCATAGTCCATTTCCGCCTGGGTTACACCGATCTTTACGGACTTGTCCGCGGTTTCGGGTACAGCCGTTTCTTCAACAGCTTCCTGTGCGGTTTCTTCCGGTTTGGGTTCCGCTTTGGGGGCAGGCTTTACTTCCGGCTTGGGTTCTGCTTTGGGTGCAGGCTTTGCTTCCGGCTTGGGTTCTGCCTTGGGCGCAGGCTTTGTTTCCGGCTTGGGTTCTGCTTTCGGGGCAGGCTTGGACTTGGGTTTCTGTTCTGCCTTGGGTGCAGGCTTGTTTTCCTGTTTTGCCCTGGCAGGCTTTTCTTCCACGTCATCGTATTTTGCGGTCTGCAGCTTGTAGCTCTTCATTTCAGCCACAAGAGAGCCCAGGTTGATTTCTTCTGTTTCGGATACGGTTACTTTGATCTTGGCATCCTTGGCTCCGATACCCAGAAAACCTTTCTTGGGCATTTCCAGAATGTCAAAGGAAATATCTTTTCCGGCGCCGCCATATTCTCTGTTGGCGATCGCCATGGCTTCTTCCACCGTTTTCGCGGTGACAATATATGTGTCGCTCATACTAACTCCTTAGTGATATGGGGAAACCGTAAATTATTTCTTGTCGTCATCCTTCATGGGCGCCTTCTCAATGAGATTCGGCTTTCCGGATGCGCTTTCTTCTTTTTCTTCGGTTTCTTCTTCATTGTCAGCGGCATGACGGGCAAGGTATTCCTCATCGTCGATGTGATGGAGACTGCGTACCTGCTTCTTTTCCCGCTTCTTCTGCTTGTTGGACATTGCCGCAATGCGTTCTGCTTCCTTGTAGTCTTCCTCACTGAATTTCGGGGTGGGGAATACCTTATACAGAATGATACGTTCTACCGTTGCCAGGATCTGACGGAAGATCCAGTAGATACCGATAGCGGCAGCCATCTGGAATTCGATGTACACGGACATCAGGGGCATGGTCCACATCATGATCTTCATGGAAGTGGCGTTCTGCGCGTCCTTGTTTTCGGGAGACTGGTAGGTAAAGCGCTGGGTAATCTTCTGGGATACGATCATAACCACAAAGGTGATTACGGGAATCAGCATCAGCCAGTTGAAGGGACTGAAGGAGATTTCCGGCACCTGGGACAGATCAAAGGGACCTACCCGGAACACCGGCAGTACGGCATTCTCCAGGGCGGGCGCTACGGTCAGGTATTCGGATACGCCGACTTCGCGCAGGTGGTTGATGATCTCGATCTGCTGGTTCTGCTGGGTGAAGGTGATGCCTTTTGCGGTCAGGGCTTCCACCAGCTTGGTGATCTGTGCGGTGGGCACGTTGCTGATATAGCGCAGGGGATTTACGATTACGCTGTACAGGCACATGATAATGGGAAGCTGGATGAGCAGGGGCAGACAGCCGCCGGCAGGATTGAAGTTTTCGTCCTGATACATCTTCATCAGTTCTTCCTGCTGCTTCTGCTGGGTTACCTGGTCATTCCGTCCGGCGTACTTCTTGCGGATTGCCGCTACCTTGGGTGCAAGGGACGCCTGCTTCACCTGATTTTTCTGCTGTTTGATAGCGATGGGGCAGAGGAGGATCTCCATGACCAGCGCGAACAGACAGATAGCCAGCATATAGTTGTTGGTCAGGTTGTACGCAAAGCGGATCAGGAAGCCCATCGGTATATACAATATATCAAAAATACTTTCCATGCTTTTGCCTTTCTTCAGGGTTACTTGAACGCGAAAAAAACACGAACATTCTTTCCGCGTGCTGCAAAACGGTTATTCTTTCCGTTTTCGCTTGGGAACCGGGTCATAACCGCCCTTATTCCACGGATTGCACCGCAGGATACGCCATACGGTCAGTGCGCTCCCGATGAGAATGCCCCATTCGGTAACGGCGTCAATGCAGTACTGGGAACAGGTGGGTGTGAACCGGCAGGAGGGGTTTAGCTTTGCCGGGGATAAAAAGCGACGGTACAGGCGTACCGGCAGGAGAAACAGATTGCGAAGAAACGCCATGTTTTCTCCCTTCCGTCCACATTGGACTTATTTTGTTTTGTGCGGCTTCTTGGCACGCACATCGGCAGGGGAACTCGGGTCTCCCGCCAGCATATGCAGTCTGGACAGGCAATAGTGCAGGTCTCGTTTTACATCCTGCATCTTCACATTCGCTGCAGCAGCATAAGGCGTCAACACGATGAGCCAGCCTGTCTTGATCCCGTCTTCCCGTTCTATCTGACGATAGGCCTCTCTCACAACTCGCTTCGCCCGGTTTCTCTGCACAGCGCCTCCGATCTTTTTAGAGGCAGAAATGCCGATCCGATTGATCTGCTTTTTTTCGGGATGCTGTTTTTTCAGCATTCCTGCGTGCTTATCCCGCAGCACGCAAACGGACAGGGATGCCGACGACTTCCGCGCCCCATTCCTGTATACCTTGCCATACAAATGACTCTCACTTATAGCAGTAAACTTCATGGTTTTCCTTTGTTTGGGGGTGGTTTTTTCTTGTTGATCTGGTGGGTTGGCAGAGTTCCACGATACCAAACCAATCATCAATTCTAACCCATTACGAACCCAAATCAGCGAAGCGGAATGTCGTGGGACACAGCCATGATCTCCGCTTCACAAACGCCGATTTCTGGCTGTCGGCACTGTCTAAACAGGAGATTTTCTTAAACCCAATTAATGAACCGTGGGATGACTCTCCTATTCAGCTGCAAGTGACCCGACATTGGCTGTCGGCACTGCCGACAAAACTATAACCTCCGGATTCGATTGAACGGAGGTTATAGAAGGGTTCTAAAATTTTTCTTCAGCTTACGGATTAGTGGGTCAGACGAGCGCGGCCCTTGTCGCGTCTTCTCTTCAGTACCTTTCTGCCGTCAGCAGTAGCCATTCTCTTACGGAAGCCGTGTACCTTGCTTCTCTGTCTCTTTTTAGGCTGATATGTTCTAAGCATATTCGCACCTCCTTCTGTTTAGGGTGTTCACGGAATCATGCGCTGTTTTTCGAGGCGCACAGATAGACAACAATAATTATATATCATAACAGGGGGAAAAGTCAATAGGGTTTGGGAAATTTCTTGCTTGTTTCTTCCTCTTTTTTGCGTTTTTCTTCGGTTTTCTTTGTTTCATTGGGGTTGGTTTTAGGGAAATGTAGTTTTTATTTTGACACAGCTTTTTTTGGGGGTGGGTTTTGTTTGGGTTTTCTACGTGAGGTTTTTATTTGGAATATAGTTTTTTTGGGGTTGAATTTTGTGTTTGGTTGTTCTACGGTTAGTTTATTTTAAATCTTTTGTTTTAGGGTGTCCTGTGCGGACGGCACTTAGAGGGACCTGCCAAAGCGAGGCCCCTCTAAGAACTCCCCCGCTTGGCGAAATAGTATGGGCAGGCTTCATTTTGCTGTTTGTTTGAGAAAAATAGTGGAGGTTGCAGATTTGCGCTGACCGCGATCAGGGGTGCAGTAGTGGAGTAAGGCTTGTGGAAAAGTTTGTTTTGCTTGCAGCTAAGCACAGTGATTTGATTTGGCTGAAGGGTAATATAGGCTGCCGCGGCAAAAAGCCTTACGAACAGCTATTGCCGCGGTAGCTTATATTTTTCCTGTACGTACTTCATTTCTGTGCACTGACCCACTTTTCAACTGTATTAACCGTCAGCAGGATAAACTAAATTCTTTCGCCCCTTCCGCGGTCAGCGCTGATTTGCATCCTAAATTGCTTTTCTCAAGCAAACAGCAAATGAAACCATACTCCACTACCAATAAAGCGGGGGAGTTCTTAGAGGGGTTTCGCTTCGGCAAACCCCTCTAAGTGCCGTCCGCACAGGACACC